>CAYIIM010000028.1:0-12360 GCA_964363455.1 uncultured Candidatus Saccharibacteria bacterium
GAATTTCTGGTCGAACACCGACAAACAAACCCGCCATATGTGTGTGCCTAAAACAGGCCAGTTTTACCCAGTATTTCCAAGGCTAAACCCTGTATAACCCCAAAATCAAGGGAAATCCCGCCCCTACACCTGCACAATCGTCCGCCTTAACTCCCTCTTCAGTTCCCAATAATCCGGGAAAACCCTCCCCACCTGATCCCAAAACTTTCGCGAATGATTAAACTCCGCCAAATGGCAAAGCTCATGGACGATAACATAATCCGCCAGCCTGCTCGGCAAAAACGCAATTTTATAGTTAAAACTCAAATTGCCTTTTTTCGAGCAACTCGCCCATCGCGTCTTTTGATTTCTAATACTAATTCTATTAAATCGAAACTGATAAATCTGATTAAAATATTCAATTCGTCCTTGTACCAAACATCGCGCCTGATCTTTATATCTCCGAAATCCGTTACGCCCAACTTTAATAATCGTCTTAGTCGGAGTTTTCTTAAAATGCTGTAATTTTTCAATTACCCACTTCGCCTTATCTCTAATAAACTGCTCAACCAAATTTTCGTCCACCACCCTCGGCGCCGTCACGACCAACTCCCCGTTGGGATAAATGGCGAGCCTCATCCTCCGCGCTCGCAAACTCGTCTTTAACGTGTACCCAACTTCTTGTTCCAAAAGCGCAATGATCTTTTTCATTTTAAATTCCTCTACTCTTCCAACCTCACCACCCCCTTCCTAGCTTCACCCCAAAAATAGCCTTGATATTTTTGAAGTTCCGGCAATTCAAACGGCAATTTCACTTTTGGCTTCGAAAAAGCCACGACTGTTCTAAACTTACTCACCATAATCAAATCCTTAGCTTCACATTCATCAATATCCCCCGAAAGAATAATTTTCTGAAAACCCAAAATAAAACTAAAAACTTTCTCGTTAAACACCTCGATGTTTTTTACGAGAATCATCCTTTCGCCAATATCTTCCAACCCCGATACCACCCTCAAAAATAACTCCTCATCTCCACTTTTCAAGATGATTGCTTGCGCGTCTTTGTTCTGCTCCAACTGCTCCACCGATTCCACATACGCCACATCCCCTTCTCGTCCTTGAATCTGTTCCATAAAATTATCTCTAGCCATTGGGTAAGCGGTGAGTATCAAAATCTTCGAACCACCCAAAAATAAATTCGAAGTCAGCGTCATCGTAAACTGCGAACCGCCCGTCTTTTCACCGTAAGTTATCAAGCACGGCAAATCCGCCTCACTCGACTCATATTGCTCGTTGTTCAATAAAATTTTATTCAACACTTTAGTAGTTTTTGAATGACCTCTTATTAGCTAACTATTTTTATCATAAACCTAATCTCATCCTTATCTCCAAACTTCTCTTTCTTCCGAACCTCTGCCTTGAGTGGCAAAAGATAAGTCTCGGATCTTTTATCTGGGAAAATCGAAGTTTTAAAAACCGTCTTCCCGATCGTCACCGAAACCGGCAGTGATCCAAATCCCCGTCTCGACTTGCCATACTTCTCGCGAATCTCCTTCGATTGCTTTTTCGGCACGTTCACAAAATGCCAACTCGCTGTTTCGCCCGGATAAAGCCAAACAGTGTTTTTGATTTTATAGACCCGACTCGCCATTTCCTGATCCTAAACTTGCTTCTTACTTAAAGCCCAAAACACCAAGCCCGTCCAAATCGAAATCAAACCGAACAAAAGGATAAAAGCCGAAAAAGCGTACGTCACGATTCCTAAATTCAGCGCTGTAGTTAATGTCGTTGCTGTTACCCAAATGTCCCGTGCGGTATTCGCCGTCATCGTGGGCTCGCCTTTTTCATCCAAAACTGGTTGGCCATTTTCATCCACCTTCGGAATCTGCCTCGGCATCTCCGCATAGGTTTTCCCACCAGAAATCTTTAGCGCGTGCGTTCGAATAATATCCGCCTGTGCCTTCAAGGTCAGCGGTCCGCGAACTGACGTACTCGGAATCGCCGCGTCTTCCGGCGTCGTAATATTCTCTCGCGCAATATTTTGGTACGTAAACACAATCCCCCAAGTCGCCCCCGCTAACAAAACCACCCCCGCCATCACCGCTAACACAGCCGAAACTTTTAGTAATTTTTGCATTACCTAATTCTACCACACCTCGAAAATTCCTAAGCTCACCTTAATACCCCAACTTCTCATTCACTAAAATAACATGCACTTTTCGCCCCATCATTGGATTTTCTCGTCTTAAAGTCACCACCTTTGAAATCATCGAATGCGAACCATATAATCCCATAATCCTTTTATCTTCTAGTGGAAAAACATAATCTTCTAACCGTGTAATCGCCTCGGCAAAGTTTGGCACAATCTTTTGTGTACCCACCACAAATATCACATTCGGCGAAGTAAAAACAATGTGTGGTAACTGACTCCCGGTGTTGGATGCAATAATCAACTCTCCCGTTTCCGTTAAGGCATGAACACTCCCCAAATAAAAATCCGAAAGTGCCGACTGTTTGCGTAAAATTGTCTGCTTAGCTGGATCAACTTCCTTCAATATCCCCTCATGAAGATTGTTCCAACCATGCCCTCCTTTCTTCAGATAATCGACAAACCCCATCTCATCAAGTGTCCTCGAAGATCCATTCATCACTGAGGAATCCTTATTAATAATTTCTTTAATCTTTTCGAGCGCCTCCGCTCCAGTCGCTACCGTTTCGGCCAAAAAACCATTCGCCTTTAGCGCCTCCTCGGTTCGCGAAACTACCTCTGCACTCGCAATAACGTCATATTGTAATTTTTCCATATTTTTTAAATTTATTTTATTTATCTTTCCCAATGTCTTTCGTAATTTTTTTCAGCATGTTCGCCATATACGCCACATTTACCGAATAATAAACCTCTTTCCCTTTTCGTTCGTCTTCGACCAAGCTGGCTGACTTCAAAACTTTCAAATGTTGCGAAACGGCTGGCTGGGCGAGACGCACCTTCTCCGCAATCTCGCCCACCGTACATGGGCCTTTCATTACCGCCTCTAAAATTCGATAACGATTTTCGTTCCCGATCCCCTTCCCCATCCGAGCAATTTCTTTGCACAAATCTGACATATTCAAATATTAGCATATGTCTATATCTAAGCGCAAGTGGATAAACTTCTCAATCAAAAACCAGAGGTCATCCCCTTTTTAGCTTCAAAGTCTCAGCAATAACCTCTACAAATTATGGATTCCCAAGAAATTCAAGCCCGCGAACTTCTACTCCTACTCCGGGCGTAGTAATTTTCGGCGCCGGCACTTTTTTGACCGGCTTGTCTTTCACTCTCCCATAACCGCATTGCGGTCCTGGATCGGATACTTTCGTGCCATCCGTCGCCGCCACCACTCCCTGTGCCGCATGCCAATGCTCCGCTCCACACCCAATTTCATCTTCAATAATCAACTGACTCGTCGGCAAAAGTTTTCCATTGTAATCAATCACTTCAATCATCTTCGTCTCGCCCGTCACTGTAATCGAAACGTTAAACGGAATGGTGTTGATGAGTTCATTCGCCGAGTTGTAAACCGTAATGCTCCCGTCAGCTTTATAAACTCCGGGTCCAAATTTCTGAACCGTGTTGCACGAATACGTCACATTCACCGATCCCGGCAACGCTCCGCTTGGTTTATCAATTTTAAGCCAATTGGGAATATTCCCACCAATCGAATACCGCACCGACTCCGGCGTCGCCTGCGTCAAATTCAAAACCTGGAGATTTTGCGAACACGCTCCCACCTCCGGAATGGTCCGGGTAATGTAAACGCCCTCCTGCTGTTGCACTCCCATGTCCGGCGCCACACACTGGGCTGGCTTGCCAGCGCAAATCTCTGGGTCTGTACAATCCTTCTTTTCAAATGAACACACCCCCGCATCGCAAAACGCTCGGCCCACCTGCTTGCCCGTGCAACACACCGGCGCCGGATCGCCGCAATCGGCGTCCACCTTACATGTTCGCTCTGAGTCTTTTAATTCCTGTCGCAAATCATCTAAAGCGCTTTGAATATGATCTATTCCAAAAACTCCTCCCTTCATCCCGGCCGCCCTCGCTTTCTGAAGCTGGCTTTCAAGCTCCGAAATTCGCCGTCTGATATCGGGATCATTCCCTTCAAAAACTCCCGTACACGCCGGACTGTTTGGCTGAATCGCTGTTCCCGTTCCACCCGTATTAATCGCTCCAACCCCCACATTCGAAGTCCCGCCCGGCTCTTTGCACTTTTCCTCAATCGCATCTAAAATCGCCGACTTTTCCATAAACGCCGATTCAACTTTTGAAATCGCCTCATCGTATCGCGTCTTGGCTTCCGTTTCCTTCGCTACGCGATCCGCCTGATTCGCCTCCTTTCCGGCCGCTAATGTGGCATCGCATACGGTTTCTTTTTCTTTATAGAAATCTGGTTTGTGCGTTTCTTCGACACAATCGTTATACTTCTTTTTTGCGACTTCCCGTTCGTTAAACTTTGCTTCGTTAAAACCTTTGCCGGCATCAAAATCCGCCATGATCTCTTCGTACAATCGGCCCACTTCTTCAAATGGTTCTTTGCATGGATCCGCCGTGAGAGCTTTTGAAATACAGGCGTGATAATCCGCTTCCAGTTTTTGATTTTGCGCCCAATACGCGTCGCTGATTGTTTCTTTCTCCGCTTCGTGCGCCTCTCTCGCCACTATCTTTCTCTCTTCCAATTCATTACTAATCGCCACCCGCGCCGAAGCAATATCCTCGCAAGCCGTGTTGCGAACATCCACCCCACCGTCCGAAAACTGAGGATTAAAAACCCCCGTTGCCGCCAAAATCCCAAGCCCAACTACCGCCACCGCTACCACCCCGACCGCTAGCTTATTTGATAGAAAATTATTCATTCCACTATTATACTGTATTTCAACTCCTCCCCAAAATACCTGACCCTTTTCAATTTATGTTATTCCAATGTTCTCAAGAACTTAAGAATATGACCTCCAAGGGTAGAAAGTTTATGGCGAATACTGACGCCATCCGATCTCTTTAAAACCAAGCCAGCAATTGCTAATCGTTTAATATGTTCGGACGCTGTTTTAAAATTAATATTTAATTCATCGGAGATATCTAAAACTGACAGTTCCGATTTTTGATTTAAAAGTTCTAAAATTTCAATCCGCCGATGATTAGAAAATCCTCTAACCAGCCTCTCTAATTTAAAATATTTTCCCCTCTTTCCTGTTTCCATATCTTACCTCTATTATACTGAATCAATTTTCTTTATTCCAATGTTCTCAAGAACATTGGAATAACACCATAAAAAAATTATTTCCCGTAGTAATCAAAAAGTGCCTTCACGCCTGCTAAGTTTTTGTCCCATTCAATTGTCTCGTGAGTTTTAAGCTCCACCGTAATCGCCGGAATGCCGACTGACGCCAGCCATCCTTCCGCATCCCCCGTCACCGCGTACGCGTCAAATGCGTCCACCGCTGGGTATCCGGCCGCGTTCGCGTATGTATTCATCAAGGTTAAAGTCCCCGGCAAAATTCCGTCTTCACACTCAGAAGCATAAACCGCGTTCGCCTGACTGTGCCAAAGGATAAATCCATCTGGTGTCTCTCGCAAAGCGAAATCCCGAATCGCCTTCGCCTCCGGTTCCGAAAAAGCGCTCGTCCCGGCGCTCACCTTTTGCCCTCGCCACGTGCTCTCTGGTTGCCACTTGCAATCAAAGTTTCGATTAAGGTCCACCTTGTGCGCGTTAAACCGTCCCGCCGCCTGAATTGATTGCGAACTCGGCACATCCCCTATCGCAAACCGCCCCTCTTTGCCGATCACGTTGTAAACGCCGTCTGGATTGGCCGATGGAATCACCGTTACTGTAAGCCCCTTCGGCAACGTGCTCGAATTCACCTTCAAATAATCTAAAAATTCGTAAGCTAGCAAAACACTGTTCCATTCGTACCCGCCGTGAATCCCGCCGACAAAAACCAAATGCTTCGCTCCGTCTCCGTAGGTATACGCTTCAATTTTCCGCCCTTCCACCGATGTCCCTAACGTCTCTTGCTTAAAAGCCACCGCTGGCTCCTCCGCTGGTGCCGGCTCCTCGGCGCCCCAAAAAACCAAAATCAAAATCCCGGCCAAAACCAAAACCGCCGCTCCGCCCAAAATCAAAATTTTCTTCTCTTGAAAAAATTTCATTTATTCTATTTTTTTGTATGTTTTAAAAAAATCTGTTCCATACCCCATCGAACTGCCAGCGAAATAAAAATAACCAATCCCGTCGTTTCAACCCTAAACTCATCTTTATATATAAGATAGACGAAGATTGGAACCATAAATGCGAAGAAAGTTTTAACAAAGGGGTTTACCTCTGCCGCAAATTTCTCTTCCATCCACCTTAATGGATAATAACCTCGGTAGAAAACAAATAAAAATATGGGCAAAGCAACGAAGTAATAAATAGCTAGCAAGGCATCAGGACTTGTCCCTAAAATGGAAGTTAAAAAGAGATCAAGTGAAACTTGAAGGATGAAAAAATGAAAAGATAAAAAGGCCAAGAACACAAAAATCAAAAAAGTCTTGACCAGTTTATTCTCTTTCATAAATCAAAACCACTACTTCGCGTAGTAGTTGAGAATCGCTCTAATCCCCGCTTCGTTTTTCGTCCACTCGGTATTGGTGTGATCCGTAAGTAGCACGCTAATCGCCGGCGTCCCGATCTTTGCGAGCCAGTTCACCATGTCCCCGGTAATTTCGTAAAAGTTAAACTGCTTGTAAACCGGATAACCCGAGGCTTTCCCGAAAACATTGGTGATCTCAAGCGTCTCCGGCAAAACGCCGCCGTGACAGTTCGAGGCAAACACTCCGCCCGCCGAGCTATACCAAACCACCGCCGCCACCGGCTTGTTCGTTTCGATATATGTTTTCATCGCCACCGCTTCTGGTTCCGAAAAAACCGCCGTCCCGCCGCTCACCGTCTTGTCCTGCCACTTCGCGCTGGTCTGCCAATCGCAATCAAAGTTGCGATTCAAATCCACCGTGTTCCCGTTATATCGTCCCGACACCTGCACCGTCTGCGAAGTATTCACACTTCCCGCCGCAAACTTCCCCGTCGAGCTCACCACTTTAGCGAGTCCATCCGGATTCAAAACCGGAATCACTGTCACCTTGGTCCCCGAGGCCACCACCGTCGGATTCATCTTCAAAAAATCCATCGCCTCGTACGCCACGAGCGCCGTGTTCCATTCATATCCGCCGTGAATCCCGCCAACAAACAAAATCTCTTTTGTCCCTTCGCCGTAATGATACGCCACAATGTCCCGTCCACCGGCCGATTTGCCGATCACGGTTTTGGTTTTATCCACCACCGGCGTCTCGCCGTTTTCATCCGTATTCGCCTGCCCGTTCTCATCCCCCGGCGTCACCACCACCTCCGAAGTGCCCTTCATAAAAAAGTACACCCCGCCCGCCAAAAGCACCACAATGACCGCCCCGATAATTAGTTTTTTTGTCATGTTTTTATTATAGCACTTTAACCAAGGCAAGAAGGGTTATAAAAGCCTTTCTTTGGTTAGTTTAATTAGGTCAGCTTCACTGTTATAAATACCATGCCTAGAGAAAACCAAAATAAAGCAGCAGTCATCATTCCGCATTTCAAAAATAACTCTGTAACCCTTTGATTTCCCGACATTTTCACGGAGAGGCACAACCCTGCCTTTAAAAACTTTACTGGAACCAAAACCAGGAAAAGGATTGATGGCGGGGGTTTCTTGTATACCCTTTAAACTAAATAATCGCTCCCATGCTTCAAGTGATTCGAGTGGAGCCGAGAACCGCCGCAAGCTTTTCAAATCCTTTTCTATATCTTCGTGTCGAATGACCTCCATTGGGATTCTTCTAAATCAGTTAAATTTTTTCCATCTCACCATACTTGTTGCGATAGTAAACGAGATTGTAATCGATAATTTCGTTAGGCTTAGTCGAAATCCATGGAGCTTCCCCGTGACTAGCAGCCTTCATTTCAGTTCCAGTAAACTTTTCCCACTTACTCGCAATTTCTTCCAACATCAAAACTTCTTCTTTCTCAAAAACATTTACATCAAAATCTTTCAGAGCTTCGATGTGCATTTGGTCGTTATATCCCGCCCCAACTTTTCGCCGAGTAATTTTTATTTGATTACCACTCATCTCTTTGAGGATTTTTTCTGCCATATGCGGCACTGGTCCTCGTTCAAAACGTAAATACTCATCACCCGTTATCGATCGTCCATATTTTTCAAAAAAATCAAAATCAAGGTAGTAGAGAAGTTTCATCATCTTCAATTTACCAAGCGTGCCATTCTGTATCTTCTTTGCAAAGAAAATAATGGCGTTTTTATACTTTTTTTCGTTAATCTTAACCATGCTTATAATATTACTACTTGTCAATTATAACACTCTGATAGCTTATCAACAATGGCTTATAAATATAACTAAAGCTTTCTTACTTTTGTTACTGTTTTCGCTAGCAACTTAGCCATTCTTCGCCTTTCACCTTTTACGTCCATAGATAGGCCATGACCCTGAACTGTAATTTCAAGCTCAATCAGTTTCTTAAGTTTTTCTTCGGATAATATTCCCAAAGGCTTATTTTTAATTTCTTTTAGGAAGTTTTTTAGATCTTCTTTTGCCTTATGGAATTCATAGCCCGTCATACACTAATAATTGATCACATATGAACAATGATCAAGTATAGCCTAGGCCAAGATCTTTCAACTTATATATCTCGACAACCTCATCTTTAATCCAAATTCTTACAACTTTCCCATCCCACTCAACAAAATCAAACGGCTCAAAAGTGGTTCTGAAATAAGAATAAATCTTATTGTATTGAGATTGAAATTTTAAATAATTCACTTCAGCCATATTTGAAATTGTGGGTAACTTATTTGGTCGAAAAAATCTAGATGTTTATCGTCATCCCAAACAAGTTCGGTAAAATTAATATAATCCTCGCTATAACCACGACATACAACCATAATGCGACTAAGCGAATTGAGTCTTAAGATAAACTTTGCTAAAAAAGGTGATATTGTAAATTCCATACTTAGATAAGACGATAATACCCTCTCGACACAAAATCAAGATATCCCTTGTCTCTTAGGATTTGCAGCTGCTGTCTAATTTTGTCTTTAATATATTTGTTACCCGGGTGAAGATTACTAAGTTCATTTTCAAACACATAAATGTCATCGAGCTAAATTTATGCTTCCCAATTTTTTCGATGCTTCGCATAATATCAAGTAGCCAACCTTTCGCTGATACTTCTTTTTCCTCGCGTAAAAACAATGTTTTTTTCCATTCAGCAAGTACTTTTTCTCTCGATTCAGCTTTCTTGTTCTTTATGAAAAATATTTTACCAGTCTGCGGAATACTCTGAAGAAGAATGTTGCAACCAATCCAGCCAGCGCGACGGGCTGTTGTAGCAAGTGGTTTTCTTTTTTCTATAATCTCGGGAATGAAAAAGTGCTTAGGGATAACAAGAAAATTTACTACTTCTAAGCTTAGTAGGTCGTAGTTTAGGAAAAAGAAATTCGGGTTACTGCTACTCGAAAGTCTTTCGAGCATCGTACGGTAAGCACCATCCACAATTCTAGTACCAATCGCGCTTTGCTTGCTCTTCAGTTCATACTCTTCCCGACAATTCGAACAGTGAAAATCTGCAACGGGCTGATTGTTTGGATATTTATCTATATCCAGTCGTCCACAGTTTGGGCAAAAAATAGAATCACCGACCCATTGTTCTGTTAAAACACGAATCTTTTGTGATTCACTTTTGTAGTTATCTGCAAGTTTTCTATCGAGCGTTAATTTCATTCAACTAAAAAACAATGGCTACTTACCCCTCCCCACCCAAATCTTTTTTAAAAAAGACACCGAAATCTATCCGGATATTAATGCCGCGTTATCTCAATCTTAGAATTCCCGACCTTGGCCGCAACCCGAACCTCTCCCCCAATCGGGAAGGTTATCATCGACTGCGTGTGTCCAAAATCAACCTCTGCCACTACCGGAAGCTTGGCCAGCTCTTTTTTCGTTCTGATAATCTCCGCCAAAAGCTCCCTCGTCATCCCGCTTTCCCGCTGAAACCGCCCGATCACTAATCCCCTCACCCCTAAAAATCCAGGCTGATGGATTATCGACTGCAAGTCTCGATCAAAAATTTCCGGCGTTGAGAGCTCATCATCCTCCAAAAACAAAATAGAATTTTCCAAACCTGGAAAATATTCCGTGCCTTGAAGTATGTTGAATGTGCAAAGATTCGCCCCCAAAATCGTCCCCTCGGCCTCGCCTTCATTTATCGTATACGGCCCGGCATTCTGAACCGGATTGCGATTTTCCTGATCCAAATACCAGGCGTCATCCGCCCAAGTCTCGCTTGGGCTTACTTCAAAATTCTGATCATCGAAAAGGCACTTCTTGAAATACTCAAATGTGTAATCAAAGTAAATTTTTTGCCCAAAAGTGGAATAATGCGGGCCGGAATAAGTGACCAGTCCCGTTTTGGCGAAAATCGCATTTTGAAGCGCGGTGATGTCCGAGTAACCCGCCAAAATTTTTGGATTGTTTTTGATCAGTTCCCAATCCAAATATCGCAAGAGCTGGTTTGAATTAAATCCACCGATCACCGGCAAGACCATCTTCACGTTTGGATCTCGAAAAGCCGCGTGCAAATCTTCTACTCTCGATTCAATCGAAGAAGAGATAAACGCGTCTTTTTCTTCAACGTGCGCACCAAAACTCACCTTGAGCCCTAAACTTTCTAACCGCTCGTTTGATATCTGCCTGTTTTCCGACGAGATCAACGAAAGCGACCGCGCCGGCGCAATCACCCTCACCTCTTCCCCCGGCTTCAGTTTTGACGGATAAATCTTCTGCATAGTTATTTCTCTCTACTTCTTAACCAAATCTTTTTAAAAAAAGACACCAAAATTGTCGAAAGCAGAAACCCAACAGTTGGCACCACGGCATTGGCAAATGGTTCCGGCAAATCCGCCCCAAATTTCTTAATTTCGTTCATTTATTTTTGAAAGGTTGTTTATTAACCTCCTCTAAAATTTTAAGGGTTGCTTGTACCGAAAGGTTATCGCTCGATAAGAGAACTAATCGATCCCCTAGTTGATTAAGTAGCGGACTTAAAAATTCATCCGCCCACGATGGCGACAATGTTAACACGCCAGAAAAATTTATTTCTAACACTTCATCTTCGGCTAATTCGCGTAAGGTTGACTGAAATGCCTTGAGTGCTTCTCCGCCCAATTCTCTTGATATTAATGTCTTACCAAACTTTTCTAATTGTAATGTCATATATTTCTCTGTCTCGCCATAGCCCTGCCTACCGGCAGGCAGGTTTAGCGAAGGCGGATTATTTTCTAAAATTCTATTTTTGCCAAACATCCCCGCACGATACGCTGACCACGCGTAACCCGAAAAACTTTATTTGAACCTCTCATTCTCACTTCCGCGTCTCCACTGGTATAGAACAAATCAAACGGTTGATCGATGATAACCTCTCGAACAAGCTTGAGACCATTTCCCCGTTTCTCTGGAGCCCGACCGGAGATAAATTCAGTGAAAGCTACTTCTACCGCCTCTACGTGATTAGGCAACTCTGGCCGAACCTGTCGCAATGTTTCTAAAACACCCAAGCCCCTGTCGGCCAAAACAACAATCCGTTTCTCAAGATCATAACCAAAAAATATTCCCGGTGTATCTGGCCATCTCCCTATATTATGAGCAAACGAATTATCACCTATCTCCCCCGTAACCAATGTAATTAAGGAGTAGAGCTTTTCAAATCCTGGCTTTTTCATAAGTGCATACTCCATTTTTATTAATCGAGCATTGAAGATCGAACTTGTTGCGCAATAAAAAGTACCCGGAAACTCGATACCATCTTCTATCCACTCTGAGGCGAACTTCATCAGATCGCTAGCGAAAATTTCTAAATCTTTCTCTCGGTAATATCTATGCGTGCCACCATCTTTTTTTATTGCAGTTAATTTACCACTTTCATCCCAACGGCGAAGAGTATTCAAAGAAACGCCTAAATACTCGGCAGCCTGACTTATTGTGAGCAATTCATCCTCCATATAGTCATATTAGCATAACTCATCAATCTACACAAGTAGTCGCTAAAACTACCCAAAAATATGCCAATCTACCCATTTACTACCCTTAACTCCCTCCTTATTCCCTCCTCCTCACCCAAATCTTTTTGAAAAAAGACACCGAAATTGTCGAAAGCAGAAACCCTACAGTTGGCACCACGGCATTGGCAAAGGGCTGAGGCAAATCCGCCCCAAAGAAGAAAATCACAATCACCCCGTACGTCAAAACCGCAATTAAAATCCGC
>CAYIIM010000029.1:0-12322 GCA_964363455.1 uncultured Candidatus Saccharibacteria bacterium
GAAAAAGCGATGTTGGCGGGGGGCGAGGAAGGGGTGATGGTGGCATACGGAGGAAAAGTTTTGGCGGGGACGAGCGCGAAGCTTTTGGATTTTAATAAGGCGGATTATGATAAAGCGCTGGCTTCGGATAATCTAGTTGTCCTATATTTTTACGCGAATTGGTGTCCGAGTTGTAAGGTGGAATTTCCAAAAATGCAGTCGGTGTTTGATGAAATAAAGAGTGATAAAGTTGTGGCTTTTCGGGTGAACTATAAGGATAGTGAAACAGATAAAGACGAAGAGGCGCTGGCGAAAGAATTTGGGGTGGCGTACCAACACACAAAGGTTTTCCTGAAAGGCGGAGAGAGAGTTTTGAAAGCGCCGGATTCGTGGGAAAAAGAGCGGTATCTTAGTGAGATTAATAAATTTGCGGCAGTTAATTAATGCCGGAAATTATTAAAGAAAACGCGCTGGTGGAACCAAAAAGACGAGAAGTTTTTTTCTCCAGCTTTTTTTTCGTGCTGGGCTTTTCGGTTATTTTTTCTTTGCTGGGAGTTTTACTCCAGACGGTCTTGGAAAATTCGTCTTATGTTGTCCAGGAGTGGCTAGGAAGAATCGGTGGAGTGATTATCATCTTGTTCGGATTGGTGGTAGTGAAGCTCATCCACATTCCGTTTTTGGATCGGGATCATAAGTTTGCGGTTAAGCGGAGATTCAAATCGCATTATTTAACTTCGTTTGTGTTTGGAGCGGCGTTTGCGGTGGGGTGGACACCGTGTGTAAGTGCGGCCTTAGGAGCAATCTTGGCGCTAGCCACGACGGCGCCAGGAGGAGCATTTTTTCTTTTGATGGCATATACGCTCGGAATTGGTCTGCCGTTTTTAGTGGTTGGACTTTTTGCGAGCCAGGCGCAGAATTTAATTAACCGATCGGGCAAATGGCTGGGTTACTTTCAAAAGTTTTTTGGCGTGATTTTGATTGTGCTTGGGGTTTTGATTTTCGTCGGTCAGCTAAATAGAATCGCGAATTTGGAAATTGTGGTGAATTTTTTGGATAGCTTGGGGGTGTCGACAAGCGTCGGGGGTGATATCGGGACTTTAAGTTTGGTGAATTTGAGTATTGCTTTTTTTGCTGGGCTGGGGTCGTTTCTTAGTCCATGTATTTTGCCGATTATCCCCGGGTTTCTTTCCTATTTAGCAACGGCAACACCAAAAAAACCAGAAAATGTTTAAGGGTAGATTGATGTTAGTAGTAGTGATGGTTTTGATTGCGGGGGCGATATTTTATTTTGAATCTCAAAGAGTGGGTCGAGGCGGGTCATTGGTTGGAGGAGATCAAGGAGCGGCGCTGTGCCAGTTAGTGCCGGGCTCAAGCGGAGAGTGTTATAAAGAGATTTCGACGCCGGACGGATTTATTAATGCGGAAAATTTGGCTCTTAAAGATTTAGTCGGAGATAAAGTAATCTTAGTGGATTTTTGGACTTACACCTGCATAAATTGTCAGCGGACGCAGCCGTATTTGAATGATTGGTATGAAAAATATAAAGATCAAGGTTTGGAGATTGTGGGGATTCATACGCCGGAGTTTGAGTTTGAGAAAAAATATGAAAATGTTTCGGCGGCGGTAGAAAAAGCGGGCATAAAATACCCAGTGGTTTTAGATAATGACTATTCGACTTGGCGGGCGTATAAAAATAATTACTGGCCGAGAAAATATTTGATTGATATGGGTGGCCAAATTATTTACGATCACATCGGAGAGGGGGCGTATGAGGAGACGGAACTGAAGATAAAAGAAGCACTGGAAGATAGGGTGAAGAAAATGGGAGAAGAGGGGGTGATTGTTGGCGAGGTTGGGATGCCGGAAGAGGTGGTTATATCTGAAGGTGGAAAGGTTGGGAGTCCGGAAATTTATTTTGGAGCGGGGAGGAATGAGTATTTAGGAAACGGAAAACAGGGAGTAGCGGGAGTTCAAAATTTTAATGAGCCGAAAACGGTTGAGTTAAATAAACTTTACTTAGTAGGGAGTTGGGAGATAACACCAGAGTACGCGAAGGCTTTGTCGCCGAATGCGAAAATTGTTTTTAAGTATCGGGCGCGGAATGTTTATATGGTGGCGGCATCTTTAAATGGGAGTGTTTTGAAGATTTTTAATGATGGAAAGAAATTGGCGGATGTGAACATGAATGGAGATGATCTTTACGCTCTGGTTAAGAATGAAGATTACGGCGAGCGTATATTAGAGATTCAAATTCCGGAGTCAGGGTTGATGGCGTTTACGTTTACATTTGGATAGGGTTTTGATTATTTAATAATCAACGAGGACAATTGAGGTGGTTTTTTGTTTGGTTTGATATAATAAATATATGTCTAATAAATTTATAACTTGGTTAATAGTGGCGGTGGTTTTAATCGGCGGGATTTGGTATTTCGGGCGGGGCGGGATAGCGGAGGCGCCGAAACAATCAACGGTGCCGTACAGCTTGGCGGAGTATAAAATAAGTTTCGAACATCCGTCGAGGCTGTATTTGAAAGAAGTTTCAAACGCGGGGACGCCAGAGAGTCCGCAGTTGGCGGTGGTTTTAGTGGAGGACACGCAGATGAATCGAGATATTTTAGATGGGAAGTCGGAGTTAGGCGGAGAAGGACCGACGGCAATTGCAGTTGAGGTATATCAAAACCCAGACGGACTTGAGGCCGAAGCTTGGGCGAAGCAGGGTACTAATTGGACGGTGAGTGATGAGAAGCTAACGCCGATTGTGGTGGCGGGACAAAAAGGGATTTCGTTTAACTGGGACGGGCTTTATCAAGGGAAAAGTTTGATTGTGACTAAGGGGACGCTCGCGTACGTTTTTTCAGTGACGTGGCTGACGCCAGAGGATCAATTGATCAAAGATTTTGATATGGTTTTGAATTCGGTGAAGTTGGCGGATTAATTTGATTTTAGAAAAAATGTGAAAGGCCCCGGTCTCGGATGAGAGCAGGGCCTTTTGGTTTGTGGATGTGAGTTGTTAGACACTACCGTCGTGTAGTGACACAGTCGTGGCTGGTTGGACTCCAGCGGCTACGGCAGGTTCGGGTGCGATTGTGTCAGGTAGGTAGATGATCAGAGTATAATCTCCAACCTGGATTTCCGCGCCGCTTTTGATATCATCCCACCCATTATTTGTTAGAAGAGTGCCGTTGTAGATCGTTCCTTTCGATGCGTTGTTCTCAATCACAGTTCTCTCGTTGTTGATTCCGTCGTCGTAGCGAGTGTCGATGACGCATTGGATGCTAGCAAAATCGGGGCTGTCGATGACAATGTCGACAGATTTGGAGGAGCCGATGGTGATTTTGCCGTCAACACCTATCGTTCTTGTAAGATGGTGTTTAAACACATCACCCCGACAGACAGTGACTGATATGCACTCAGCAGAACAAGCCGATATCGCCTCTTCTTCTCGATCGCCAATTTTCCGTCTGGCTTTATCAAAGATAGATTGGTGGTCGTCTTTATTGGCGATGCCAAGTGCCACAAAGGTTCGGAGCTGTTCATCGAAGAATGACTTTGCCGACCTTGCCATCTCACCGAGTTTCTTGTTGGTCCTGTACTCAGCTCGATATTGTTTGCGAGTCACACTTTCAGCTGTGTCACAAAGTACTCTCTTGGCGATACCTACAAACTGAACCTCTTCAAGGCGGACGACATCACCGGCGGTTTTGTTGCTCCACTCCAGAAACTTCCCAAAAAGATTCGGATAGTTCCATTGGGCATCAGTGTAGCGATCCTGTTCCCATGGAACGAAATAGAGAATTGCCATCAGGTTCAGAAATGAAGCGAGGCACGACAATACAACAATTATCGTTACAACAACCGGAGTGGTTTGATCGGGTTGAATCGGAGAAAGCAGGACCATTGCACTCCAGAATAGTAATGCAGATACAAGGAGAGAGGCGGTCGTGATTATGGTCTTGCCTGAGAGGTATCGCCTCCTCTCCTTCCAGATTTTTTTTGCCTCATCAACCGGATCAACTCCGTGTTTTCTAAGCCAAATCCCGGTCAGCGCGTTTCGCGCCTCGTTTTTTTTCCAGAGCCTTGCAAGGCCTCTGTGGGTTAGTGACATATCAAAGAGCTCCTTTGCCCGTAGAACTTTTCAAAAGAAGAAGGCTTCAGGCCTCACTCAAGCTATGGGGTCATCCCATAGTCAAAGCTGGCTTCTTTTGATTCTACTTTGGGCAACAGTAGATACTGACTTGTTTATAGCAACTTATATTAGTTGGTGTCAATTTTGCTATAATTATTTTATGAACATAAATTATTTGGCGGTCATAGTTTGCGCGGTGCTCTCGATGGTGACGGGGTATGTTTGGTATGGCCCCTTGTTTGGGAAGAAGTGGTTGGCGACGATTAAGGCGAAGCCGGAAGACTTGGAGGCTCGCAGGGAGATGCAGAAAAAAGCTGGGCCGCTTTACGGAGTTCAGTTTATTTTGTCGCTATTTCAGATTTGGATTTTGGCTAATTTCCTTTTGGGGGCGACAGATGGGACGGGGCTAGTAAGTTCCCTTTGGATTTGGGCGGGGTTTGTGATGCCGACGATTGCCGGAGCGTCAATGTGGAACAATGATTCGGCGAAGTTATCCTGGACGAGATTTTGGCTTCAAGCCGGGTATCAGCTTTTGAACTTTGTGATCTTCGCGTTAATCCTGAGTTTTTGGAAGTAGTCCTGATTAGAAACAGCGTCCGCGCGACGACGCGCCCGTTTGGGCTTAAGCGGACTGTTTCTAATGGGGTTGACATGGGTATAGAAATGGAGGCATTATATAAGTATATGAAGACTTCAACTGGAATAATTCTTCTATCTTTCTTGGCTTTGAACATTTTAGGATTTTCAAGTTTGGCGCACGCCGATCATATGAGCCACCACTCTTGTGTTTTTAATCTCGTAAATAGTTGCGTCACTTTAGTTGATCCGATGAATTCAGCTTCAGAACACCTATCTAGTCTTCAGAGCTCGATTCAAGCGTCGCTTAGTCAATCCAATATTTCATCGTTACTCTTATTAGCCTTATTACTGGTTGTTGTGGGTTTGATTTCAACAAGGATAAGACCAGAAGTCTTAAATTATTTGCAAAAACACCGATTGCAGTTTTTCCAGAATCTTTTTGAATTTAAGACTAGTTTTTTGGCTTGGCTTTCGATTTTGAATAAGCGCGATCCGTTGGCGATACAGATGGCGCGTTAAAGCCGATTTTTTCGGTTTCTTGTAACGCGTCAATAAGCACCTACTTATGGTGTTTTTTGGTTTATTCTCCCGAGTTTTCCAAAACTTGGGACGGGTTAGTCGCTAACATTAATCAATCAACCCTCCAAAATTTTCTACGGAAAAATTAAGAGGATAAATATATGAAATCAAAAAATTTTGTTATCTTTGCCGCGGTTGTTTTGGTTGCGGCGATAGGGTTTGTGATTTTTAGCAGGGGAGGCGAGAAAGGAGAGGCGAAAGCACCTGTTCAATCGGCGAGTGTTTTGGGCATACTCGAGAACGATTTTGATTTTGGCACGATCTCGATGAAAGATGGTGACGTTTCAAAAGTTTTCGAGCTTGAGAATCGAGGCACCGAGTCGATCTTTATTAACAAGGTTTACACTTCTTGCATGTGTACGGTGGCGAAAATTACTACGGCGAAGGGTGAAACTTCGGGACCTTACGGCATGCCTGGTCATGGTGGGGGGGTTTCGAAATCGAATGTCGTAATAGGAGCCGGCGAAATGGTCAGAGTGGAAGCGATATTTAATCCAGCGGCTCACGGGCCTTCGGGGGTGGGCTTGGCCAATCGGACGGTGTTTATTGAAACCAATTCAACTCAAACTCCTAAAGTCGAACTCAATTTCACCGCCACGGTGACCAATTGATATGGAGCTAATCTTTAGCGCATCGATTCTTGCGGCTTTTTTAGCTGGGATGGTGGCGCTCTTTGCCCCGTGTTGCATTACCGTGCTTTTACCGGCTTACCTAGCTTCGGCTTTTAAGGAAAAGAAAAATATCGTTAGAATGACTTTGGTTTTCTTTTCCGGTATTGCGGTTATTTTGATTCCGATTGGACTTGGAGCGGCTTGGCTTGCGAGTATTTTTCAGGATTTCCACAAAGAAATGTATTTGATTGGTGGGACATTTATGGTGGTTTTGGCAGTCTTTTCAATTTTCGGAAAAAGTATTGCGATGATTCCGATGATGAAAAAAATAAAGCCTAAACTTTCCGCTTCGAGTTCCAAATCTGTTTTTCTTTTAGGGATCCTCTCTGGGGCCGCTACTTCTTGTTGTGCGCCAGTTTTGGCCGGCGCCGTCACGCTCGCGGTTGTTTCGGGGGTTTTCTGGAAAGCGCTGATTGTGACCTTCGCTTATGTTTTCGGGATGGTTTTTCCGCTTTTCTTGGCGGCGTTTTTCTACGACAAGTTTAAGTTGGAGAAATCTAAAATCATTCAGGGCAAAATCATGGAATTTAGAGTTGGCAAGAAAGATTATTTTGTTCACTCGACTAATCTCTTGGCGGCCGGACTTTTCCTCTTGATTGGCGTTACGATGATTTATTTAGGTTTTTCCGGAGATACTTATTGGGCGCCAGGTTTCCAAGTAGGGGTTGGAAATTTCTTAAACCGAGTGACGACAAGTTTCTTCGAATTAAGCAAAGGAGTCCCAGAGATTGTTTGGGGGATTCTGATCCCGGGAATGTTTGCTTATTTGGTTTGGAAAGCCTTTAACTGGGGCAAAAAGGAAAAATCAAATGAATCGGAGTTGCAACAAAAAGATGAAGCGGAGGTAAAAGAAGAAAAAAAGTCTTGTCATTAATTACAACAAAACTATGGAAGAACAAAAAGAAAATCTTGAAATATTAAATCCAAAAAAAGAGAATGGTTTTTGGAAATGGATCGCGATTTCAGCGGTGGCCATTTTAGTGATCACCCAAGTCTATTACGTTGGATTGAATTCAGAGAGATCAAAGTTTAATTCGGACTCTCGGCAGGATGGCGTTGTTTTGGGTTCTGAAAGCGGAGTTTTACCGGTAGATGGTGTCGAACTTCCAATTAAGTGGGAGGATGTCGGCAAGAAAATGGTTGATTCGGGTGTGATTGATAAAGAGGCGTTGGGAACTTTGTACGCCGGACGAGGAGGCTTAACTCCCGATGAGCAGGAATTGCTTTCAGGAATGGTGAAGGGAAAGATTGTGATGACTAAAAAGAACGCTGGTTATTGGCTGAATATTCTGTGGGCTTTCGGGCTGACGAATAAAAATCCGATTTTGGAGAAGGGGCCGATGCAAGATCCGGAATATGGTGGCGCGGGGCGGTTTGCGTCAACGGGTGGATGGACTTTAGCGAAAGGTAATCCGATGGATCATTACTCGCGACACGAAATGGTGAAGCTCTCATCGGACCAACAGCTTTTGGTTGAATCAGTTTCGAAAGGCATTTATCGCCCCTGCTGTGGAAACTCCACCTATTTCCCGGACTGCAATCACGGGATGGCGATGCTGGGACTGCTCGAACTGATGGCCGCAAATGGAGCGAGTGAAAGTGAAATGTATAGAGTGGCGCTTCAGGTAAATTCTTTCTGGTTTCCGGATACGTATCTGACGATCGATGAGTATCTAAAAGCTCGAGGCGAAAGTCTTGCGACCGCCGATCCGAAAGAAATCTTAGGCGAAAATTACTCAAGCGCTTATGGGTACGCGAACATCCTTTCCCAGGTTCAAACTCCCGAGAAAAAGTCGAGCGGGGGAGGGTGTAGCGTCTAGATAAGATCATGCAATATAACTACAAGAAAAATCTTAGTCTGCCTTTCGAGGAGGCAGTTCAAAAAACTAAAAAGGAACTCGCCGGGGAAGGGTTCGGTGTTTTAACTGAAGTTGATCTCAAAGCCACTCTTAAGAACAAACTCGGCGTGGATTATACTGCGTGCGTTATCTTGGGCGCTTGCAATCCGCAATTTGCCTATTCATCACTCTTGGCGGAAAATGGAATTAGCTTTTTTCTTCCCTGTAATGTGGTTATTCAAGAAGAGAGCAATCAAGTGTCGGTCGGCACTATCTTGCCTCGAGTTTTAGCGAAAATGGTTGGCAATCAGAAACTCACAAAAATTACTAAAATAGTCGAGGGAAAGTTAAAAAGAGTTGTTGATAGAGTATGATTCTAAGATCAGTTATAAAGGGCGCTATGGCCGCCATCGTTCTACTTTTAGTTTACTTCGCGATTTTGTCTATCGTCTCGAGTCTTGATTTTGTGAGAGATCAGTTCGCGAGTTTCTGGTATTTCATTTTGAGTTTAGCGATTGGGTTTGGCATTCAGATCGGTCTTTATGCTTATCTCCGAGACTCGGTTAAAAAAATGGCTTCAAAGAAAGTTTTGGCCGTTTCGGGCACTACCTCGACGGCCGCGATGATTTCCTGCTGTACCCATTACCTCGCAAACATCTTGCCGGTTTTAGGGACGGCTGGCATTGTCACTTTTGTTGCCCAGTATCAGGTCGAAATCTTCTATGTGGGTTTGATCTTTAACTTGTTTGGGATTGCCTACATAGCGAGGAAGTTAATTCAATTCAAGAAACATGAAAATCAATCGTCAAACCTGGCTGCTTGTTAGTGTAATAGGATTAGTTGCAGTTATCGGGTTAATTTTTAGTAGTCGTTCTGATCAGAGTGAAAACATAAATATTTCGATTAAAAATAGCAATGAGCCTACCTTCGGAACCGTTATTTCGGACGAAGGCGGAGTGGAAGTGGCGGTAACGCCAATCAACCCTTCTTCGGGTTCCAAAGAGTGGTTGTTTAAAGTTGACTTGACCACTCATTCCGTTGAACTTGGAGAGGATATGACTTTGGTATCCGAATTGATTCTTGACTCTGGCGAAGTGATAAGGCCGACAAGTTGGGAGGGAAGTCCTCCTGGGGGTCATCATCGGAATGGAGTCCTTGAGTTCGTTGGAGTTTCAAAAACCGTTTCTGGTCTCACACTTAAAATAAAAAATGTCGGTGGGGTGCTAGAGCGGGAATTCAAATGGAATCTAAAATAATAAATAAAATGGAAAACGATCAATCAGAACAAATAAAAAAAGTCATTGATATTGTTTGTGGAATGGAGCTTGATCCAGGTAAAATTAAGAGTGCGGTCGAATATAAAGGGGAAACCTATTACTTTTGCTCCGATTCGTGTTGGAAGCATTTTGTAGATGACCCCAAACGTTACGTTGGGTAAGGGCCGTTAAAAAATAAATTCATCAGTTAGAAATCAAATGAAACTAAATACCAAAAAATTTTCGTTGGCAGCGGGGTTGACGATGGCGATTATCTATATCATATGCACTATCTTTGTGGTTCTCTTTCCGGAGGCCGCCACAAAAATCCTAGGCTGGATGGTTCATATGACTTTGGGAGACGAGATTGTCCGGGGCCAGGCTATAACTTTTGGCGGGTTTTTCGTAAGCTTAATCCAGTTTGTGTTTTACGCGTCACTTTCCGCTTGGATTTTCTCGTCGCTCTATAATAAATTTACTGAAAAATGAAAAAGAAAACCAAAAATCGAATTGTAACGGTTACCGCCCTCCTTGTCGTTGCCCTTGGTTTAGTCTGGCTCTTCAGTTCGGGAGGTGGAGGATCCGAGGTTGAGGCGAAGATAATTTCTCGAAATGGCCTTCACTGGCATGCGACTCTTAAGATTCTAATTGATGGCCAGGTGGTTCAAATACCATCAAATATCGGTTTGGGTACAGTTCATAATCCTATTCACACTCACGAAGACGATGAAGTTATTCACCTGGAATTTTCCGGACTCGTTACCGATAAAAATCTGACTCTTGGAAATTTCTTCGATGTTTGGAACGAAGAGTTTAGTAGTCAGTGTATCTTAGATAAGTGCGCCGGGTCTGAAACGGGAAAAACCTTGATTATGACTGTAAATGGCACGTCTAATACTGAATTCGAAAATTATATGTTAAAGGACGGAGATGAAATTGTTATAAAATATGAATGATATGAAAGACCATTCTCACGATACAAGCAGTCAAAAAAATAATAATCACGATTCAGTAGATTCGGGCGAAAGCATTTCTTATACCTGCCCGATGCACCCGGAAATCAAACAGGATCAACCCGGGATGTGCCCGGAGTGTGGAATGGCATTGGTTGCAAATCGCAAATCGCAAATCGCAAAGCATAGCGAAGGACACGGTGAGCACGATAAACATGCGGGGCACTCGACAGAGCAATTCCTGAAAAAATTCTGGGTGAGTTTGATTTTGTCGGTGCCGGTGATTCTCTATTCTGATTTTGCGCTTGAGGTCTTAAAGATAAACGCGCCAGAATTTCCGGGTTCCAAGTATTTATCGCTTGTTTTAGGATCGTTTGTTTTCTTCTACGCCGGAATGATTTTCCTGGCAAGCGCTTGGCGAGAGATTCGAGCGAAACTGCCTGGGATGATGACTCTGATTGCTTTGGCGATTATTGCGGCTTACGGCTATAGCGTGTTTGTGACAATAAGAGGCGAAGGAGAGACTCTTTTCTGGGAACTTACGACCCTTATCACAGTGATGCTTTTAGGTCATTGGATTGAGATGCGAGCGGTGAAAGGCGCTCAAGGAGCGCTCAAAGAACTCTCAAAACTTTTGCCCGACACCGCGGAAGTTATTCGAGACGGAGAACAAAAGAGCATTCCGCTTAGCGAGCTTAAAGAAGGTGATATAGTTTTTATCCGACCCGGAGGAAGGATTCCGGCGGATGGTATCGTCATTGAAGGACAGTCGGATGTGAATGAATCGATGATCACAGGGGAGTCAGCGCTCGTGCCGAAAAAAGAAAATTCTGAAGTGATTGCGGGTACGGTAAACGGCGACGGCTCGCTGAAAGTTAAAGTTACGAAAGTAGGAGAAAACACTTTTATTTCGGGGGTGATGCGTTTGGTGCGCGAAGCTCAAGCTTCTAAGTCCAAGCTCCAGATTTTATCCGATAAGGCCGCATATTATTTAACTGTCATCGCCATTGCTTCTGGAGGTTTGTCGTTTGTCTTGTGGCTTCTGGCTAAGTCCGGTTTCGATTTTGCACTTGAGCGGTTAGTGGCGGTTTTGGTGATTGCTTGTCCACATGCGCTTGGCCTTGCGGTGCCGCTTGTCGCCTCCATATCAACCACCATGGCGGCTCGAAATGGATTTTTGGTTAAAAACCGATTAGCGCTTGAGATGGCTCGTAATATTGACGTAGTTTTATTTGATAAAACCGGAACGCTCACTAAGGGTGAATATGGAGTGACGGACGTTTGGCTTGGAACGCTTAAGTCAGAAGAAGAATTGATTAAAATCGCCGCCGCTGTCGACTCACACTCAGAGCATCCGATTTCTCAAGCTATTGTCGGCGAAGCCAAAAGAAGAAACCTGAAGGTGGATACTATTTCCGATTTTAAGCGCTTGCCGGGCAAGGGCGTCGAGGGAAAAATAAATGGCCGAAGAATTTTAGTGGGTGGGCATGCAATTCTTGAGTCAAATTTCAACCTGCCTAATGAAATTAAATCCAAAGTTAATAAAGAAGCGGAGAAAGGAAAAACCGTTATTTACGTTTTAGAAAGCAGCCAGCTTCTAGGCGTGTTGGGGCTTGCTGATGTCATTCGTGAAGAATCTCGAGAGGCAGTTAAGAGTTTGAAGGCGATGGGCGTGAAGGTAGCGATGATTACAGGAGATTCCGAAAAAGTAGCTGAATGGGTGGCGAAAGATCTAGGCATTGATGAATTTTTCGCTCGCGTTTTGCCTAGCGAGAAATCTGAAAAAGTGAAATTATTGCAAGAGAAAGGCAATAGGGTGGCGATGGTAGGAGACGGGATTAACGACGCACCGGCTTTAGTGCAAGCAGATTTGGGGGTAGCGATTGGTGCTGGCACAAACGTGGCTATTGAATCGGCCGGCATAATTCTGGTTAGAAACGATCCACAAGACATTGCGAAAATCATCCGTCTCTCGAGATTTACTTACACTAAAATGATTCAGAATCTTTTTTGGGCGACGGGGTACAATGTAGTGGCGATTCCTTTGGCCGCCGGGGTTTTATGGAACCAAGGCATCACGCTTGCGCCCGCCTTCGCCGCGGTTTTGATGTCGCTTTCAACCGTAATAGTGTCAGTCAATGCAGTTTTTCTGCGCAAAAGGTCGCTTAATTAAGTAAATATAAAATCAATGAAAAATAATAATTACGTTTATGGTGTTGTGGGTGTTATCGTTGGAATTATCTTAGTTAATATTTTTCCATCTTTAGCTTCGGTTGGTTTGGATTCTCGTTATCCAAATATGATGAATGGTTATATGATGAACGGTGGTAGACAAAATAAA
>CAYIIM010000030.1:0-12306 GCA_964363455.1 uncultured Candidatus Saccharibacteria bacterium
TGAAAAAACTTTTGAAAAAGATGAGCAGAAACTCTACGATCTAATCTGGCGGCGCTTCATCGCCTCTCAGCTTCCCTCCGCCGTTCTTGATTCCACTAAAATCGAAATCGCCGCCACTCCAAAATCTAATTCCACCAACTACACCCTCACAGTAAACGGCAACATTATGCGGTTCGACGGATTCTTAAAAGTCTGGCCGATCAAACTTGAAGAAAAAGAACTGCCAGCTCTAAAACAAAGTGATTCAATTGAACTTTTAAGCATAAACCCCAACCAACACTTCACCGAGCCCCCGCCTCGCTACAATGAAGCCAGTCTCATTAAGATCCTAGAAAAATTCGGCATCGGCCGCCCTTCTACCTACGCCCCCACTCTTTCGGTAATCGAAAGCCGAAACTATGTCGAAAAAATCGACAAACGCTTCAAACCAACCGAAATTGGCACGATGGTCAACAAAGTTATCTGTGAAAATTTCCCGCAAATCGTCGATATTGATTTCACCGCCAAGATGGAAGAAGATCTCGACGAAATCGCCGAAGGTAATAAAAAATGGCAAGAAATCATCCGCGCTTTCTACGAACCTTTCGCCAAAAATTTAGAGGAAAAATACGAAAACGTTAAAAAAGAAACGACTGAAGAAAAAACCGACGAAGTCTGCGACAAATGCGGCAAACCCATGGTCATCAAATTCGGCCGCTTTGGAAAATTCATCGCCTGCTCCGGTTTCCCGGATTGTAAAAACACCAAAAAAATCGAATCTCCAAAAAAACTCATCGGCCTCAAATGCCCTAAATGCGGTGACGGCGACGTCATCGAAAAACGCGTCAACCGCAAGGGCCGTGCCCGAGGCAAAGTCTTCTGGGGTTGCAGCAAATATCCCGCCTGCGACTACGCCTCCTGGACCAACCCCCTTGAAAAGAAAGAGGAAACCGAAGAAAAAGCCGCCCCAAAAGAAATGACTGCAGAAAAAGACTCCGAACCCTTAGAATCGCTTGATTCCTAAATAACTATCTTTCATACTTCAGGGGTATGAAAGTGCAAGAAATCGCCAAAAAAGATCCTAAAAGCCTGATTGGCCGCGCTTTTTATTTCTCAAAAAAATCCCACGAAAACCAAAAAAGAGACAACGGCGAACCGTTTTTCAATCATCCCCTCGCCACCGCTGGATTCCTAAACGAATGGCATCTTGATGAAGCCACCATCGCCGCCGGCCTCCTTCACGACGTTCCGGCAAAATGCCATATCCCAATCGAACAAATCAAAAAAGAATTCGGCGACGAAGTAGCTTTCTTGGTTGAAGGCATGGTGAAATTGGCTCCCGTTAGATACAAAAACACCGTCACTAAAATCGAAAACCTCCGCAAAATGATTCTCGCCCTAAGCGGAGACTTAAGAATCATCTTTATTAAACTCGCTAATCGATTCCATAACTTAAAAACTATTGAAGGTTTACCAGAAGATCAAAGAGAAAGCTTCGCCGAAGAAACTCAAAGTCTTTATGCGCCGTTGGCTTACCAAATCGGCATGCAAAACCTCGCCGGGGAAATGTATGATCTCTGCTTTCCTATTCTACATCCCAAAGAATACGCTTGGATCAAGAAAAATGTCGCGGATGAATACGATACTCGCCAAGAATATTTAAACCGCTTCAAACCCCAACTCGAAAAAGTTTTAAAAGAAAACGGACTTGAACCTCTTTTTATAGACTTCCGTGCCAAACGCTATTCAAGTCTCTATGCCAAACTCGAACGTTATGATATGGATCTTTCAAAAATCTATGATCTCATTAGCACTTGGGTCGTCATGAAAGATGTCAAAGATTGCTACGAAGCGATGGGGATTATCCACCAATACTGGCCCCCTCTTCCCGGCCGAATCAAAGACTACATCGCTACTCCCAAACCCAGCGGCTACCGATCTCTCCATACTACCGTCATCGGCCCAGAAGATAAGTACGTTGAAATTCAGCTCCACACGGAACAAATGCACGATGAAAACAAAAACGGTTTTGCCTCTCACTGGCTCTACAAACAAAAAATAAGCCAAGAAAAAACTAGTAAACGCTCACTAAAAGACGTCATCAAAGAAGTTGGCCTTTTAAAATATTTGCGCCGATGGGAAAGCAAGTCTCTTGATCCGGCTTCTAGCTACAATGAATTTATCGAGGCGATGAAAATCGATTTTTTCAACGATCGTATTTTCGTTATCACCCCAAAAGGCGACGTCATTGATCTTCCTAAAGGGTCAACCCCACTAGATTTTGCCTATAAAATCCATTCCGACATTGGCAACGAAGCCGTTAAAGCCGAAATCAATAACGCCCACAAACCACTCGACATCGAACTCGCCTCCGGCGACGTCGTGAAAATCGTCACCCAGAAAGGCAAGAAACCTTCCCCGGATTGGCTGAAAATCGTCAAAACTCCTCACGCCCGCGAACATATCCGCGAATTCCTAAACAAGAAAAAAGAACGGCTCGAAAAACGCCTATTCTAGCCACGCCCCGTACTGAATTTAGAACTTTCCGAACCTCCTGCCCGGTAGTGAAATTCGGATTGTTTAGGGTTTACCCCTTTCGAATTTCTACTATCCGGGTTAGGTTTTCTAAATTCTAGTATCGGGGCCTGCCCAGTGGTGAAACTCGGACCTCTTTAATCTTCTCTATTCCGAGTTTCTACTATCCGGGTTTAGCCTATTCAAAATACTCCGCAACTCTTCATCCGAGTAATATCGAATCGTAATCTTTCCCGTATCGCCGTGTTTTTCAATCCTAACCGGCGCTCCCAATTTTGAAGTTAATTCTTGCTGCAACATTGCCATCTCAGAGGACAGATTAGTATCTTCTTTTTTGGGTGAAGTCACCCTTTCTTTCAACTCCCGCGTCGTCATCTTCTTGAAGACAATATCATCAAAAAGTTTTTTCTGAATTGCTGGATCACTCACTGAAAGCAGCAGCCGCCCATGCGTTTCCGTAATCTCGCTCTTCGCTAACGAATCCTGAATATAAGCCGGTAAGTCCAGCAGTCGAACAGCATTGGCTACCGCCTCCCGACTTTTGCCTAATCGCGTCGCAATCTCTCTTTGAGTCAAGTTAAATTCATCTTGTAATCTTGAAAACGCTCGCGCAGTTTCAATCGGATTCAAATCCTCTCTCTGAAGATTCTCCACAATCGCCATTTCCAATCTCTCCCTCTCAAAATCCACTCGCCTAACTATCGCCGGCACTCTTTCGAGTCCTAAAAGTTTTGAAGCTAAAAGTCTCCTTTCGCCCGCAATTAAAATATATTCCACGTCCGTCCCAGTCGGTGTTTCTTTGTCCACCTTGGTTACAACAAGTGGTTGTAAAATCCCAACCTCACGAATCGAAGAAGCTAAGTCTTTTATCGCTTCCTGATCAAAATCTTTTCTTGGCTGATGAGGATTCGGTTTTATCTTATCTACCTCAATCTGAAAAACCGCCTGCCCCGCAGGATTTTCCTTATTCAAACTATGATGAAGTTTCCCGGGCGAAACTAAACTGCTTTGTCCGTTCAAGTTTTCCGCCGACAATTCTTGATTAACCTGATTTATCGGATCACGAATAACTCCGTTATCCTTTTGCGGTTTATTCGCCGCATCATTCTGTGGCTTCTGCCCGCCCGACGATGGTATCAAAGACTCTAATCCTTTTCCTAGTGTCATTCTTTTTTAATTTATTTTTCTTATTCTTATATTCTCAATAAACTTTTCCCAACTATAAATTCGTCCCGTAGGGACACCTAAATTTTTCATTTTGATATTTAAATTTTTAACTTCTTCAAATATTAAAATTCCCGTAATTTTGACTCGACATCAAATTCGATTCTTGCCCAGTTTTTTCCTGCCCGATAATCTCCGCCGCCAGCGTTCGATACGCCAAAGCCCCAATCGAATCCGGCCGATAAAGCATTACCGGTTTTGAAAAACTCGGCGCCTCCGCGAGCGCCACACTTCGTGGCACTTCAGTTTGAAAAACGGTATAGGGGAAATTCTTTCTCAAATTCATCGCTACCTCCCGGCTCAATCTTTCGCCTTTGTTATACATCGTGATCACCGCACCCGTCACTTTTATATCGTGTCCCAGATTGTTTCTAATCAAATCCACTGTCTGCAAAAGCTGGCCCAGCCCTTCCAAGCTATAATACTCCGCCTGCACCGGCACTAAAACTTCATCCGACGCCACCAACCCGTTTACAGTGAGTAAACTAAGTGACGGCGGCAAATCCACTAAAACATAATCATAATTATGTCGAATCCTATTAATAAATTTCCTAAGGAAATATTCCCGCTCCGGCAAATTCACAAACTCCACCAATGCTCCGGCTAAATGTGGCGCCGCCGGCGCTAAATGAAAGTTAAAAAGCGCTGTGGGTTTTAAAACGTGTTCATGAGGCACGGCATTAATTATCCCGTGATAAACGCTCACTTCTGTCTTCATTGGATCATATCCCAAAGCCGAACTCGCATTCGCCTGGGGGTCAAAATCTACGAGCAACACCCGCTTCCCTAAGGCCGCCAAATAAGCCCCCAAATTAACGGCCGTCGTGGTCTTACCCACTCCCCCTTTTTGATTACAAATGGAAATTACCCTAGCCATTGCCCTAATTGTATCGATTTCCAAGCCATAAATCAAAAAATAATTGCCTTTCAAGGTAAAATAAACTAGAATTCAACTTACAAATTTCTAAGGCCCGGGTGGTAAGAATGCAGACCTGCCTGCCGGCAGGCAGGCGCGCACGACATCATATATATGTATTTCGTATACGCACTATCAAGTAAAACGAAAAAATATATTTATGTTGGCCTGACCAATAACTTAAAAAGACGGGTTAACCAGCACAATTCAGGCAAAGAACATACCACAAAACCTTACACCCCATTCAAGCTAATCCTCGAAGAAAGGTACGCAACAAGGAAGGAAGCCAGGGGAAAGAGAGAAAGTTCTAAAGTCTGGTTATAGCAAAGAGTGGCTAAAAAATTTGTAATCCGATAACATAAAAATATGCCCGGGTGGCGGAATGGCAGACGCGCACGACTCAAAATCGTGTGAGGAAACTCGTGAGAGTTCGACTCTCTCCCCGGGCACAAAAATAAGGTAAAATTAGTTTGGGACGCACTCACCTATCCGCCTTCAGCGGAACTCAAAATGACCGGGAAAGACTATAATGCCGTTATAGGAAAACTTGCATGACCAAAGAAGAAATTCAAAAACAAATAGAGGAAATTGAATCAATCTATAGATCTTACCTGGATCAGCTTTTAGAGTTAAAGAAAAAGCAAGATATGATAATCAGTGAATTTTCAGAGGCGTTAAAAAATAAGAAGCTAGACGAACTTAGAAAAAAACTTGCAACACTATGAATGCTAGTGAAAAATTTGAGACAAGTATCCCCGATTCGGAGAAACAACTGCCTAAAAATCCAGAGAAAGATTTTGAAATTGAGGATGAGCAAAAATTTGAGCAACATCGAGACAAAACTCTCAGTGATATAGAGAGTGGAGCACTACAAACCAAAGAAGATGGGATAGCAAGATTAGATAGGGCTCTCCATTCCTATGACCTACCCGAAAAAGACGTTGCTTCTATTAGAAGGGAAAACCAAGTAGATGCGAAACTAAAATTAAATTCCGATGAAGTTGACGAGATTACTAAAAATGCGACGGAACAAATAAGCCAAGTTGGGGGATCTCCCAAATCAGAACAAGAAGGAAATCCTGATTTAAAAAAATTTACAAAACAATACTCAGGTTTTTGGCGTAGCCAATTAGCAGAAAAAATTCGTGATACAAGAAAGAAAATCCTTGAGAAAAAAACTTCCGCTCAAAAACAGAATTCAGAACATTCTGCTGACAGAACTATTCTGCAATCAGAAATTACAGCAACAGAGCAGGAATTCAACAAAATAAGAACGGAGCTAGAAAGTCGCGAGATGGAATTAGAGGAAGAAAAGAACAGATTGATAAGTCGTATTACAAGTTTGTTTGGTAGGAATAAAGAAGTCTCAGATGACGCAATCGCCAAAGAGCTAGAGAGTAAATCTGAAAAACTTCAGGCTTTTTTAGAAGAAAAAAGAAAGTTGATCAGTGAGTGTGGAGATGTTGTTATTGACGAGAGTGAAATAGAAAAAGCGAGAGAAGAGATTCGTCAATTTTACGAAGAACAAAAAAATATTCGCGATGTCTTTGGAAGCGAGAAAACGCGGGAGCGAGATATTTCTTCAATTTCTAAAGAGAAAGGCGTTCTATTTTTACATACCCTTCCTGTAGATTCTTACGGAATGGGCAATACTTCAGAAAATAATCCTAACGTAAATACTGAAAAAATGACAAGTGCTGACAAAACGAGGATGGTGTTGGGAATTGAACCAACGATTTCAGTCTCCACGATAAGTCTTCGTAGAGAAAATGCAGAAGATAAATTTCAAACTATGTATCCTATAGGTTTGGTAATCGGAGAAGGAACCGCTCTAAGCGCATACGGAGGTGATGCTGGAACATATGCCGATAACCCTTTTATTCGTCGTTCAAAATATGATCGAGATTTAAGATCGGCTGTTCAGGAAAATTTTGGAACCAATCTGGATAGAGCCATTAAAGGCGAAGCTGGACAAGCCGCAATGCAAACAGGATGGAACGAGGTTGTTATTGAAAATCCGAAAGTATCAGGCATATTTTTAGATTTAAATCGACTGCAAATTGGTCAAGATACAACGAAGGCAATAGACGCAATGAAGCAAGCATTTGGAATGGGCAAAGAATTCGGTTTGCCGGTTTACGGCATTCGTCCAAATGGAGAAATGACCGAACTTTCAAGTGAAGGCCTAGAGACTACAACCCAAGAAAACATTCTTGCGTATAAATGCGAACTAGGAACCGAAGAAAAGGTTGAGGGTGTAGAAAAAGTGTTAAAAACACAAGAAAAACCGAATATTGAAATCCAACGCAAACTCTCAGAAATACAAGCACAAAGAAATTCTAAGAGTGATTTTATACAAAATCAAAAACAAAGAGCCATTTATTCTGGTAAATCTGAGCAATGTTTAAGCGCACTAGAATATGAAAATGTTGCTAAATATATGGAGAAAACATTAAACCGGCTCGGTGATATTGGATTCGATGAAATTTTAAAGGTTGCACAAAGTGAAGGTGTGGGTGAGCGGGGGCTAGAAAAAATAAATTCGCTATTCACAGGCAAAACAACAAGCGAAATACGTTCTATATCAGAGAGCTTGGTACAAAAAGCAGATTTATTGAAAGGGCTCTTTGAAAACAGAAAATAAATATAAACCCACATGGAAACCAACTTTAAAAACTCCGACATCGCTGATATCAAAACTCCAATCGAAAGCATCTCCGGAGCCACTTGGGCTTATATTAAAGAAAAGTATGGTGCTAAAAGCTATCTCTTTATAGCCGCCGCTTCTTTTCTGATTATTGCGGATTTATTTTTCCTCCACTTAATTTTTATATCTGTCATAACCTTATTCGTAATTTTTGGTATTTACGGTTGGATCTATCAAAAAGTCGACAACCGCTTCTACCAACAAATCGCCGAACTCAATGGCTATACCTACGAACCTAAAGGTTTCTTAAACACCCGCGGTCATGTTTTCCAAATCGGCGACAGTCCAAAATTTGAAGATATCATCACGGGCGAATTCGAAAACCACCCTCTCAAACTTTTTGTTTATAAATTTACGACTGGCTCTGGAAAACAACGCGCGGAACATAAGCTAAGTATCTGCGAACTCACCTTCCCAACTCAAATGCCCAATATTGTTTTGAACGCCCACAACTTTTCAAGCTACAGCCTGTTTGATTTTGGACTAAAAAAACTTACCCTCGAAGGCGACTTCCACAAGCACTTCACTCTTTATTGCCAACCCAATTACGAAATCGAAGCACTTCAAATTTTCACTCCGGATGTCATGCAAGATCTTATGAAAAAATCAAAAAACTACGACATTGAATTTGCGGATGACAAAATCTACATCATCTCCCCTGCTTCTTTAAAAACTCGAACCGAAATTATGGCCATGTTTAACTTCGCGCACTATCTAATTATAAAACTCAAAAAAGTTTTGCCGCGTATAAAAATATAAACCCGCCTCCCTCTTGGCAGAGAAAAGGCGGGCTAGTTTGGTTTTTCGCTGAGCGGTTTTCCAGTCGGAAACGCCATCATAGCTAGAACATTACCGGGTTCCACTTGTGTGCCATGTGAAACCTGAAAAGATATGACGTACCCTTTTCTTGGGGTGTAATAGTGATGTTCTTCGTCCTCCCCCATTCGGACTTTCTTTACGATCACTCCGACGAGATGACCGGTAAACAGGAAATCCTTAGGAGACAAAAGCCTCTTTATCTTCTTGGTTTTTCCCTTTTCGATAACCTCATCTTCGACTTTAGTCAGAAACCAAATCCCTTCGTACTCGGCAACAACCGGCCTCAATTCGTGCCATTCCATCTTTCCCAAAACTTCCATTGGAAGATACTTAGGAAAAGAAACTTTGTGGTGTGGCGAAACTTGAAGCTCGATCATTTCAGGGCTTTCAGACTGCCAAGCCACCTTGAGCTCTGTGGGCTTCTCCTCTTCGACTAACTCTGGTCGAAGAACAATCTCGAGAAGAACCGCCGGCATAAAGATAGTAGAGTGAGCCGTAATTCGCTCGGCCACCCCGAGCTTTGCTATCCCCTCAACGGTGTTCCGGAAAGCTCTTTCACGATTCCGCCGTATAAGGATAAAGACGAAAATCGTTACTGTTAGTAAAAACAGGTATGGAATTCCATACACCTCTCAATCACCTCCTTCGCCACGCTGAAGTTTTAACGAAAGCGGGCTTAACACGTCTAACTGGTTAATTGCAAGTTTCCGGCCTTACTATACACCTCGCTACATTTTCCGCAAACGTAAGTCGGGTAGTGAAATTAGACCATGATTTTTCTCCTCGAAGTCTAATTTCTACTAGCCCGATAAAAAATCCCCAGGACGCGTCACCGCATCCCAGGGATTTATGTCAAACAATACCTCTTGCTTGAAATCTGCGCGTATTTTACGAGCCGCCACTCATTCTAGCACCAACGAACAGTCTTAGATCTTCGCCCTCCATCAAGAAAGGCGCTCGGCACCGGTCCAGTGTTAGCCTCGGTCGCCGGGCTAGCCCGCACGCTACCCTCGGACAAACCACGACGTCCACCGTCAGCTAAAGCGACCTGAATGTAATCGCGCGGTGATCTCGAAAAATCCGAAACCCTCGCCCTCGAAAATTTACGGTCGACCGATAGCCCGTTGCGAAAACCCACGCTGATGGCGTATTGGCAAAGATTCGCTCCGCCATTCGTCGCCACTGTAGCGAGTTCATATCGCAGGATTGCCGGGAGTTCTCCGTACTGTGACCATACAGCGACATCAAATTCCGCCGCCCATATCGCCACTGATTGGAGATTTTCCGAACAAAGAGATGCAGAGACCTTCGGCGGAGAATTATCCGCCGCCACGACCAACCGCGCATTCGGCTGATCGCAAATCTGAGAACAGCAAACCCCTGCCAACGCGTTCATAACGAAACCCGTGACAAGAATCCAAACCGCTCCCAAAACCACAGTCAACCTCAGTTTCCACTTAATCATTTCCACCCCCAACTCGAAAACGTGAAGGGTTTCTGACTCTCATGAGAGCCTCAAAGTTGCTTTCGCCCGGCCTCCTTTTATCCCGAACGGTTAGACTTATGATTACTCCTTTTGCGTTTAACTCCGAAGAGTCCCCAAAAAACCAAAAGAAGCGGCTACCAAAAATAGTATCACTCTCAAAATTAAATTCAAGTCTAAAAAACTAAACCGCGCCCCCTCCTTTCGGCAAACCAGGTAGTGAAAACTCGACCAATCTTCTGAAAAACACTAAAAGGATATATTCAAATAAAGATACCTACTGCCTTTCTTTAATCAACCAAATCATTCAAACTTAAGTCGAGTTTCTACTACCTGGCAAACTCACCCTTTTTACATAAATTTCAATCAAACTAAAAACTCCAAATCCAATCGCTACCCCCAAAAACGCTCCCGTTAAAATGTCCGCCGGCCAATGCACTCCAGCGAAGACTCGCGCCAAGGCGTTCGCCGTCGCAAACAAAAAATACCAAAACCCCCACTCCTTATTAATACAGAAAATCACTACTGCTAGCCCAAAAAAGATCACCGCATGACTCGAAGGAAACGCTGGCCCACCGGCGGTAAAAAGTGGATTAATATCTAGTGCTTGAAACGGCCTCTCTCTTGGGAAAAAATGATTCAACATCTCCACCACCACCCCTCTCGCTAAAACTAAAAACAAAACCAAATGCGAAAAATGAATCAACTTTTTCTTCCACCCAAATTCTGAAAAAATTACCACAAGTGCCGACAAGAAAAGTACGTACGGCAAATATTGCGCCACAAAAACCGCCAAGCGATCAATCCAATCGCTCCGGTGGGCTAATCCAAAAATCAAATCGAATATTTCCTTATTAAAATCTTGCATTATCAAGCGAAGCTACTAATCAATTATACAAAACTAGCCCCAAACCTGCCTGCCCCGTACTGAAATTTGGATCTGGCCAAACTTTAGTTTTCCAAATTTCTAGTAGCGGGGAATTTCAAAAATCTCTTGGTTAAAGTTTTGCATCTCTTTAACTAAAACCTATCAACCAACGACCAAACCCTACCTTGATACAAATGGCAAAAGCGCCATAAACCGAGCTCGCTTAATCGCCTGCGCCAAAATTCTCTGATGCTTAGCGCAAACGTTGGTGTGTTTTGGATCGATAATCTTCGCCTGACCCGAAACAAACCGCCTCAAAAGATCAACTTCTTTATAGTCAATCTCGCTTAAGTTTTGTGAACAAAAAAAGCACTGATTCATATTCTTAATTTATTTATTAGTATAATTAGTATTGATTCGTATATTGGCATCGATACTATATTTTCTTAACCTGCAGTGAATCCAATTCCACCGCCGTATCTCGACCGAAAATCGGGACCATCACTTTAACATGCCCTCGCTCCTCGTCAACCTCCGAAACTTTCCCATCGTAATCCTTAAACGGCCCATCGGTAATCTTCACTAAATCCCCCGCTTTCAAGTCCACTACAAACTTACTCTCATCCGATCCCATTCGATTAATCAAACTATCCACCTCCTCTTTCGAAAGCGGCGTCGGCTTGGTGCTGTCTGATCCCACAAACCCGGTCACTCGTGGCGTATTTCGCACCACGTACCACGAATCCCCAGTAAGAACCATTTCGATCAAAACGTATCCGGGATAAACTTTTTCCTCGCTCGTCTGCCTCTTTCCACTTTTTACTTTCACTTTTTTCTCCGTCGGAACGATGATTTTAAAAATTTTGTCCTCCATCCCTAGCATCTCAATTCTCTGCTTCAAATACCGCGCCACCGCTTCTTCGTAGCCCGAATAAGTGTGGACTGCGTACCACTGCCGCGAAGCCAATTTTTCGTCCTGTGTTTGGTTCTCCTCCATTAAACTTTTAAATACCGATTGCCGATTCTAAAATATATTTGAAAACTCCATCCGCAAAACCCAAGAAAACTGCCAACGCCAAAGAAATCCCGATCACCACGCCGGTAAGTCGAATTGCCTCCGCCCGAGTGGGCCAGTTTACATGGGCAAACTCTTGCCTCGCTTCCACAAAAAATATTTTTATCCTCTCTAACATAAGTGTTATTCGTATGGGCTATGGTAATATAAAAAACATTAAACGTCAAGATTTTTAACCGCCAGCGCATGCAATTCAATAAACTTGCGTCTCGGGGCCACATCATCCCCCATTAAGACGTCAAAAAGATGATCCGCTTCTTCGGCATCTCCAATATCCACCTGCTGGAGTAACCGGTTCTCAATATTCATTGTCGTCTCCCAAAGTTGTTCGGGGTTCATTTCCCCCAAACCTTTATATCGCTGAATTCCAATCCCTTTCACATTCGCCCCGGCCTCCGTCTCCTCTTCAACCACATCAACTTCCTCTTTTTCTTTTTTTCCAGCTTTCACTTTCGCCTTCTCCGCTTTTATTTTTTGCAACTCCGTAATAACTTTATCTTTCTCAGCATCGCTGTATGCGTATCGAACTTCTTTGCCCGACTGAACTCTAAAAAGCGGCGGCTGAGCAATATACAAATACCCGGTCTCAATCACCGGCCGGAAATATCGATAAAACAAAGTTAATAGCAGTGTCCGAATGTGCGCGCCGTCCACATCAGCATCCGTCATAATAATCACTTTGTGATATCTTATTTTTGTA
>CAYIIM010000031.1:0-11437 GCA_964363455.1 uncultured Candidatus Saccharibacteria bacterium
TCAGAAAAGCTGCTCAAGCCATCGCATCCAAAATTCCTCCAGAAAGTTTCCTGAGGAACGAAGGATTAGAAACGATAGTTGGTTCTCTCAAAGGCTTAGTAGAAAGTTCTTCTGAGGATCTGCACCCATTTATTGCCGCGTGTATTGAGCGAGGCACGGACTTCATGGACGCTTTCTCGACAGCACTAGCCTACACGGGTCATCCTCAACACGAAGCCGTCAAAGCAACGCTCGACGGATGGCGAGCAAAATTTTTTGCCAATGCTCAAAAGCGTCTGCAGAGAGCTGGGAAGAACCAGATCGAAAGCGAAACGGCAAAAATCAAAGCTGAATTCGACGCTGCGATCGCCGTACTCGCCTACATTGAAGAAAAGGCGGAAAAGGAGTCAGCCACACTAGATAACGAGAAACCCAGTCATGATTGGAATGACGACTGGATGAAGTTTGAGAAAAAGTTGGCGAGCCTACTAAATATATCAGCCAACTATCTCAAAGATCTCCCCGGCGCTGAGTCCGGAAGTCTAATGGAGGTCTGGAAACTTTTCCGTCCTAAATCCAAAAACCCGCAAGGAGCAACCGTGAATACCGCGACAACCGCTTCACCCGCCGGACCTGCAGTTGGTCCGAATACGAATCAACCCGCTGGGCCAACAGGCACCACGCCAAACACCGCGGCTCCTCAAAATCCCCCACCCATCCCACCGACCGGTGGCTCAGGTGGCGGAACTGGCAATACTGGCGGTGCTTGGTCAAACTTTATGATCAACATCACAAGTATCTGGAATGTTGCGACGTTCTGGGTGCGTCTCGCAATCGTATTCTTCCTTGCTTGGCCCCCTGTCATCGACTGGATCGCTAACGCGGTCAAGATCAATGGCGGATCGCCAGACATCACTCGGTTCTTCTCTTTCTTCCCGGCAATTGTCCTCGTAGGCCTCCTCCTCACTCGATTAAACCCAATCGCCCTTGGAACCATTAACGCTTTGGAGCGTCAGCTAGGCCTGAGATTCTTCTCAGCCCTCACTACCTCCATCGCCGCCCTTGTTCCTTTCGGGTTTTTCTTAGGCAAGTGGCCTATGAGCTTCAATCTGTTCATGATCTTCGAGGCCGGTATCCTAACGTGGGCGATAAATCGGTTTGGAGCTAGAAATGGTATGGTGTCCCTTGTTGGATCCTGTATGGTCATCTTCGCTCTTGGAAGCGCGATGACCAATCAGACAACCATCGGCACAATCGTTTCTGGATCGGGCAAAATGTTCGCGGCGGAGCTAAGCCCGAATGGAGATGAACCTATTCCCGGCTCATCATCCGAGCTGGCCATCCCAGTTCCATGCGCCGAGGAAAATTGTGAGGACTGCGACCAAACCCTCGAAGAGATGGGGGCCGCAAACTTCAGCCAGACAAGAATAGCTTACTTCTCTCTTGACCCTGGATGCGCCTCACCGGTGATCCTCGTCCCTGAATCCTGCATAGGATTTGGAAAGAGTTATGTACTTTCGATTGGCCCAACCAATGGGAGCTACATGTCTCGCTACAAGCAGAACGGGAAATGGAGCGGCTGGTACAGAGTCAGCCGATCCGAACCCGTAAAAGTTCCGCTTGATGCCACCGCGCGTCAGTGGAAAAACATTGGCGATGAAACCAAGATCATCGTCCCCAAAATGCTCAAGAGATAACCTTGAGCCCAAACACTCACCCCGGTGACGCTATACGCGCATCGGGGTGATTTTTTTAAAAATTTCGGACTTCAAAAAACTTAACTAAACATTTTTAAAATCTCCTCCCAAAAAACCAAAACCCCCGTCGGCGAAATGCCGATGGGGGTTTTATAAAAAACCAAAATACTAGGGACACTCACCAACACCGCCACCAAGAATACCCGCAACAATAGGAGGAACTGCCTTTGCCAAAAGACCAACGGCTACTGCCACCGCGGCGTAGATGATCTTCTTATTCGCTTCACCTACCTTTTCGGAATCTCCGCCAGCGGTCAAGTAATTAAACGCTGCTATAATCACGAAAATAACCGCTAAGACAACAAGCACGACAAGCAACCAGTTGGTAATCCTCGTAATAAGGTTTATCAACTGACAAAGATTCTCAATGTTAGGCACAGTAGTCTCCGGCGGGTCTTGTGATATATCTGCTGCCAAAACCGCCAATGGCACCACCAACTGCATCGCAATTACTCCAAATGCGATCGAATTTCTAAGTAATTTATTCATTAATTCAGTAATAACTCGACCTTTCAGTTAAAATAATTCTACCACAATCTCTTTTTTATCAAAAACTAACTAGCTCCCGACCCGTCCCCCTATCAAATCCGTCAAAATATACACCAGCGCCTGCGCCAAAAGTATCACCGCAAACCCAACCGCCGCGTAAATAATCGTTTTTCTGGCTGTGCTGATTTTCTCGGGCTGACCCGCCGAAGTCAAAAATTGATACGCGCCAATCACCACCATCACCACCGTGACAGGCACTGCCAAAACAATCAACCATTTAATTATGCCCGTAAAACAATCCTGAAGCGGAAGGATAGTGGGATCATCACCGCACTTTAGAGGGTTAGGAATGGTAAAATCAATACCCCCTTGAATCTCGTCCGCCCTCACCACCCCAAATGGAATCGTAAGCAAAACCGCCACCGCTAAAATCTTCATGGTTAAATTCATTTCAATAAAATAATTATATCACAAATCTAATCACTTCCTTGGGTTATATAACAAGGCTCCGCAAAACAAATATGCCAGTGATTCCCTTCAAAATAATACGAGAAACCATCCGCTCCTTGACGCCACTCATTTAGTTGTGGGCTGGTAGTTCCAATAACGCCATAAATATAAGTATTAACCTGGGGATTGTCATCGATATCGACAATCGCCCGTCCCGGTCCATGAGTTTTATGGTACTTATTCCCGTCTGCATCCACCGTCTCCGTCCCCCCGGTCACAATCACACTGCAACCGCTTCCACATTGAGATTTAATAAGCTTCAAACCCTGTATCGCTTGCGTGGGTAAACCCTCCACGCTCGTACACGGACCTGAAACCTGGCTACAATCCGCCGCCACGACTCCGCCCTGCGTCGCCACCACTGTAATCGGATTTGGCTGTGATTTCAAAACTAAAATGTTGTACTCATGAGTTCCAGCCGCGTAAGGACCTCCCGGCACATCCCCAATCGGACCATCGGGAGTAGTAGTGATCGTGGTTGTTGTATAACTAAGATTAAACGGCCCTATTCCCGGCTCGCAATGAATTGAAGGCCACGCCACTCTCGGCTCTCCAGAACTGGCGGACTTATTTCCAATCATCCACAAAAAAGTCGCCACAATCGCAAACGCTCCGAGCGCAATTAAAAGCCCGATCGCCGTCCCTTTAATCATCGCCTTGCCCTTGGTCAAACGTTCTTCTCCTGCGCTCGTCATAATCAAAACTCCACCGATAATAAATCGAATCGGCGCAATTATATAAATCAAAAGAGTCAGTCCGAAAAATAGCAGGTTGTTTAAAAGTTGCAAAATTTGGCAAAAGTCTGTGCAAATTTTCCCGTCGCACGCCAAAAGTCCAGTTTCAGAATCCCCCCACCACCCACCCAAAAAAAGTTTCTCGATCGTCGGCGGCTCGGCCCTCGCCACCGCTGGCAAAACCAAAATCGTCACCACTAAAACTCCTAAACCAATCTTCCAAAATTTCTTTCCAAAAAATTTATCCATTAAATTTCACCTTAAAAGTTCCTAAAAGTTTCGAAACATCGTCATAGATTTTCCTAACCGTCGCACTATAATCTTTGTTGCCATATAAAGAATTATAAACCGCTTCCTCCAAAATTGCTCTCACTCGGGCCTCATCCCCTTGTGGCCAGGATCGTGCCGTCAACGCTTGCCTAGCAAAAACCCCCAACTCTACGCTATCCACCACCTCGCCAATCAAAGCTCTGAGCGCCGGCGGGTTTTTAGCGGTATTTAGGTAGGCTTTCTGACCCGAAATATTGGTTGCTGTATTAACAATAAAATCCCAGGCCCAAACCTGATTCCGACTCTGCTTTGAAACCGCGTAGCCCACGTAGTCTGAATACGAAACCACCTTCTCAGCCCCAGTAATCTGCGGCGCCTGCCCAACACCAAAATCCAAAAACGCGTTAGCTTTTTTTATTGTTTCGATATCTTTTTTATAAACCAAGATCATCGCCGTCTTTCGATCCGCAAATGTTTTAAGAGAAGTCCCTTGGTTCCCAGTCCACGAATAATACTGCGATTTCGGATCAGAAAACTGAGCATAAAACGCCAACGCTTTATACGCATCTCCTCTCGAGCTAAAATCCGTTTTTATTCCCAAACTCTCATTTTCATATTCAATCGCTCCGTTTTGCATCATCAACCAGTTCAAAATATCCGCCGCCTGAGGTATTGACTCACTCACTCCGCCCATCGCCGCCCCCGCCCTCACCACCGCTCCAAACTCATTTAAACGCCTCAGCGCCTGAACATAAATTTGGAAATTATCCCAAGTTTTCGGCGGATCAATAATTCCCGCTTCGTCAAAAAAATCCCGATTATAAACCAAAGCCAAAGTGTCGATCGAATACGGCAACGCGTAGATTCGACCACCGCTTACAAAATCTTGTTCCACCACCTGCGGGAAAAGGCTTTTTATCTTTTCTAGATTGAAAACTTTCGGATCAACCGGCGCTAAAAAATCTTTCCACTTCAGCAAAGAGTTATTATCCACCACAAAAACATCCGGCCCCTTTTGAAGCGCCAGCGCCTCTAAAAGTTTCTTATCATAATCTGACTCACTAACCCGCGTATACTCCACCGTCACATTCGGACTCACTGTCTTGTAAACACCAAAAATCCCGGAAAGCATCTTAGGATCCTCAAAGCCCCAAACCCGAAGCGTCACTTTCACATTCGCCGGATCGTTAGTTCGTAAATTAAAAAAAATTACTAAAATAAAAACCAAAACCCCGAGCCCAATCCCTCCAATTAAAAAAATCTGCCGTTTTGAAAGTTTCATCCCAATTTTTAGTATTTGAAAATTGCGAATTGATAATTGAAAATTCTTCGGCTCACTCTAAACCCTATTAGCTAGTGGCTAAAACCTAGATTATCACCACTCCCGCCAATCTGTCCCCCGCTTTCAAATTCATAATTCTCACTCCTTGTGCCGCTCGGCCGGTTGAACGCACACTCTCTAAACCCGTTCGGATAATCTGCCCCTTCGCCGAAAGCGCTAAAATTTCTGTCTCGTCGCTCACCACCTTGCTCGCCGTCAGTTTTCCAGTTTTAGCCGTAATCTTGGCCGTCGCGATTCCACTCCCGCCACGTGACTGCAATCGATACTGACCTAGCGTCGTCTGCTTCGCAAAACCATTTTCCATCACCACCAAAAACTTTCCGGCCGTTGTTTTAATTATATCAAAACCCGTCACTTCGTCTCCTTTTTTGAGTTTAATCGCCCGAACTCCCGCCGCCCCTCGGCCCATCGCGCGAATCTGACCCTCCTTAAAGCGAATTGATCGACCCTCCCGAGTCGCCAAAATTACCTCATCTTTCCCGGTTGAAAGTCGAACCCAGCGCAAAGCATCGCCTTTATTTAAAGCAATCGCGATAATCCCCGTCCGCCGAATGTTTGTGAAATCCGTCAGCGCCGTCTTCTTAATTAACCCCTCTTTGGTCGTCATAATTAAATAAAGCGATCCGTCTTTGGCGGTTTTGTCTTTGCCACCCGCATACGCCACAATCGCGCTAACACTCTCCTCGGATTGCAACTCTAAAAAGTTGTGAATCGCTCGGCCTTTTGAAGTTCGGCTCGCCGCTGGAATTTCATAAGCCTTTGTTTGAAAAACTCGGCCTTTGTCCGTAAAGAAAAGCAGGCTGTCGTGCGTATTCGCGCTTAAAAAGTGTGTGATGAAATCTTCGTCCGCTACGTCCGATCCTATAAGCCCCTTCCCACCTCGATTCTGGCTTTTAAAAACGCTCGGTGAAATTCTTTTTACATATCCGCCGGACGAAAGCGCAATCACCACATCTTCTTGTGGCACCAAATCCTCCTCCTCAATAACCTCCACGCCAGTCGAAACCAACTGCGTTCGCCGCTCATCGCCAAACTTCTGTTTAATCTCTAAAACTTCATTTTGAATAATTTTCAAAATTCTCGCTGGGCTTTTCAAAATTAAATTCAACTCCTTGATAATTGCAAGTTTTTCTTTGAGCTCCTCCTCCACTTTTTCCCGCTCCAAGGCCGCGAGCGCATGCAATCTCATCTCCAAAATCGCCGTCGCTTGAATCTCAGAAAATTTAAACGTCTTGATCAAATTAATCTTCGCGTCCTCCTTATCCTTCGACTTGCGGATAATCGCGATCACTTTATCGATTGATCCGAGCGCTTTATGCAAACCCTCTAAAATATGCGCCCTCTCCTCGGCTTTTTTCAAATCAAACTCCGTCCGGCGCCGCACCACTTTTTTCCGATAGTCGAGGTAATAAACTAAAACTTCTTTAAGAGAAAGCAATCGTGGCTGGATCCCATCCACCAACGCAATCATATTCATATTAAAATTTTTTTGGAGATCCGTGTGTTTATAAAGTTGATTCAAAATTTTCTGCGGCGAGACCTCGTTTTTGAGCTCCACCACAATTCTGAGTCCCTCTCGGCCGGATTCATCTCTTAAGTCTTTTATCCCTTCGATTTTTTTATCCTGTACCAACTCCGCAATTTTTTTCACCAACTCGGACTTATTGACCTGATACGGAATCTCCGTAATCACGATATCGAAATGCCGACTCTTCCTCTCTTGGATATCAATCTTCGCCCGAGCCACGATCGAACCCCGACCCGTTAAATACGCCTCCCTGATTCCTTTTGGATCAAAAATTAATCCTCCCGTCGGAAAATCCGGCCCTTTTACAAACTTCATTAGCTCCTCACCCGACGCATCGGGGTTTTCTGAAATATGTAAAATCGCGTCCGCTACTTCCGTTAAGTTATGGGGCGGAATATTCGTTGTCATACCCACCGCAATTCCCACCGATCCATTCAAAAGCAAGTTTGGCAATTTTGCTGGCAAAACCTTCGGTTCCTCGCGAGTCGTGTCATAGTTCGGCATCCAATCTACCGTCTCCTTTTCAATGTCTGAGAGCATCTCATCGCTGATCTTGGCGAGCCGCGATTCGGTATACCTCATCGCCGCCGCGCCGTCGCCATCAATCGAACCAAAATTGCCTTGCCCTTCAATTAAAGGATAGCGAAGCGAAAAATCCTGCGCCATTCGGACCATCGATTCATAAATCGCGCTGTCTCCGTGGGGATGGTATCGCCCCATTGTTTCACCCACCGTGTTCGCTGACTTCCTAAACTTCGCCTGATGCGTAAGTCCTGTATCCCACATATCCCACAAAATTCTTCGATGCACCGGCTTTAATCCATCCCGCACATCCGGCAAGGCGCGCGAAACAATCACCGACATCGCGTAGTCGATATAAGACTCTTTTAACTCAGTAGTTATTTCTCTTTTGCTGACTTTATCCATTAGTGTTGTCTTGATAAGCCTGGCGAATCTAGAAACTCTTATGTCCCGAGGAATCGAGGGGCTTCATTGTTATCTCAGTAAATCCTCGAGCTTAGAAACTTCTATGTCCCGAGCGAGTCCTCGACGAGGGGCTACCTTAATTTTACATTTTGACCTTTTCATTTTTCATTTAGTATCACGGCTCAATAATATACTCCTTAGGTTTATTAATGGTTCCAAAAATTCCACTCACCTTATCCGCCAAAAACTCATACACCGTCGCCGCGCCAGACTTAATCGTTCCAAAAAAACCAAATCCGTCTGCCTTCGCCACATCATCCGCTTCCACTGGTTTATTCACGCTCACCAATAATGTATCAAAATACGCTACCCAAACAAAAATCACAACTATCATCGCCACGCTCGAAAACAAAATCAACCAAATTTTTTTCGTCCCATCATCACCGTTTCTAATTTTTTCTAGTAAACCCATTAAATTATTTTATGTATCAGGAATCTTCTTCTACGAGGGGTAAGGGGAACACTTATCCCGAGCGAGTCCTCGACGAGGGGCTACCTTATTTTTTATCTAGCTCCCCGAATTTTTTAGCACGACTACCGTCCCTTTGTGAGTATCCAAATCCTTCTTTTTGAAAACAAATTTCTCTTGATTAGAGGCTTCAACCCCCAAAGCCTTCAAGAAGTTTTTCACGTCTTTCTCATAACTAGGGATCACCACTCTCGGCTCAATCTGCTTGACCAATCCCGCCGCGTCTTTTGGATCTAGCGCCCCCTTCCCGTCCACATTCAAAAATAAGATATCCACATCATCAATCAACTCCAAAACTTCCGTCGGCGGCACCTCGCTCACCCGACCCAAAAAGCCAAACTTGATATCTTCAAATCGCACCAAATAAACCGTCCGCGTGAGCTTTTCGCTCGACTCCTTCGCCACCAATTTCCCCGTAATCTCAATATCCTTCACCTCATATTCCCCCGGAAAACCAATCTCTCCGGGTTGGTTCGAAAAAACCGCCGGGTCGCTCTCGGTTTTAAGCAGAACATCCGCCTTTAACCGGTTATTCGGTGGATCCACTAATAAAGAAAGGTCTCCGCTTTGAAGACGAAAACCCCCTTCGCCAAAATAGTTGATTATCATCCCCGTAGGAAATTAAATATTTTTTGTTGATATTCTCTCGACAGAGACAACCCCTCCCCTCGATAAACTACCCTAAACAAAGAAAAAGCTCAAAAATATTTATTTTCTCGCTATTTCCTACGGGGTCATGTCCCATTTAGTCCAAAGACATTTTAACAGGTTTTTTGGGAAAATTGAAGCCCTAGTATTTGACTAAACAGCCTAAATCAGAGTATTATTCCTCGTACCTATCACATGCCACAGACTCCCTGTTGCATGACTAAAAAATGATCACCAACAGCAAAAAAGTTAAGCCAATTTTAAACCAATTCCTCAAAGCCGGCGTCACCAGCCTGACCGGTCCTCGAGAAGGCGACGTCGTTGAGGCCAAGCTCATCAAGAAAACCACCCGCGAAGCTTTTTTTGATATCGAAGGCTTTGGCACTGGCGTCATCTACGGCCAAGAACTTTCAAACGCCCGGACTATTATCAAAAACCTCAAGCTCGGCGAAAAGACTCCGGTTAAAATCGCCAACCTCGAAGGCGAAAAGGGTTATATCGAACTTTCCCTTTCTGAAGCCGAAAAACAGCAAGTCTGGCAACAAGTTAAAGAACTCCAAGAATCTGGCGACATTGTTAAAGTCAAAGTCATGGGCGTCAACAACGGCGGCCTCGCCGTTAACCTTTTAAACCTCAAAGCTTTCTTGCCGATCTCCCAACTTTCTAACGACCATCAACCCAAAATCACCGATATGGATCGCAGCAAAATTTTGGACGAACTCAAAAAATTCATCGGTGAAGATTTCAACGTTAAAATCATCGACATCAACCCTCGAGTCAATAAACTCATTGTCTCCGAACGTGAAGGCGCCTCAACCAACGTCAAAGAGTTAGTTTCCAATTACACCATCGGTCAAGAAGTCGAAGGTTTAATCTCCGGCATCGCTGACTTCGGCGTCTTCGTCCGCTTCGTTGATAACCCCGAAATCGAAGGAATGATCCACATCTCCGAACTCGACCACCGTATCATCGAAAACCCGAAAGAGGTGGTTAAAGTTAACGACACGGTGAAAGTCAAAATCATCGACATCAAAGACGGCCGCGTCTTTTTATCTTTGAAAGCCTTGAAATCCGACCCTTGGACCAACATCGCCGACAAATTCAAAGCGGGCGAAGAAGTTAAAGGTAAAGTTTACAAATTCAATCCGTTTGGTGTTATCGTGAATCTCGATCACGACATCCAGGGCATGATCCACGTCTCCAAATTCGGCGGCGCCGAAGAAATGAAAAAGGCTTTGACCCAAGGCGAAGAATATCCGTTCGTTATTGAAAACGTAAACCCCGAGGAAAAACGCATCACCCTCGATATCAAGAAATAATAAAAAATCCCTCGAGTGAGGGATTTTTTATTTGTGCTCGCAACGAACCTGTCGAATTGTGCCGCGGGGGTGAATCGAACACCCTACGCCTGCCTCTTCAGGGCAGCGCTCTGCCATTGAGCTACCGCGGCAACAAAGAGATAGTAAACCAAAACCGAACAGGATTCAAGAAATTTTCAATCCTTCCAGGTTTAACTGGATATAATCCATCTCTTGCTTCATGTCTTCCAAATCCAAAACGCTTTCGATAATCAACGGTCGATTCACCCTTACCGCCTTGATAATCTCTCTTTGCTGAGTTCGAAAAATCGGTTCATGATATCCCGCATATCCGCTAATATGAATTTCCGATATCCTATCCTCTAGTTTACTGTAAAAACCATCCACCAAACTCATGGTTTGGTCATTGGAAAAAATATGGTTCACATCCAAAACTAAACTAAACCTACTGTTCTGATTGATAATTTTAAAAAGTTCTTCTGGCTTTTGAAAAGAGGCTTTTTGATTATCCATATTTTCAAAACCAACATTAAAATCTAATAACTGGAAAACTCCAAAATCTGAAATTGGATCAGGATGAAAAACCACCACATCAAGCTTCCGCAACTTATCTATTCTTTTAATTTTTTCAAAAATTTCAAATGTTCTTTCGTTGTCGCCATACTCAAATTTAGGGGCATGAAAACTAACATGCTCAAACCCAACTAAATCACTTGCCAATATCTCCTCTAGTTGGCCCTCCTCAATCCGACTCATCCTCACAAAGCCTAGCTCAATCGCTTTACATCCTAAAGCTTTAATTTCTCCAATCGCTTCCCGAGCCGTCTTAGACTTATGAATAGTCCCCGTCGAAAAACCGATTTTAAAATCCATTGTCGGGCCGCCGGGATTCGAACCCGGGCTAAATCTTCCCAAAAGACTCGTGCTACCACTACACTACGGCCCGCCTTTATCACTATAAGTTATCTTACTTACCTTTTATAATCAACAGTTGATATATTTATGGATATAATGTTGATAAGGTTAGAATGGTATGTTATAATCCCACTGTGCCATACAAAGATCGAAAGAAGTTATATGAAGCGCAAAAGAGGCATAGACTAAAAGTGCGGGCTAGTTTATTCAATTTTCTTTCTGAAAGGTCTTGCATTGATTGCGGAGAGAAAGATCCGATCGTACTTGAGTTTGATCATAGGGATTCGAAGAGTAAATTCAAAGTTGTTGCAAAAATGCTGTCAGGTCATTATTCTTGGAAATCGGTTGAATTAGAGATAAAGAAGTGTGATATAAGGTGTGCTAATTGCCATAGACGAAAGACTTACTTACAATTTGGTCATTGGGGCAAAACAAAGCCCTCGTAGCTTAATGGATAAAGCAGGACTCTTCTAAGGTCTTGATGGGGGTT
>CAYIIM010000032.1:0-11143 GCA_964363455.1 uncultured Candidatus Saccharibacteria bacterium
GCATATCGCTGCTACGCTACGTCCTTCATCGCCTTTTCTAGTCTAGGCATCCACCGTTCGCCCTTATACCAACCATCCCAATACTGACTTTATTTACTCTGATAAACTCGGGAATAAAATTGAGTTTATCAAAGATTTTTTCTTCACCAATCAGGAATGCGTACCTGATGTGAAGTTTCTGATATTGACCGTGGCAAAATTTTTTACAAAACTTTGAACGGCGAATTTTCAATTAACACTGATGGAACAAAAAACCGCTCAGGCGAGCGGTACCTAAACGCCAAGAAAGGCGATTCAGCCGCTTCGCTTAATCAGGTTTCTTATCGTCATCATTACCGGTACATTGTATACTCCCCTTAAAACCTGTCAAGGGTCACTCAATAAGGTTTTCCACAGAACCGGTGTCGCCCAGCTCCAGCGGCTAGGGTGCGCCTGCATCTCACCCTTATTATTTGCTATGAGCAAAACCTAGCTAATAAGGGTTCCGATAGCTTCTCTGGAAAACTTATTTCGCTCTAGAGAGTGGCGAGTCTCTAGGGTTTTGGGATTTTACAAATTATTGTCAATGTTATATATTCCGGCGTAGAGAGGAGGCTCTATGAAATTCAAAGACTTGGTGGTTGGAGATCGTTTCATCGTCGCTTCGGAGATTAATAGCTCGATGAGCGATAGCGGGGTTTCTTTGCAGATAAGGGGGACTCTTTTGCACATAAAGATAGTAGAAACAGTTATCGTGCTTACAGACCATCGATCTGCTACGGTTAATGGCATGATCAATTCGCTAGTAAGCTTCTCCAGTTGTTTTGCTTATATTGAGGATGAAGCCGAAGTCGTTAAGATCCGCTGCTAGCTGATCTATCGCCATATCTGCCGCCGAGTAGGTTCTAATCCTGCCGGCGGTTTTCTTTTTTTCGGGAAAATTAAAACCGCTTCCCTTGGTCTTTTTCCCTCCCGCCCTTGAGAGGCGAGGCTCGATCCAATACCTCACATACTGGAGCGGCACAGAGAAAGACTTATAGGAAACGGCCTTAATTTCTAATTAGTATAGCAGATCTGAATTATCTTTTCGACTCGGTGTTTTCTCGAAGCTTACCAATCAAATGAGCAGCATATTCTTTGCCTCCCAAACCGAAAGCCAAACCTCCCGCGATGGCGAGCATCGCGATGAAGCCAGTGATGATCGTATTAACAATTTCTCTGGCAATGTTTAGCTGGCTCAAGACTGCAAAGAATCCAAAAATGATAATCGCCCACCAGGTTAAGGTGCCCAAAAAGTTTGCCGCGTGCAAACCAGCGCTCTTAACGGAAGCGCGAATTAAGTTCCTTAAGAAGTTGGCCACTACCACCGCGGCCAACATCACCAAGACTGAAATGATGACACTCGGCACATACGCCAAAACGATACTCAAGAAACCTGAGAAAGCATAAAGACCTAAGGCATCGGAAGCGGCAAGAAAGAAAGCAATCAATAGAAACCAATAGGTCAATTTGCCGAGAAATAGCGCCCCGTTCAATTTAAGACCAGCTCTCTCAAAATACGGCGCGAGACCGATTGAGTTCAAGAGTTTGTTCAACCTGACTGATTCGAAGATTTTTTCCACCAGGGTGCCAAAGGCGGCAGCCACGATGAGGCCAACGATAACGATGACCAAAGCTCCGATTAAACTTGGCAAAAAGCCAATCACACCCATCCACAATCCTTGGAGGGATTGCGTTATAACAACAGACCAAGATTCTACTCCGTACATATTTTTTTAATTAATAAAGTAAAATTGGCGGTTTTAGTGTTAGATTCGCCAAAATAATCGACCTTTGGAACCCGCTAGTTACTGTTTCGAGGAGAACCAACGGTTTTTCTATCTACCCCTTAATTTTAGCAATTAAAGGGTGAAGCTCTGTGGATATCTATCGGCGAGAAAAAAGCTAAAGGGATATGCCTAAAAAACTAGACTCTTTAAAGGTCTTATGGGTGAATTCGTTGGTGTGGTTACTATACTTGTAATCTTTAGCCCAAGCTTGGCCTTTTAGGGCGACTTCTTTGAGGGCTTTGATAATGAATGAAATTTCTTGGTCGGACATAATTGGATTAATTGAAAGGCGGACGAAGCCGGGCTTGGAAGAGTAATCGCCGCGGTTGAGTTGGTCGGTGATTCTTTTGGAAACTTTCTGATTAATGTGGAAAAGGTGGTGGCCGTAAGTACCGGCGCAGGCGCATCCGCCCCGAGTTTGGATGCCGAAGCGGTCGTTAAGTAGCTTAGAAACAAGATTATAATGTAGCCCTTCTATATTGAAGGAGATGACCCCAAGGCGGTGTTCATGCTCCCCCGCCATTATGTTGAGATTGGGGATTTTTTTCATCGCGGGAAAAAGTTGGGCTAAAATTTCTTTTTCGCGGGCGAGGATATTTTTCACGCCCATTTTTTCTTTGAGTTTGATGGCGAGGGCGGTTTTGATGGTGCCTAAAAAGGGCGGAGTGCCGCCATCTTCGCGGGCTTCAATATCGTTTAAATAACTATGTTCTCCCCAGGGATTGGTCCAAAGGACGGTGCCGCCGCCAGGTCGGTCCGGAATTTGATTTTGATAAAGTTTGGAACTAAAGATCAAAATGCCGGGAGTGCCGGGGCCGCCGAGGAATTTGTGCGGGGAGAAATAAATCGCATCGAGAGACTCGAGACGATTTTTGGGGTGCATATTGATTTCCACGTACGGCGCGGCGCAGGCGTAGTCGACAAAGCAGAGGCCGCCGTTTTGATGCATCAACTTAGCAGTGGCGTGAATGTCGGGCTGAATACCAGTCACATTTGATCCGGCGGAGACAGCGGCGATTTTTATTTTTCGGTTTTTGTATTTCTTGAGAAGCGGTTTTAAATTTTCGGGATCAACTAAACCGTTTTTAGTGGGCGGGATAATTTCAACATCGCAGATAGTTTCAAGCCAAGAGGTTTGGTTGGAGTGGTGCTCCATATGGGTGATGAAAACGATTGGCCGAATTTCTTTCGGAATCTTGGTAAATTTAGAGAGGCGTTCGGGAATTCTTAGGCCCAAAATCCGCTGAAGAGTGTTGACCGCGCCGGTCATGCCGGAACCGGCTTCGATAATCACGTCGTTTGGACCAGCGCCGACGTGGCGTTTAATAATCTGTTGGGCTTCATGATACGCCTTAGTCATGGCCGTGCCGGTGACCGTCACTTCGGTGTGGGTATTGCCGACAAAAGGGCCGAATTTTTTGGTTAGAGTTTCTTCTATGGGGCCGTAAAGTCGGCCGGAGGCGGTCCAGTCGGCGTAGATGATTTTCTTTTTGCCGTAGGGAGTTTGAAAAGTCTGATTGGCGCCGATAACGTTTTTCCGAAACGGAGCGAAGTATTTTTCTAAACGAGAGGACATGGGGTTATGCCATTATCATAGAACAAAACCGGGGTTGGGCAAGTTTAATCTGGGTTATCTTTTGTGAACTTCCACTCTATAGAATCATTGAGTTTAGGTTCGTAGGCTGAAACGCCGATTTGGGCGTACTTTCCATTAATCCAAAATTGCCAATACTTACCGTCGGTGCCGTTTTTGAAGCCGTTGATGCTCACGATCATTTTTCCGATCGGCGGGAAATTTTCCGTTTCAATTTGGAGTTCGGTTTTTTGGATTAGCTCAAAAAGATTTTCTTGGCCGTCGGTTGATATTTCAAATGATTTTTTTTCGGTTCCAAAGTCAAAAGAAAGATAAACGAGAGAAAAATTGGGTTGCGAAACCTCAGGAATATTTTTTGATTGTTCAACATCTTGGTTAGTCGCAAAAACTTCATCCCCTTTTGGATTAAAGGTGACAGAATCAGTCGGAGATTTGAGTACAAAGAATAAACCGAGGGCTATCAAAACTACAGCGCCGGCGAGAACTAGATACTTCTTCATTATTTATTTTTTCGGAAGAGACTTCGAATACCTCGGAAGATGAAATAGAGGATGATTACAAAAGCCAGGAGGCCGACCAATTCTTTTTCGTGCTGGCCAAACCAAGAGAAGATAGAGCCGAGATCTTGCTCGTCAGTTTTTTTGTTTTCAACTGAGATTGGGATTTTGAGACCACCGGCCGCGTTCAAGGTATTTTCTGAAAAAGGCTTAACCACCACCGAAATGTTGGTTTTAAAAATGCCGGCGTCACGGAATTTAGTTTTGATTAAAACTGAACGAGATTCCCCGCTTTCGAGGGTGAAGCTTGAGGGCTCGAAGAGAATTTGGCTTTCGAAATCATCAGGATAAATTTCAAATAAGCCCACGTCGGTGGAGGGATTTTTGACGATGATTTCCTTTTCACCTAGTTGGCCAGAATAAGATTGGATCTGGATTTCAGAAGGAGTGACTTGGAGACCAACGGCTTGAGCCGGGGCGGCACAAATAACAAATGACAAATAACAAACGGCAATTGCGGATAAAATTCTGGCGAAAAATTTTGATTTTAAGTTAGTCATTAGTTAGTAGGGATAGCCCAGAAGATGAGCTGGCCGGACTTTTGCCCAAAGAGAGCATAACTTGACGGCGGAGCGATTTCAACCGCGGTGGTTTTGTTTTCGCCAATGTTCAAGTTAGCGCTAAACGATCGCCAGAGTTTCTGGCCGACTTTTAGGTAATTACGAAAGAGGTCGTCGCCGGTGACACTGCTTTCGATATAGAGCTTGCTCGTGCCCTGATTAGAGAGAGTAATGTTTTTGGACTTGGAAGATCCGGCCGAGATGTCGCCAAAATCAAGACGATCCGCACCGCCATCAATTACAATATTGAAACCAGCGGAGTTGCCCGCTCCCCCGTCGCCGGATCCACCGGAACCGCCAGTGACGTTGGCGCTCAAAGTGACGGAAGTTTGAACTTTGGAACCGACAATTAACTTTTCAACTTCAGTTCGGAAGTAATCATTTTTGGTGGCATAAATTTGATACGCCCCATCGGCTGGTGAAAAAGAAACTTGGCCGCTCTGATTAGTGAGGTGGGTGTTGGAACCGACGTGAACGCTGGCGCCTTCGAGCGCGTGCCAGGAGCCGGTGTCGAAATATTCAGCGGTAGCTTGAACGCTCGCGCCGGAAGAAATTTCATCATCGATTAAGGTGACGCGCGTGAGTTTCCAGTTGAAATCACCATAAATCCAAAGAACGGCGTCGCCCCCATTCAAGTCGTAATCAACCGCGCCGACTTGAGGCGAGGCGGAGTTTACAAAATAGAGCCAACCGATCATCCCTTGAGCTAGATCAGAACCAATACCTTCGAGATAAGGGCCGAAGGAAGTGTCTTTGATGCTGTAGGTAAAGCCACATTCGTCAGCCACGATTTTTATGAGTTCAAGAGGATTGGGGGCTTGGGCTTCACCGCTACATAAATCACTGGCACTGCCGGCGATGCGATAGGAAACTTGAGGAAAGACGGGGGCGGAGATTTTGTCGACAGGATAGGATTTGTTCAAGAGCGCGATCACGGCGTAGGCAGTGGTGACGGAGCTGAAGCTATCTTCGGCGCTTCCCTCTTGGAATCGGTAGTAGCCGCTATCGGTGGCGAGAGTATTTAAGTGATCGATGGGACTTTTACCGCCTTTCTGCCAGCTAGATGGACTCTCTCCGATTTTGTTTAAGGCCGAGATGACCCAGGCGTCGGAAGAGGCGTCGGAAGAAGTACTCCAAGAACTTTGCGGGTCGTAGGGAAATCCGCCGTCGGAGTTTTGGGCGCTCTCGAGGTAGTCGAGGGCTTTCAATATTTTTTCATCCGTTTTAGTGAGGCCAACTTCGTTTAACGCCATGATGGCCATCGCCGTCATATTGGTGTCGCCACTCGAACCAATCGCGAAGGACCAGCTCCCGTTTGAATTTTGATGGTTGATTAAAAAAGCTTTGGCATCTTGGATGGCCGGGTCGCTTACGGGTTCACCCGAGGCCACGAGAGCCAGGATGCCAAAGGTGTCGTCGTTTAATAAATTATTATCACCGATTTGATTTTGAGAGTGAAAGGATTTTAATTTGGTGACAAAGTTTTCATTTGGGAAAGTGCGGGGATCTTTGCCAGCCGCTGCGAGGGCAAGGATGGCAGGTTCGTAATCAGTGGCTTTGGTGCCGGAGAAAGTTTTTAAATAATCAACGTTAGGATTTTCGCCGGAGGCGACTAAGGCCATCGAGATCCAGGCGTTGGGAGTTTTGGATTTTAGATAATTGACCGCCGAGCTAACATCCCCGTGCGCGAGGGGAAAAAGATTGAGTGAAAAGATCACTCCTAAGACAACAAAAACAGAAAGTATTTTTTTCATTTCATTTTTATTTTTATTAATTTTTAACAAAAACTCCCGCCTCGGGGCGGGAGTTTAGTAATATCGACTTAAATAAAAAACAATTACCTTCCCTTGCTCGAGGGCCCTACAAAATCGCTTCGCGATTTAGAAGGGTAAATACAAATTCTATTGATGCATGGTTGGCCATCGGACTTCTTTCGCTTTTAAGCGAAAGTAACCGTAGCGGCACTGTGTAGGATTTTCACCTACTTCCCCAACCGGCGGGCAAAAACTATCGGATGCATTTAAAGTTCAAGGAACGGGAGTTTGTCAGATAAAGTTACTCCGCGAGGACAGGTGTGTCAAATAAGCTTTTGGGGATAAAATACGCGCAAAAAAATAAGGAAATGTTGATTTTCCTATGGCAAAGCATATGATTATTGCAGTTCTCAAAACGGAATTTGGGATTTAACGCATAAAATGGAGGGGAAGATGAAAACCGAGAGAGTTTTGGCAGGAACTCTCCACGCCGCCGACGACTATATGCCTCCAGAGGCAAATTGGTCACGGTTCAAGGTGTTGGATGTAAGTTCTCAGCTATACCGGCAAGTACGAGAAAGGTATATCCTCCACTACTTGCCTCTGGTCACAAAAATCGCCCACAACCTCAAAAAGAACTACCCTCCTGAAACAGACGTCAGGGATCTTGTAAATGAAGGAGTGAGGGGACTTTGTGAGGCGCTGGATAACTTTGATCCAAGTAGGGAAACTAAGATTGAAACATTTGCTGGCCACAGAATCCGAGGTGCAATCCTTGATTCCTTGAGAGAATGGGATTGGGCGCCAAGGAGTGTCCGGGCAGGCGAAAAAGTAACCAACCGAGCCGAATCGAGGATCGGCCACCGAGTGGGCCGAAGGGCTTTCAATGTTGAGGTGGCTGAAGAGCTTGGTTTAAGTGAGGATGAGTTTGAGGAACTCCGTGCAAGAGTAGGTCAGTCAACAGTACTTTCTCTCGACGAGCTGGTCTACCGAGAAGAAGATAATCGTCAGATACCTAGAGTCGAATCAGTGAAGTCTGATGATCCGAATGTCCTCGATCTAATTCTTGAAAACGAAAACCTCAAGCACGCCAGCGAGTTCATCCGCGATCTCTTCCCTTATGAAGAATTGATGGTTATCCAGTTTCATTACTTTTCCGACATGACCCTCAAGGAAACCGGAGAGGTGATGGGCGTATCAGAGAGTCGAGTTTCTCAGATACACACACGAGCCATTGGTCGTTTGAAACTCATCTTCCGAGATCTGAGAGATTTCGGAAATGCATTCAACGCCGCTTGAAGTCCCGAAAAAACAGATAAGCCTTACGCGTGTTTTGCGTAAGGCTTATTCTTATTTTGGTTGTTCCTCCTTGATCAAAGATTTTAGCTGGATTGGATCAGTTGCCTTGTTCTCACGAGTAGCTTTGTCGATAAGCCCTCCGAACGTTTTCACGTTGAGATCTTTCTTTAATCTCGCAATCATACCGATTAAAGCGTTCTCCGCACTACCGTTGTTTCCGGGAACTTCAGTGACGTCCCAGTAAGCCCTTACGGCTCGCAAGTCAGCGAGGACATTTTGTCTCACTGTTTCTGGATTCGCAATGCCCAGTGCTCGAGAAAGGTATCGCAATCCCAGGTTAACTGTATTCGGCTTCGGATTACAGAAAGCGAGATGGAGAGTCCCTTGAGCGCGAGCAAGTTGTTGGATAGATATCCCTTTCGGTCTCTGTGTCCCGGGTTCCTGACTTGGGCCATTCCCATCTCCACCCTGACCCTGTAAATCGTTAGTACTGAATCTTGAGGACCAACGATCAGATCGTGACGACCTAGCCAAAAGAGCTGTGTTGAGGCCAGAAGTGGTTTTCAGGCACCGAGTCGCAAACCTAGCCATCTCCGTGAACGTTTCTTCTGCTCTCTCTCTAGACTGAGGAGCTGCCCCTGCCCAAACAAACAACTGCTCATCAATCGGCCTACTACTAAAACTTTCGATGAGTGGCAAGAAGTAGCGATACTCTCGAAGAAACTTGAAAAGGGCACTGGCTTCCGTCGACGCATCAGTTTCAATAACCTTCTTTCCTTTTCTATGGTCGGGAATCTTTTCAATTGGATCCCCGCGCATAATAGCGATCGCGATGCGATACTGGTCCGATTTGTCGGCGTACTGCGAGAGCTTGAGAGCACTCGATGAAGGAAGCTTTCCTCGCCTCACCATGTCCTGCACTTTATCGTCTAAAGTCAGAAGGCGAAGCCGAGCAAAAATGGTTGGGAGTGATAGTCCGACAATCGCCGAGACCTCTTCCCACTTCTTTCCATGTTCCTCGTGAAGTTTCTGTAAGCCCTCAGCTTCCTCGATAGGATTGAGGTCCACTCTCATCATGTTTGCCAACAAACTCGTGATGAAAGGATCCTCACCTTCTTCTTGGATAACACAGTCGGCTGTAGGAATTTCTGCCATCATGAGCGCTCGCCAACGTCTCTCGCCATCAACGATTAGGAACTTCCCTTTCTCTGTTGGGTGCTTGGTTACGATGATGGGATGGATCTGTCCCTTCGTCTCGATCGATTTGGAGAGATCAAGAATTCTAGCCGGATCAAAATCCTGGCGAGGTTGGTGTGGATTGGGGCTGATCTTATCAACCCCGATTTGGGCAAGAACTTTACCGCCTGCACGCTTGGTCGACATCAGACCCTCCTTCTGTTGTTTATATGATAAATCTCTTTTTTTGAATCAAGGTGTCTGCGAGAAAAATAACACCGTACTAGGTCGCGGTCAAGAAACTGGCTGGGATAACTTAGTTCAGCGGTAAATCCTTAACTGTTTCCCAGTTGTTTTCGTTTAAGACTACGATTTTGCCGCTTTTTTCCCTATGACCTACTCCAGCCATTTTTCCTTGGGGATCCCAGATTGACTAATGATACCTTTTAAAGTTCTTGGTTTTAGAGCTCTGCCACCGTGAAAAGGAACACAAACTTGTCTTAGTTCTTTGTCATACCAGCCCACATAAAACATATGGCTGCCTTTTGTGTTTACGTGGTTAAATTTATACTCCTTCAGGAATCTAACGACATCCTCGGCTGTCCAGTTGAAATATCCTCTCGGCATAGAGATTAATAAAAAAACCCGCGCTTACTACGCGGGAATCAAAGATCTTTGAAGAGCTTTGTTAAAATTAAATTCTCCAGAGGTGTATACGTTCTTTGTTTGAGCTAGTTTTCTCCCTTGTATATTCTCCCACATTTTTTCATACTCTGAGTCTGTTTTTTGATTTAAGATATTGGGCCGAGCTTTTATTTTCTTCGCTGAATCAACATAGCCCGAAATAGCGTCGAGTAAGAGCAGGAAAGCTTCTTGGGGGGTATCACCAGCTTCAACAATATTAAACTCTAAGCCTGCCGCATACCAAAATTGACCCTCGCGAAATACAATGTATCTAACTGAACCTTTTTGTAGGGTGTTGTTGTACTTCTTCTTCATTTTTTGAATATAACATTTTATTTTATAAAGGTAAAATCCTAAGAATACGGAAACTAATTCAGGGGTAAATCCTTAACGGTTTCCCAGTTGTTTTCGTTTAAGACTACGATGCGGTCTTCGCCGACAACGTAGAGGTAATCATTCATATAGATGGCGCGGCGGGAGCGGATTTGGCTCACGGCTTTTTTGAGCGAGAGGGTGTTGCCTTCGTAGGAGAAGACGTATCCCCCTTCGCCACCGGGCATAAAGAAAATGTTGTGAGCGGCATCCGCTAAAAAGGCATGGTGAGTGGTTTGCACTTCGGTCCAATAGTCTTTAAGAGAGTACTTGGAAATTTCAACGGGGTTGGAGGGATTAGAAACATTGAATAACGAGAGTTTCACGCCACCACTTTCCTGGCCGACACCGAGGATCAAGTTTTTCTCGAGCGGGTGGAGGTAGGAAGAGAAGCCGGGGATTTTAAGCTCACCTTTCATTTCAGGTTTGCGAGGATTGGATAGATCTAAGACATAGAAAGGATCAGTTTGGCGGAAGGTGACGAGGTAACCGCGATCTTCAACAAAGCGGGCAGAATAAATTCTTTCAGTCAGACCTAAGTTTTGAACCGAACCAATCACGCTCAATCCCCCGTCTAAGACATAAACATCGTTGGCGCTTTCGGAGTTGCCGCCAAAACCCCAGAAGAAACCGCCGTCGATGGTGGAGGCGATCCGAAGATTGCCGTTCCATTCGTCCATCGAGAATTGGTTATTGAGGGTGCCGGGAATGTTGCCAGTGGCGGTGATTTGTAAATTGTTGAGCGAAATCTTGGTAAGACCAGTTTGAGAAAGCTCGCGGATGTGGGCCTTCATATAATCTTTCAGACGATTCTGAATTTCATTTTCAAATTTCAAACGATCGTCCTTATCGAGCGAGTTTAAATGGCGATCCAAAATCATCTGGAACTCATTCATCTTGGAGGATTGGCTGATGTCGTAGCCTTCTAACTTTTCAAACTGACTCAAGATGGACGAAGGAACGAGGTCTCGGGCTTTTTCTTTAAAGAAACCGACGAAAACTTTCACATAATCACCTGGGTAAGAGTAGGCAACATAGAGAGCATTGGGGGACATATAAATGATCGAAGAGCCAGAAGCGCCGACAAAGGAAAGATTGTTTTTGACCGTACCGGCTTGAGGATCAAGAATCATCGCAGTATAAGTGACATCAGCCGGAGTTTCGACGCGGGGATGATAGATTTCAGTACACGGAATCGAAATATTGACGCCTTTGGCCATTAACGGAATGAAGGGGCAGGGATTACCAGAGTTCATCCAGGTCTGAGTAATAAGATAAATTTTGCCGTCGTGAAGACGCGAGGTGACTAAATTTGAATTGTCTTTTAAATCCACGCGCC
>CAYIIM010000033.1:0-10684 GCA_964363455.1 uncultured Candidatus Saccharibacteria bacterium
AAATTCCCCTTCGGTCAGCGATACGCTCATCAACTTCGCTCCCTTTGCCGTTGCGATATTGCTTATTTTTGACTCGCTCTGCTTCCGAATGGGGGAATATCCCGCTTGGTGGAAGAAGTGGCATCATGACAAATCGTCGGAGCTTTAAGGTTCCTTTATCCCACTCCCTTTTTCTCGTTTCACGTTTAAAGCTTCAAGTTTCATGTTTTGGGGGGTATAATCTAAGCGCCGTAAAAGGCGCTTTTCTTATTCTATATGGACAAAGCTAGCCGAAACCACAACCACAAAAGTCGTAATTTCTTCAACTCTCTCCGGGTCGGGGCTTTTTTAGCTACACGAGACATCAAGCGCGCCAACAAATGGACCACCATTTTAATCATCTTCATTATGACCCTGACATTCCTCAACCTCGTGGTGGTTAGTGGCATCCTTGTGGGTTTGATCGAAGGCGCTACCGCCGCCGTTGGCAATCGCTATCTTGGTGATGTTTTTATTTCTAACTTGAGAGAAAAAACCTACATCGAAAACAGCCAGGACATTATTAATTTGGCCAAGAGTCTTCCCGGTGTCGAAAACGTCACCGCTCGCTACATCGAAGGGGGGACGATTGAATCTGACTATAAAACCAACAAACGCCGTCCCGATGATATCGATAAAAGCGTTCCGACCTCCATCGCTGGTATTGATCCAATTGCGGAAGATAGAGTTACGCATATTTCCGAATCTCTCATCGAAGGCGAATTCTTAGATGAAGACGACTACGATCAAGTCGTCATTGGCGCTCTTCTGATCCAAAAATATCTCGGTTTTGAATCGCCCAGCTTCACGACTCTAAAAACCGCCGAAGTCGGCGACAAAGTTCAAGTCGTCATTGGCGGCAACACCCGCGAAGTCCGCATCAAAGGAATTTTGAAAAGCAAAGTTGATGAAATTGATCGCCGGGTTTTCTTTGTCGACAAACAACTTCGCGGTTTAATCGGCCGCTACGACTACAACGTAGATGAAATCGTTCTTCGGTTGAAACCCAACGTCAACGCCACCGCTATAAAAAACGCGCTTGTCAAAAGCGGTTTTGATCAGTATGCTCGAGTTCAAACCCGGGACGACGCCGAGCCGAAGTTCCTGAAAGACATCAAGCAAACTTTCGCTCTCTTAGGCAGCGTGATCAGTTCCATTGGTCTTATCGCCGCCGCGATTACTATTTTTATCATTATTTTTGTAAACGCCATTACTCGCCGCCGTTTCATCGGTATTATGAAAGGCATTGGTGTCACCTCAATCGCTGTCGAGTTTTCTTATGTTTTGCAGTCCGTTTTTTACGCCGCATTCGGTACGATCATCGGCGTTTTCCTTGTTTTTGTTGTCCTAGTTCCATACTTTAACAACAACCCCATTGATTTTCCTTTTAGTGACGGCATCCTAGTGGCCACTCTAAGCGGCACCTTTATCCGAGCGATTATTCTTTTCATCTCCACCGTCATCGCTGGCTATATTCCCGCCCGCATCGTCGTCAAACAAAATACTTTAGACGCCATCCTCGGCCGCTAAATAATAAACAGTATATATTAAATAATTATTCGAATGATTATCAGCGCCAAAAAAGTTGTTAAAAAATTCAAAAGCGGACTCGGCGAACTTTACGCCCTAAAAGGTGTTGATATTGAAGTGAAAAAAGGGGAGTTCCTCGCTATTACCGGCCGCTCCGGTTCCGGTAAAAGCACTTTACTTTACCAACTCGGACTTTTGGATCGCCCCACCTCGGGCGATATTCTAATCGAGGATGTTAACGTCTCTACTTTAAGCGACATCGAACGTACCAATATGCGTCTCACCGAACTTGGCTACATCTTTCAAGACTACGCGATTCTGCCATCTTTGACCGCCGTCGAAAACGTCACCCTCCCTCTTTTGATGATGGGTTTAGACGCCAAAGACGCCAAAGTGAAAGCCGAATCCGCTTTAACCAAAGTGGGGTTAGGCCATCGCCTCAATAACCTCCCGAGCCAACTCTCCGGCGGTGAACAACAACGTGTCGCCATTGCCCGCGCTATCGGCCACGATCCCAAAATTATTTTTGCTGATGAACCCACCGCTAATCTAGACAACGAAACCTCTCAGCTTATTTTGAAAGCCTTTATGGAGCTTCATAAAGAAGGCCAGACGATTGTGATGGTCACCCATGAAGAAGAGTACGCCGCCATCGCTGATCGTGTCATTGGCCTCTCTGATGGTGAAATCGTCAAAGACGCCCAGCGCTAATCAGTTAAATAATATATACTAATCAAAATGAACCAAGAAAAAAACCCCGCTTTCGACACCAAATTAATCATCGCGCTGACCCTCTATATCGTTTCCCTTTTTGCCGCCAACACTTTGGGCCTGAAGACGATGCCGTTTTTATTCGGCACCCATCTCTCCGTTTCGGTTTTCTTCTTCCCGTTTGTTTTCTTGATGACGGATGTAATCGGTGAAGTTTACGGCAAAAAAATGGCTCGCCAGTTTGTTATCGCTGGATTTTTTAGCATCATTATTTTTCTCGCTTATTCGCTAATCTCCGCCCTCTTCCCTTGGAGTGAAAAATCTATGTGGGCCCACGACAGCTACAACCAAATCTTTGGCGTCTCCGCCCGGATTGCTATCGCTTCGCTCGTGGCTTTTGCCATTGCCGAATACCAAGACGTCCTCGCCTTTTTCTTCTTTCGTCGAAAAATCGGTACCAAACTTTTCGGCCTCCGCTCCATTCTTTCTAATCTTTGGTCCCAACTTTTAGACACCACTATTTTTATGGCCGTCGCCTTCTTAGGCTTCAAGATTGGCAGTTTTGAAATCCCGGGCATTTATTCCCTCCAAGCCCTACCCCTCCTCATTCTTCCCTGGTGGCTCTACAAAGTCGCTATGGGCGCCCTCTATTTGCCATTAAGTTATTTAGGCTTGCGTTTGCTAAGAGGAAAATCCAATGCTAGTTCAACCGATCAAAACCCGGGTCTTTAAAGAGAACGAAAACCTTTTCGATTTTATTCGGGCCAATGTTAAAAAAATTCCCGAGCGCTCGGTTTTAGTTGTCACCTCTAAAATTGTGGCTCTTTCCGGAGGACGCACCCGCGTTGTTAAATCTCATCGTGAAAAGGAAAAAATTATTAAAGAAGAAAGCCAATGGGCGATGAAGACTAAGTATGTTTGGTTGACCATCAAAGATGGCGTCGTGATGGCCTCGGCTGGCGTGGATGAATCAAACGCCAAAGGTAAACTAATTCTCCTCCCAAAAAACAGCTACGTCTCCGCCAAAAAAATTCTCGCATTTTGTAAAAAACATTATCGGGTCAAGAAACTAGGCGTGCTCATTACCGACAGTCGTCTCTTTCCACTCCGAGCGGGGATTGTGGGTTTGGCGGTTGGCTACGCCGGCTTCAAAGGCATCAAAGACTATCGCGGAAAGCCTGATATTTTCGGCCGAAAGCTTAAAGTTTCTCAAGTCGATATCGCCGATAGTCTGGCCACCACCGCCGTCCTCACGATGGGCGAGTCCAACGAACGCCAACCCCTCGCCCTCATCCAAAATGCTCCGATCGAATTCACTGACAAAGTAAAGCCCCGTGAGCTCATCATTGATCCCAAAGACGACATCTACCAACCCCTCTTTGCCAAAGTGGGCCACATCCGGCTCAAAAAGTGAAGCTCCACAGTTTTGCAACATCGGCTTTTTTAGGAATAAAAGTCCGTGGAGTGGAATCCCGCACCAAAAGCTCGGTGAATTTAGCCATTCACCCCAGCAGAAGAGGCTTTTTGGTGCGTGGGCAAAAATGTGCATAAACTCAGGTTGTCCCGGTCTAGAAGTAAAGGTAAAATCCAATTAGACAAGCAACTTGATTCTCTCCTAACTAGCTGACCGAAAGGAAGGCGCCTATGAAAGCAAATCCAGCCCGCATTTCTGAACTTCTCTTCGCTGTAGGAGTCCCACTCCCTCCGTGGGCTCAAAGCTTGATAAGCGAAGGAAACATCATCACCAATGATGTAAGGTTTAGAGGACAGTTGTTCCTCGGTATTAGACTAAATGGAAAAGTCGCAGCCGACTTTACTCCCGGCGATACGGCTTTTAATGTGAGGAGGCCTCAAGAACAGGCCATTCGTCACAGTTTCGATGATGGCAAAGTTATCGCTTTGGTTAAAGACGGCAAGAAAGTGGCTCAACTCCACACCTGTTTCCGTTGCTGGGAAAAAACTGGCCACTTTCTTCGTGTCATCGATTCTAGTGATAAGGAGGAGGTTCGTCTCTTCAAATGCTCCAAGTGTAGCCATAAGTGGAAAGTTGTTCTCCCGCCATCCAAAGGCAAAGTCGCCAACAATTACAAGAAACACAAAAGTCGTCACCCAAGTCAGCATTTAGAAAAAAAACCTCAAAGGAGGCATCGATAAGTCAAAGGGGCTCGAGTTTTCACTCGAGCCCCGCTTCATTAGCTGCTTGCCTCAAAGGGATTTACATCTGGCTTGAGGTTTGAATTCCACCCCATTCTTCTCGGAAAAACTTTCGAGAAAACTTAGAAACTCTGATTCTTGATGACCAGCCACGGTGACTGTCACATGCCAGCCATTCGGATGATCGTGGTAGTTGTCGACAGGCGTCACATTTTTACTGCCATCAGAATGGTTTATTGGAAAAGCCCTTCCAAATTCAAGCATGAAAACCCAAACAAGATCCGCGGGAATAATCACCTCGAACTGGCTTCTCCTTAAGTAGATTGATACTTCTTTCATCGGCAGACCTCCTCGTTGCTGGTTCACTGCTTGGATTACAGTATCGGAACTTTCTGAAATTTATCACTAATATATTCCAATTACAAGCTATCGACCAGTCGCAAATCCTCCCGCTTGGATCCCCCAAAGTTTTTGATACAGTCCCTTCTTCGCTTTCAAAAGCTCTTTGTGCTTTCCCTCTTCAATAATTTTTCCTTTTTCAATCACCACGATTCTATCCATCTGCATAATCGTTGAGAGTCTATGGGCGATGACAAGCGTTGTTCGCCCCTCCATTAATTTCTTCAACGCATCTTGAATATAAAGTTCACTCTCGCTATCAAGCGAAGACGTTGCCTCGTCAAGGATCAAAATTGCCGCGTCTTTAAGCATCGCTCGCGCAATCGCCACTCTCTGTCTCTCTCCGCCGGATAGCTTCATTCCGCGTTCGCCAACCAGCGTATTGTATTTATCAGGGAAAGAGCGAATAAACTCATCCGCGTGCGCCAGCTTTGCGGCGCGGACTACTTCTTCATCGCTTGCCTCTGGTTTTGAATAACGAATATTCTCCATCAAACTTCGATGGAAGAGGATCGGGTCTTGAGGTACCAACGCAATCGAAGCCCGCAAAGAATCCTGCGTCACCTTTGCCACATTTTGCCCATCCACTAAAATCTCTCCACTACCGATATCGTAAAATCGGAGCAATAATCTTGCGATCGTGGATTTTCCTCCGCCCGAAGGCCCGATAAACGCCACTCTTTCCCCTGGCTTGATTGAGAAATTAAAGTTTTCCAAAACCGAAAAACGATTTTTATAGGAAAACGTCACATCCTTGAAATCCACCGCGCCCCTTTTAACTTCCAATTTTTTTAAAATCGAGTCATCTTTAACCTCATGAGAAGTTAAAAGAATTTCCGTCATTTCGTTCGCATCCGCCAGCGCTTCATAGATTCTCTGGATATTTTTTCCCGTGTTCCAAAGTTTATCGGTTAATCGGAGAACGTAGACCTGTAAAAGCACGATATCGCCCACTTGGAGCTCTCCTCGACTCCAAGCTTTAACTGCTAAAAAGATTATCAAAAACTCAAGGATCATCATCGAAAGTGCCTGAATCAAATCTCCGATCGATCCTAAATCCCAACTTTTCCTCCTTAGTTCAAATTGATCATTTGTCACGTCAAAAAACTTTCCATCTTCCTTTTTGTAGTTAGTGAAAAGCTTGATGTTGATGTTGTTAGTGATGCTATCTGCCAGTTGGGCCGTGGTTTTTGTATCCGCCGCCGCGCGTTTCATGTCGTACGGCATTTTGAATTTTGCGTAAACATACGAGAAAACAAAAAATGCTGAGCACCACCCCAACATTATCAATCCAAAAAATGGATGGATCACTAAAAGAACAATCAAAATCCCACCGGCTTCAAGCAGGGAACGGCCTAAATCAAAATAAATTTGGTCCGTAATCGTCTCAAAAGACCTTTCATAGCGTTTAACCCGAGTCACTAAGCTCCCAACAAAATTAGAACTAAAAAATCCCAATGAGTGCCTTTGTAGATACTGGTAACAAGTATTCATCAAATCCGCCATCACCCGCGACTGGAAAAAGTTATTTACAAAGTTCGATGACCGCCAAAAAATCAGTTTCAAAAAGTTTAAAAACAAAATCAAAAGTACGATCTTAACTCCCCCCGCCAAAATCTCCGCTTGGTTTCCCTGTGCCAGCAAATTCACCAGGTTGCGGTAGAGGATTGGGGTAAAGTTTTGGAAACCGATAAACGTCACCACCCCAACCGAAAGTATCAAAACTGGCCACGGATATTTTTTAGCGTGTTGCCAAAATATTTTTAAAGTCTGCCTCGTAAAGGCGTAGTTTTTATCTCTTGTCATAGAGTACTGTTCAGTTTAATACTTTCGAGTGCAATCTTCAAAAAACTTGACCCTTTCCACGCTTAGCGTTAGTTTATACCCAGCACGTTGTAAAGAGTGAAAGTTAAAGCAATCTTCACCATAATCAGTAAGGAGAAACATTTATGGCAGAAAGAATGGTTAAAACCATTGTTTTCGATCGTGGTAGGTTTCATGCGCTTCGCAATTCGGGACGCACTTTTTGTGGCCGATCCGTTGATCGAAACAGTCCCTACTTTTCAGTTGATTACATCAGTGAGATCAACTGTATTACGTGCCGCAAAGCCTCAGGACTTTCAAGATTGCGACGAGGCATGGCTGTCGACGTGAGCGCGTCTGGCTACCTCGTGGGCGTAGCCTAACTACCATCAGAAGTTTCAGCAAAATGGGTGCCAACTAAAAATTAGCACCCATTTCTTATTTACTGACTCCCGCCTACTCACTACTTTCTACTAACTACTGACTAGCTATTTAGCATTCGGGCGCCTCACATCCGTTCGGCATAAGTGTTCACTTCGCTTCCTTATCCTCCTGGTGCACTCCAAACGTGTTTCCTTCGGTGTCTAAAAAATATCCCTGCCAAGCCATCCCCGGCAAAGCGAATTTCGGCATCGCCACTTTCCCACCCGCCCCCTCAATCTTTTTGGCAACCTCATCAAAATTTTCCACCTGCACGGTGCAAGTAAAGGCGTTAGTGCCTTGTTCTGGTTTTGGCGGGGGACAGGGCCTCTGCACAAAACCACCGTTGATTCCCGCTTGCGAGGCCGTAGCCACTCCGTCCTGGCGAAGGCCCGGCTCAGCGCTATCTTTCGGCGCCGTCATAATCGCCCAATATGTGGTTGGTCCCATCGGCCAGCCCTGATACTCCCAACCAAAAACCTCCGCGTAAAACTTCTTTGCCCGCTCAATATCCTCCGCTTGGATTTCAAAATGCACGACTCTATTTTTCATTTTTTTATTTAAATATTCTCGACATAGTTTATTTTACTAGCAGCACTCTTTTAGGGCAAATTACATTCAAAACAAAAAGCCCGCCTTGCGACGAGCTTCTATGTTTTTACGATTTGGAGAAGAAATCACTCTCCGTCTATCTCAAAAGCGAAATTGCACGCAACACACCTCATTTTCATCCATTTACCACCAGGAGTCCCGATACACACCGCTCCCTTGTGAGGACATCTTCGGCACTGCACGTCTTTGTGTACGAGTTCACCTGCCGCCACCAGTTCGCTGGCTGGGATACCTTCTTTAGAGGGTTGAATCTGTGGCATTTCCGCTCCTTTATGAGAGATTGCTTCTTTTAATCGCACCACACTACCCAAGAAAATAACACACGGTAAATATTTAGCAAGTAATTATTTTCTTCTACTACCTACTCACTACTTTCTAGCGTTTACCCTTCGGCAGCTTTTTGTAATTCCGCAATATCAATCTTTTTCATCTGCAACAGCTTTTCCCATGCGCCGGGGGTCAGCATTATCTTTTCAATATTCTCTGGGTTAATCTGCCACGACAAACCATATTTATCTTTGCACCACCCGCACTGTTCGGATTCAGGCACGGCTGAAAGTTTTTCCCAATAATAATCAATTTCCGTCTGATCTTTGCAGGCGATATTAAATGACACCGCCTCGTTAAATGTAAATTCGTTACCCGCATTAATCGCCACGAATCCTTGTCCAAGTATTTCAAAGTAAATTGCCAATACTTTGCCGGCAAACGGTTTTTGGAAATCAAGGAGCCCTTCGGTTGGATAATATGATTTTGTGACAACTTTGCCCTCTTTAAAAACTGACAAGTAAAAATTAACTGCTTCCTCGGCGTTGCCTTTAAACCATAGATTTGGAGTAATTTTTCCCGACGCTTTCGGTCGGGACCCCGACTCATCCTGACGTCGGGGTTGCTTTTCTGACCCTTCTTTTATTTGGTTCATATTATTTAATCCTTTTTTTGGTTCGTCTGTCTCTTCTATCCCTGCTTCATACTTTATACTAAATTCTCTCTACTATCTACTTACTACTTACCACTACCTTGAAACCTCCATAAGCCATCCGCTTCATATCAAACGGCATCGGCATATCTTTATATTTTTCCGCCATTTTATCCATCCCCGCCATCACTTTTTTGTTGACTTGATCTCGATGAACGCGAGACTTGAAGGTGATGTAGGAAAACCAGACCGTTTCATTTTTCTTGGCTTTGATCATCTTGGGGAAGGTGAGAGTGATGTGCTGGGGCTTCGCGTGGTCTAAAATACATTCTTTATAATCCAGCGCGCCATACTTCATCCACATTTCTTTTCCTCCTTGCGCCATCTTTCGATAGGCCGCCACCTTATTTTTTGGCACTACGAGCACAAATCCATCTACGTATGTTGTTTGATTTTTTGCCATATTATTTTAATTTATTTTACAACTTATTGTACCATCCCGTCATTTTTTCTTTTCATTAATCTTAACACGCGCCTTAATGAGTTTTCTAATCAGCGCGACAGGAAGGCTTTTATTTAGTGGAAAGCGCACTGTCGCCTTCGCGGTTTCGTAACCCTTCAGTTCTTTTTTATGATCGGCGATCACCGGCGGAGGAATGTAGAGGCCGATATGATTTTTGGCACAGGCAAAGTAAGCCAATCGTCCCTTGTATCCATAGTAAGGCATGCCGTAGCTCAACTTCTCCAGCGCCTTCGGCGCCGTCTTCTTTGTTAAAACTCGAAGCTGTTTCAATTTGCCCTGAACCTCTTTCGGCGCAGTGGAGATATACTCCTCAACAGTCTTTGGCTTTTTATATGTGGGCATAGTTAAAAATCTAAATTAAGAACTTTACCAAGTGGGGGATTTGAAAAATACGCCAAAACATTAAATGCTGGATCAGCGAGTTCAATCATTTCCATACTCGGTCGTTCAATAAGTCCAAAGCCAGGTTCCCCCAAATAAGTTTTCTTAAAAGTCGTGTAATCAGTTATCGTAAAATCGGCATCGCCTCGTTCTTTTCGTTTGGGGTCGGGTTTCCGAATTTTCACAATCCGCAGATTCCCAGAAATAGTTTTCATTGGTTCAATATAAAACACCGGACCCATCTCGGTTTCTTGTACTGCCTTACCAAGTTGTCTTACAATCACGAGTAGTGATTCGTATTCTTGTTCGCTTTGAGAAAAAACACAAGCGTAATTTACTGGCGCTTGGTGATCAGTTGTCTTTGTGTCACGAAGTTTCGAGGCTTCAGCAACGATTGTTCGTATGAGATCTTCAAATTCTTTCGGGTTCATATTACTTTCTCTTAAATATATAAATTCCCCGTTCCACTTTTCCGTCTTTTTCTAGCGTGCAACCTTGCGTGATTACTGCGATTCATAATTTGGATAGCCCTTTTTGTCGTAGTAGAAAAGCCCCATATGTTATTAATCATCTATTCATTTTACCATCTCGCAATACTTCTGACCCACCGTATAGTCTTAGCAGTATTGTCACTTTTTAACCTTCCAGTTCAATCCTTGTACACTTACCGAAACCTGTCCTGGTTGAGACCCTTTCCTAACCTCGATAGATTCTGGGTTTTTACTAAAAGTTAATTCATGCACCATCTTAATTTTCCGGTTTGGATTTAGGTTCGAAATTACAACCTCCAGTTTCTTTGTCTCTCTGGGATCAATATGGTCAACACGTAAATTATAAGAAAAGTGTTTGGAATCATTATAGGTAACTCCCATGAATCCAATGTCAACAATTGGTTGATCCTGCGTATTACCCGCGGCAAGTGGATAGATTGGTTTATATTCCTGACCTTCAAGATTAGGAACCACTATAACTTGTGCAGGCATATTTTCCGCATCAGCAGATAACCGAAGATTCAGATTGTACAATGGCTTGTCTTTTTGATTTATTAAAAAAACAAAATAGCGGTATGTGCTTTTGGGATCGCCTGACGTCTCAATTTTTTTGATTTTTGGAGAAACAACAACACTCCGCTTTAAGAAGGGGAATATAGCACCAATCAGTTTATCGATAATAAATAAGGCAACTTCCATTTGCGGTGTTTGTTGGACAAAGTT
>CAYIIM010000034.1:0-10394 GCA_964363455.1 uncultured Candidatus Saccharibacteria bacterium
ATTTCTGGTCGAACACCGACAAACAAACCCGCCATATGTGTGTGCCTAAAACAAACAAAGTAACACAAAATTGGGCTCAAAAAGAGGGTTTTAGGGGGTGGGGTTGGTTGGTCGAGCTTTGGGTTTGTGAGGGTTTTCAAGTCAGCAAAAAACAACGCCGACGGGTTAACATCGGCGTTTAGTGCGAGCGTGAGATTGAAGATACTTAGGGAGTCTCAGCAAAACTGATGCGGAGGGGGATCTCCCCTTCTTTTGGTTGAGGTGGCTTGACTGACACCTGTTTCTCAAAAGGAAATAGGAAGACAACCCTCAACCCTTCTGATTCTCCGTTCGGTTTAACGATTGAAATCTTATTCCCTTCATTCATCTGCTTAGCCAGTTCGCCAGTTAATAAAATGGCATGTCGAATGACTTCGGCGCGGGTCGGTGCCCCACAACCCTGAACTAGCCAGTCAATTACTTTTTCTAGACTTGGGTCAGCATCGAACTGAACCCGGAGAAATTCTCCTGGACCCTTAGACTTGTGAGTTGCCACCTTAAGCCCTCCTAAATGGGTAAGTTACGGTTTCTTCGACTGTCTTGATAGCTAGATTGCTGTTTCCAACCTTATTCAGACCGTTCATGAAGGTAGTTAAGAAATGGCGATTCGCGAGCCATTTATACCCGGAAGCGCTGACTTCTTCATTACTCCTTTCGTCTAGCCACTCAATGATTACTTGATCGAAGTGTTCGCCATGAATCACCGCGTTTTCCATAGTCAAGACACAGCACTAACCTCCGCCGGAAAATAGTCTATTTGTTCTGCTTGGTAAAATACAACAATGCCAACTCTACGTCAAGTTCTTTTCAAAGAGAACTTTCAGAGTATCGGGACTGCCTCTCTTCCGGATAGTAGAAATTTTAAAAGCTAAAGCTTCGGAAAATTAAAATTTCACTACCGGACTTCGCCTTTAACTTCTTACTCTTTACTTAGGTTTTTTTCAAAAATTTGCTTCAAGATATTGGGATCTCCTTTACCCCTAAGTTTACCCATTGCCTTTCCAATCATAAATTGGACCGTAGCAGTTTTGCCTTTTTTGTAGTCGGCCACGGCGGCGGGGTTTTCGGCGATGATTTCCTGGACTACTTTTTCGAGTTCGGATTCATCTGAGACCACATGAAGGCCTTCGGTGTTTAAAATATCTTCGGGATCCTCGCCGGTTTCAAACATCTTCCGCAAAATGTCTTTCGCGCCTCGACTTAAAATTTTTCCGGAATCAACGAGGAAAGCGAGATGAGCCATATCTTCGGGTTTGATTTTGAGATCAGCAAAGCTAGCGCTGTGTTCTTTTAGGATCCCCACTAAGTCCGAAGTTAAATAATTGAAAAGAGTTTGAGGGTTGGCGTCGGCATTGAATGTCTTGAGCTCGGAAACAGCTTCTTCAAAAAATCCGGCGAGTTTTTCGTCGACAATGATGGACTCGAGCTTGGCGCCATCAAGTTTATATTCCCTTCTAAATCGGTCGCGTTTGGCGGTGGGTAGTTCCGGTAGGGACATTTTTAATTCTTCGAGATTGAGCGCAGCGGTTTCAAAGGGCGGTAAATCTGGCTCGGGGAAATAGCGGTAGTCGTGAGCCTCTTCTTTGGAGCGTTGACTGACCGTCACATTTTTGGCATCATCCCAACCGCGGGTTTCTTGATGAATTTTGCTAGTCTTCATCACTTCGGCTTGGCGCTTAATTTCGTGTTCAATACAACCAGAAACAGCTCCAAAAGAATTCAGGTTTTTGATTTCCACTTTCGTCCCCTGCTTCCAAACTCCCTTGGTCCATTTGCCTAGTGAGATGTTAACTTCAGCGCGCATCTGACCGCGCTCCATATCCGCGTCGGAGACGCCAAGATAGCGCAAAATTAATTGAAGTTCGCGAGCAAAGGCAACCGCTTCTTCGGCGGATTTTACTTCAGGTTCGGTGACGAGTTCCATTAAAGGCACGCCAGCGCGGTTGAAGTCGACGAGACTCGAAGAGTTAGATGTAGGATGTTGGACGTTGGACGAAGAATGCAATAAACGGCCGGTGTCTTCTTCTAAATGGATTCTCGTTAAGGTGATGCCGTTTAATGATCCGCCGAGGACGAGAGGTTTGTCGTACTGCGAAATCTGGTAGCCCTTGGGGAGATCGGGATAGAAGTAGTTTTTGCGGTCGAATTTGGTCTCGGGGTTGATTTCGCCATTTAAAGCCATACCGACTCGGATGACGGACTTAATGGCCTCGAGATTCATAGTAGGCAAGGTGCCGGGGTGGCCTAAACAGACCGGACAGACGTTGGTATTAGGGCGAAGCTCCTCGGGGTTATTCGGGGAGTCGCAGAACATTTTGGTTTTAGTCTTAAGCTCCACGTGGATCTCAAGACCGATGGTGGGAGTGTAGGAGGGCATACTTTTAAAATTATTCTAATTTCTAATTAACCTAATTATTCTAATCAACTTTAAAGGTTAAAAATCAAAATGTAAAATTTCGGTATCCTGCGGATGATTTTATAGGATTTTGGAGACGAGCTCAATGATTTCCTGACTAATTACTTCGGCTGGGCGTTCGCCATCAAGGATGTGAACATTGGGAAATTTAGAAGCTAGATTGCGATAATTGACCATAACTTTGGATAACTTTTCTTTGGTTTCATAGAGCTGGACGGGCTTGCCACGTTTTAAAATTCTTTGGATAGATTCTTCAGGTGAGATTTCTAAAATAAATGTAAGATCGGGGAGAGGAAAATTCTCGTAGACAGATTCGTGGTCATAATCTTCTGGACCATAAGCGATGGAGGAAAAAAAATATCGATCCGAGATGACAATTCGGCCTTCATTTAAACTAGGGAGAATTAGGGTTTCGATGTGATACTTACGATCTTCGTTGAAAAGTTCTTGGATCTCGTTCGGAGTGGCTTCAATTCTGTGATTTAAAACGTCAGAAAGTTTTCGGCCAGCCTCGGTTTCCTTTGTGGGTTCTTTGGTTAAAATGACAGGAATATTTTTTTCTTGAAAATATCGCCTCAAAACTTCAGCTTGAGTGGTTTGACCAGAACCATCAGGACCTTCGAAGACGATGAATTTGCCCTTAGCCATATAGGTTTCAGAATAACAAAAATAGCCCCGAAGGGCTATTATCTCAAGATTTCCTCAACCCACTTTTCAACTTCCCTCAGGTCCTCTTTGAGTCTAAACATTGCTATGTTTTGAGAGTTTCTAGTATGTTGACTGTCAGCAAAATTCACCTGTAATTCAAACCACCTCGCAATTCCCCCTTCTTTATCTATTTCAACTAGCTTTGGGAACTTAGCTTGAAGGGCGGCGTCTTTTTTCAAAGCATCACTTAAAGTTTTCCACTGCAAATCTAATATCTTTGCGGTATCCTCAGCTTCTTGCCTGTATCGTTCGGTTGCTTCTTCGGGATTTTCGCTTGCAACTTGGTTGGGAGTTTCAAAACTCATTTTAATCTATTTTACCACATCTATCCCCACTCTTCTAATAAAAACCCCGACCCCCGCGTAAGACACCTAACAGGTTTCTTACGTCGCAGACTCCTATCTTCCAACACGGGGTTTTTATCCGATCAATGGGTTTACGAACTAATTAATAACATCGATACCCATTGATCGGGCTGTGCCTTCGATAATTTTTGAGGCGGCGTTGATGTCGTGAGCGTTTAAATCTTTCATTTTCTTCTCCGCAATTTCCATAATCTGAGCCTTGGTGACGGTACCAGCTTTAACTTTTGGGGTAGTGCCAGAACCTTTTTCGACGCCAGCGGCTTTCCTTAACATATCAGAAGCCGGAGGGGTTTTAAGGATGAAGGTGAAACTGCGATCCTCAAAGATGGTGATTTCAGCCGGGACAACACTGCCGGTCATATCCTTAGTGGCTTCGTTGAATTGCTTACAGAAGTCTTGGATGTTGATGCCGTGAGGACCCAAAGCCGTGCCGACTGGAGGAGCAGGGTTAGCTTTGCCAGCTTCGAGCTGGAGTTTTAAGGTGGTTTTGATTTTTTTGGCCATGTTTCAAGTTAAAAATTTAAATATCAAAATGTAAAATTTTGGTATCCCTTCGGGATGATTCTTAGGTTTAGAAAGGCAAATCCTCGGGTTTTATATCTTCCTTGATTTCGCTATCGATGTCAATAACAGGAATCTCTTCGGGGGCGGGTCCATTGCTTGGAGCTTCGGAGGTGGGATTGTTTTGCGAACCACTCGGAGCGAAACTTTTGCTGGCTCCAGGCGTTCCTCCACCAGCGGATCGCGGACCAAATTGCATTCTTTCGCAAATAATTTCAGTGGTTTTTCTTTGACCGCCCTGTTTGTCGGTCCAGCTCCGGGTTTGGAGATGGCCTTCCACTAAAACTAATCCGCCTTTCGAAAGATACTGACCACCAACTTCGGCTTGGCGACCCCAGACAACGATGTTGTGAAACTCAGTGCTTTCCTGCTTGGCGCCATTTTTGTCGTTCCAGACACGATTAGTAGCAATGCTAAAACTTAAAACGGATTGGCCACCCGGCGTAGTGCGGAGCACGGGATCGGCAGTGATACGGCCAAGGACGAAAACTTTATTGAGGTTCATTGTAGAAGAAATTTAAAGTGTAAATATCAAAATGCAAAATTTTGGTATCCCTTCGGGATGATTTTTAATTTTACACTGTCATTTTTCACTTTTAGATTTAAATTTTTAATTTTATTGGAGAATTTCTTCTATTTTTCTTTCAAGAGCTTCGTTTGAAAGTGGGGCGTTGGCGGCTGGTCTTTCCTCAGTTTCAGTTTTGGGTTTGGGTTTGGCGGCTTTGATTGGTCGAGGTTTTTGGGAAACCACCTTGGTGGTGCTAAAGGGCGGAGTGATAATCAAGAATCTCAAAACTTGCTGGCTGGAGGTAAGGTTGTGATCTAAAGATTTAATTTCCGCCGGGTCGCCTTTGAAATGAGCGAACCCAAAGTAAGCGCTGGTCTCTTTTTTGATTTTGTAAGCGAGGGCAATTTTTTTGACCGGATTTTCATGGTCAACCACAAAATCGTGCTGTTTTAAGAGCTTTAAGACTTCACTTGAGCCACCTTCATCTTTAAGAAGGTAGGAGATTTCGAACTCCTTTGGGTCGGCTTTTTCAGTTATTTCAGTGGTTTCCATATTATTTATCGAAATCCCTCGTCGCCACCTTTTGGCGGCTCACTCGGGATAAGTGTTCCCTTAAACTAGCTTAACTTGGCGGATTCGTCAAGCGGAGCGGCTATTTCTTCGCCGGAAACACTTTCGGTAGTTTCTTTTTCTTTGCCATCCCCTTCTTCAACGCCTTCCATTTCTTCGGCTTCAACGGATTCGTTTTCCACATCTTTATTAGAAGAAGGAAGGAGGCGGCCGATGATGACGTTTTCTTTCAAACCTTTTAAATTATCAACGCGAGACTCGATCGCGGCGCGAACCAAAACGCGAGCAGTGTCTTGGAAGGAAGCGGCGGAGAGGAAGCTTTCAGTAGAAAGAGCGACCTGGGTGATACCCATCAGGAGCTGCTCAGCTTTCGCGGGGGTGCGGCCATTGCGCTTTAACTCACGATTCACTTCTAAGAACTTAGGTTTTTCAATAATTTCGCCGGCCACAAAGTCAGGGGCATCACCGGAGTCTTTAATACGGACGCGCGAGAACATCTGCTTTACAATAATTTCGATGTGTTTGTTGTTGATCGAAGCACCCTCAGAGAAGTAGATCTTTTGAACTTCATTAACCACATATTTTTCAACGGCTTCTTTGCCCCTTAACTGCATCAATTCTTTTAAGTCGAGGTTACCTTCGGAGAGTCGGTCGCCTTTCATAACTTCGTCGCCTTCTTTAAAGAGGAAGGAAGATGCAATTGAGATGGCGTATTCAGAATTTTTGGCGGTGGATTTTTTCACACCGGGTTTCTTTTTAGGAATGATAGATAAAATCTTTAAGTTGCCACGGTCTTCGATTTTGTCGACAAAACCTTCTTCTTCGGCTAAGAGCGCCTTACCTTTTGGAGGACGGCACTCAAAAATTTCTTCAATACGCGGCAGACCGTGGGTAATGTCAGCGCCAGCCACACCACCGGTGTGGAAAGTTCTCATTGTAAGCTGAGTACCTGGTTCGCCGATAGACTGGGCGGCCACGATACCTACAGCTTCGCCGATGCGGGCGGTTTTGTTGTCACCCAGGCTTAAGCCATAACATTTTCCACAGATACCATAGAGAGATTTACAGGTGATGGGCGATCGGACTTTGACGACTTCGATGCCGGCTTTGTCGATGTCTTCGCCGTTGTGTTTGTCGATAGTGCCACCGGCTTCAACTAAAACTTTGCGGCCGGATTTGATTTCCTCGGCGGCGGTGCGAGAGAAAAGACGACTGGAGAAGTTTTGGCCAAATTTTTGACCGTCGGCGCGAGCGATTTCGATGCCCTCTTTGGTGCCACAGTCTTCGTCTTTGATTATGATGTCTTGCGAGACGTCCACCAAACGGCGCGTAAGGTAACCAGCTTGAGCGGTTTTAAGGGCAGTATCAGTGGTACCTTTGCGAGCGCCGTGAGTGGAGATGAAGTATTCCAAAACACTTAAACCTTCTTTCAAAGAGGATTTAATCGGGAGCTCGATCGTGGCACCCTGAGAGTTTTGAACCAAACCTTTCATACCGGTCATCTGAATCGGCTGAACCCAAGAACCACGAGAACCGGAGTCGATGATTTGATAAATTGAGTTATCCGGCGGCAAAACTTTCAAAACTAAAGCCGAGATATCTTTTTTGGCTTTTTCCCAAACGGAAATCACGCGAGAGCGACGTTCATCTTTGGTCAAAAGACCCATATGGAATTGCTCATAAATTTCATCAATCTTGGTTTCAGCTTCTTTCATTAAGGCTGGCTTTTCTTTAGGAATCACTAAGTCGGAGATGGCCCAAGTGATACCAGAGCGAGTGGCTCTTTCAAAACCAAGGAGTTTGATGCTGTCGATAACGTCGGCAGTTTTTTCGAAACCGTGAACTTCAATATAGCTGTCGAGAAGTTTCGCGAGTTCTTTTTTGTTTAAGGTTCGATTGACGTATTCATGGCCTTCGGGGAAGACTTGGTTGAACATAAGTCGGCCAACGGAGGTTTCGATGGCTTTAGCGCCAGCCCAAACTTTTACGGGCTCGCGGATGCCGACGATACCGTGATGGTAGGCCATAAAGGCTTCGGAGGAATCAACAAAATGCTTAGTGGCCGGCTTGTCTTCGAGTTGAGTGATGTAGTAAATGCCCAAAACGATGTCTTGAGTCGGAGCGGTGATGAGATCGCCAGTCGCCGGTTTCAAAAGGTTGCGAGTGGTCTGCATGATTTCGCGCGCTTCTCGTTGAGCTTCTTCAGAGAGCGGCAAGTGGACGGCCATCTGGTCGCCGTCGAAGTCGGCGTTAAAGGCCATACAAACTAAAGGCGGAATTTGAATCGCTAAACCTTCCACTAAAATCGGTTTAAAAGCCTGAACACTCAAGCGGTGCAAAGTTGGAGCGCGGTTTAAAAGCACCATCCTGTCTTGAATGACTTCATCTAAAATCGCCCAAACATCGTCAGTGGCCTGATCTAAAATACGGTTAGCGCTCCGAATGTTGTTGGCCATCCCCCGGCGGATGACTTCGCTGATGACGAAAGGTCGGAAAAGCTCGAGAGCCATTCGCTTCGGAAGACCACACTGATTGAGTTTTAATTTCGGACCGATGACGATAACAGAACGGCCGGAGTAGTCGACACGCTTACCTAGAAGGTTTTGGCGGAAGCGGCCTTGCTTACCTTTCAGCATATCCGCTAAAGATCGAAGCGGCCGGCGTTGCGTCGAAAGCTGTTGGGTGCCGAAGCGGGCGGAGTTGTCGATTAGCGCATCGACAGCTTCTTGGAGCATACGTTTTTCGTTTTTGACGATCACGTCTGGCGCTTTGATTTCTAAAAGTTTCTTGAGTCGGTTGTTGCGGTTTAAGACGCGGCGGTAGAGATCATTCAAATCTGAAGTAGCATAACGGCCGCCGTCTAAAGCTACCATGGGACGGAGATCGGGAGGAAGAACTGGGAGGACGTTCATTATCATCCACTCGGGACGAGTGTTGTTTTTGATCATCGCCTTTAACATCTTTAATCGGCGAAGTTGTTTAATGTCCGCCACACCTTTTTTGGAGTTGAGTAAAGCCTTTTCGATCTTTTGAACTTCTTTTCTCAAGTCCATCTTTTCTAAAATGGAGCGGACGGCTTCGGCGCCGCTTGAAGCGCGGAAGACATTGCCAAATCGGCGGGCGAGACCAAAATATTCGAGCTCGCTTAAGATGTCGCCGGGTTTTAGGTTTTTCAAAAATTCTTCCGTTTGTTCAGCGGCCTCGCTGATTTCTTTTTTAACTTTATTGTCTTTAGTGCCAACGATCTTGAGCTTGCTCTTTAATTCTTTATCTAAATCATCCAGAGCGGATTTGCGCATATTTTCGTCGACTTCAGTGACGATGTAAGCCGAATAATAAATAACTCTTTCTAATTTGGTGGAAGAGGTGTCTAAAATTAAACTCAAACGAGATGGGATGCTCTTCAAAAACCAAATATGACAGACCGGCGTGGCGAGCTTGATGTGGCCCATGCGTTCGCGGCGAACAATGGATTTAGTGACTTCCACGCCACATTTATCACACACCACGTTTTTGTAGCGGATGCGGCGATATTTACCACAGTAACATTCGTAATCTTTAGTCGGACCGAAAATTCTTTCGGAGAAGAGGCCGTCTTTTTCGGGACGCTGGGTGCGATAGTTGATGGTTTCGGGTTTGATAACTTCACCATGAGACCATCTTAAAATATCATCCGGCGAAGCGATGCCGATCTTAATCGCTTTGAAGTCTTCGTGGCGTTCGTCTTCGGAGCCAGCGACGGTTTCAATATTAAATCCTAAAGCTTTTAACTCGGATAAAAGAACGTTAAAAGAAGCCGGGATGTTGGGTTTTTTGATTTTTTCGCCGCGGATGATGGATTCGTAAGCGGAAGAACGGCCGACAATGTCGTCGGATTTGATCGTGAGCATTTCTTGGAGAGTGTGGCGAGCGCCATAACCTTCAAGCGCCCAGACTTCCATTTCTCCGAAGCGCTGACCACCAAATTGAGCTTTACCGCCCAACGGCTGCTGCGTAATTAAGGAATATGGACCAATCGAGCGGACGTGAACTTTGTCCTCCACTAAGTGGTTTAACTTCAACATATAGATCATCCCGACGGTGACCGGCCGATCGAAAGGCATACCGGTGCGGCCGTCGATGAGCTTGATCTTACCGTCTTCTGGTAGACCGGCTTTCTTAAGTTCGCCACGGATATCTTCTTCGCTCGCGGAATCAAGGCCAGGCGTGATGGCGCGGTAACCAAGTTTGGAAGCCGCCCAACCTAAGTGAGTTTCTAAAATTTGACCGAGGTTCATACGAGAGGCGACACCAAGCGGATTTAAAACGATATCCACCGGCGTGCCGTCTTCTAAGTGAGGCATATCTTGAACCGGACGAACCTGAGAGATGACGCCTTTGTTGCCGTGACGGCCGGCGACTTTATCACCGACTTGGATTTTACGAAGCTGAGCGACTTCGATGCGAATACGCTTAATGATACCCGGTTCGAGTTTGTCGCCTTGATCACGGTTGAAAATTTTCACACCCACGATGCGGCCGGTTTTGCCATGAGGTAGATTGAGTGAAGTGTCTTTAACATCGCGAGCTTTCTCGCCAAAGATAGCCCGGAGTAATCTTTCTTCGGAACTTAGTTCAGCTTCGCCTTTGGGAGAGATTTTGCCAACTAAAATATCGCCGGCTTTAACTTCGGCGCCGATTCGGACGATACCCTCTTCGTCGAGGTTTTTTAATTTTTCTTCAGAAATGTTGGGGATATCCGGAGTGGTTAATTCGGGACCGAGCTTGGTATCACGGACATCGCAGTCATAGTCTTCGATGTGAATCGAAGTGAAGAAATCATCACGAACAACCCGTTCGGAGATAATCACCGCATCTTCAAAGTTGGCACCTTCCCAAGACAAAAAAGATACGAGTAAGTTTTGACCGAGCGCGAGGACACCATTATCAATAGAAGGACCGTCGGCTAAGACATCACCTTTTTTAACCTTTTGGCCTTTAGTGACAACGGGTTTCTGGCTGATACAGGTGAATTGGTTGGAGCGTTTGAATTTTTCGAGACGATAGTCTTTGGTGTGTTTGGTGTATTTAACTTTGATGTGTTGACCGTCTATTTCCAAAACTTCGCCATCAGCTTCCGCTTTTAACAAATAGCCAGAATCCGAAGCGGCTTTTTCTTCTTGACCGGTGCCAACATAAGGAGCGCTTGGTTTAATCGAAACCACCGCCTGACGTTGCATGTTTGAAC
>CAYIIM010000035.1:0-3030 GCA_964363455.1 uncultured Candidatus Saccharibacteria bacterium
AACTTGCTTTGATCAAATTAAAAATCGGAATTGGTTGGGTGTTCGAGGGGTATCTAAAAAGGAGGAGTTACTTAAGTTGAAATAATATTAGCGCTGGTTTTTTAAAAAGTCAATTTAGATGGAATTTTAAAATGGTGCCAAGCGCGATCACACATCGATCGCGCTTGGCTTTGATCTGGGTTAGCGAGACATTAGCTGTCTCGTAACCCTTCGCGTCAGAGCTTTCTGGCGCTGAGCCGTCATTCCAGGAATTCGGGTTCCAATAGCACTTAGGAACGCTGAGGTTTCCTTTTCAATGGCGGCCTTGGCGAGGTCGGGATGCTTGCGGAAAATTACGGTGTGAAGCGCTTGGCGTATGACGCTCGCCACTGATGCGCCCTCTTTGCGTGCCATTTTCCTTAAGATTGATAACTCATCTGGATTGAGGATGAGGGAAAATGGCTGCTTCGGGCCGCTACCCTTGCGTCCACGACGAATGGTTTTCTTGGCTGTCTTCATGTGTCACCTCCTTTCGGTGAGCCACTTTGGGGTTATAGGTTATCGATGTTTCCGGCTATATACTACTTTAAAGATGGTTTTTTGTCAAGCCAAGGGTTTTAACATCGGTAGTGTTATTAAAGAGTGGATAATAAGTAAGTATTTTGGAAATCTATTTCTTAAATAGGGTGAAAGGTTTTGGAAATGGGATTTTGTAGTTGAGAAAGTGGAAGGGCGGCCTCGCGTCGCGTGCCGCCCCAAATGAAGTTGTCATCCTACCGTATTCACGGGGGGTGACTAGAGTTCGTCATTTTTTGCCCCTCGGTTGGCTCAGACCCATCGATGGGTCTGAGCGGATTTGCGACAGGCGACGCGCGCCGGCCATCGGGCTCAGCTGATCGATTCGGACGAGTATTTAGACAGGTTGATCGGACAAGATCGCATCGGTGCCTCCTGTGGGCTGGTGTTCTCTCGGTTTTCTACCCGAGAGTCGAACAAAAGTATTTCCAATCTTCAAGTAGGAATGGAAATATTTCCAACTCTTTTCTTGTTGGGATAAGAGCTGGAAAACCCGATTCTACTTCATGATTGCCATCACCTCCCTTGTCGGCCTGGGTTATAATGACTACTCAATGGTTAACTATTGGCATCTGGTGGTCTGACCGCCAGTGACTGAAGGGTATTATACACGAACGAGTATATTTGTCAAGTCCCTTTAAAAATGGCGTAATTTGGCCAGGTTTTAATTTGACAGTTCGAAACCTTCTTATATATAATAATTGGGTCGATAGATTTGACTATTTCGTCCGCCCTTAAAGCGGACTTTATTGTTAAATAAGGAGTTAAAGTAAAAATATAAAAATGTTCGACGCAAAAGGTTTATCAAAAATAGCAGCGCAGGTTGCCGAAGAGAAAGGAATTACGCCGGAGCAGGTGATGGAGGCGATTGAGTCTTCGATTGCGGCGGCTTATAAAAAAGAATACGGCGAGAGAGGGGAAATCGTGAAAGCGAAGATTGATCCAAAAAGCGGCAAAGTGAATTTTTGGCAGGTTAAAACTGTGATGGACGATACAACGGTGAGGGTGGTGGAAGATTCAGTCGAAGAAGAAGCGAAGCCAGTTTCGCGTCAGGCGGAGAATGATGAGGAGGTAAAGTTGCCTCGTTATAATCCTGAGAGGCATATTTTTATCGACGAAGCAAAGAAGATTAAAAAGGATGTGGCTTTGGAAGAGGAATTAAATTTCCCTCTCGAAACCCATGAAGATTTTGGTCGGATTGCGGCTCAGGCGGCGAAGCAGGTGATTTTTCAAAAACTTAGAGGATCAGAAAGAGATTCGATTTTGGCGGAATGGAGAGGGAAGGAGGGTCAGATTGTAAGTGGAGTGGTTCAGCGATTTGAGAGAGGCCACGTTTATATCGATCTGGGCAGGACGGTGGGGGTGATGTTTGGCAACGAATCGATTCCATCTGAACATTATCGACCAGGAGAGAGGTTGAGATTTTTGGTTTTAGCGGTTCAGGAAGATACGCGACTGCCGGGAATTATTCTTTCGCGATCACATCCAAAGTTTGTGGCGAAACTTTTTGAAACGGAGGTGCCGGAGTTGGCAGAGGGAGTAGTGGAAATTAAGGCAATAACGCGCGAGCCGGGCAATCGAACCAAATTGGCGGTGGCATCGAATAGCGACTCGATTGATCCGGTAGGAGCTTTGGTGGGTCAGCGAGGAACGCGGGTGATGGTGGTAAACAATGAAATTGGAAACGAGAAGATTGATATTATTGAGTGGTCGGATGACGCGGAGAAGTTTATTGCGAACTCACTTTCGCCGGCCAAAGTCCAAAGCGTTGAGATTTTGCCGAAACGAGAGGCGAGAGTGTTTGTGCCGGAAGATCAGTTGAGTTTAGCGATTGGTCGAGGAGGGCAGAATGTGCGATTAGCGGCTCGGTTAACGGGTTGGAAGATTGATGTGCGATCGCAGGCGCGACCAGAGGAGGCGCAAGAAGGCGGAGTGGCGGGAGTGGGTGAGCCAGTCGAAAAAGAAGGGGAATCTGGCGAGCTTCCTCAGGAATAAAAATAATTTTTATTTAAAAAGTAAAATGGAAAATTTTATTACATTTGGTTTAGCGGCAGTGTCGATTATATTCGGTTTTGTTTTGATGAAGTTTATAAAAAAATATCCCGAGGGTGACGAGAAGATGCTCGAGATCAAAAAAGCGATCAAAGAAGGATCGCGAAGTTATTTGAAGCGGCAAAACATTACGGTTTTTTACGTGGCAGTAGTAGTGGCGATTTTGATGGCGGTTTTGATTTCTGAGCAGGCGGCATTGGGGTTTGTGGTGGGAGCTTTTGTTTCGGGGCTTGCCGGGTATCTTGGCATGATGACGGCGGTGGATGCTAATTCTCGAACAGCGGAGGCGGCGAAGAAGGGATTAGCACATGCGTTTCGGGTGGCATTTTTGGGTGGTTCAGTGACGGGTTTTTTGGTGGTTGGTCTAGGGCTTTTGGCAGTGGCGTTTTTCTATAATGTTTTTGATGACAAAACGGCTTTGAT
>CAYIIM010000035.1:3040-10336 GCA_964363455.1 uncultured Candidatus Saccharibacteria bacterium
TTCTATCAATATACTGGTGGAGATTTCAGAGCTTTGATTGGTTTAGCTTTTGGGAGTTCGCTGATTTCGGTTTTCGCGAGATTGGGCGGAGGAATTTTTACGAAAGCGGCGGATGTCGGGACGGATTTAGTGGGCAAAGTGGAGGCGGGAATTCCAGAGGATGACCCGAGAAATCCGGGCGTGATTGCGGACAACGTCGGCGACAATGTTGGCGATTGCGCCGGAATGGCGGCCGATCTTTTTGAAACTTATGCGGTGACGCTGACGGCGGCGATTTTGATCGGAGTGGCGACTTCGGCGACGGGCGCGATTTTCCCGTTGATTTTGGGAGGGTTGGCAATCTTAGCTTCGATTATCGGAAGTTTCTTTGTGAAGATTGGAAAAAATAATTCGATTATGGGCGCGCTTTATAAAGGACTCGCGGCGTCGCTCGTTTTATCTGGAATATTTTTCTACTTTGCTTCGAAATATTATTTTGAAACGGATTATTTGAAGATTTTTGGAGCGAGCGTGATTGGGCTTTTGATTACGGTTTTGATGGTTTGGATCACGGATTATTACACGGCGAAAAAATATCGGCCAGTGAAATCAATCGCGGAAGCTTCAAAGTCGGGTCACGGAACAAATATTATTCTCGGACTTTCGGTGGGAATGGAGGCGACGTTTTTGCCAATTATTTTAATTGTGCTTGGAGTTTTGGGAGCGTACGCTCTGGCGGGACTTTACGGGATTGCGATTTCCGCGACAGCGATGTTATCAGTGGCGGGGATTATTGTGGCGATTGATTCGTTTGGACCGATTACAGATAACGCTGGGGGAATGGCAGAGATGACGGGAGCGCCGGAGTCGGTGCGCGAAACGACCGATGCGCTCGATGCAGTGGGTAACACCACCAAGGCGGTGACTAAGGGTTATGCGATTGCGTCGGCGGGATTAGCGGCGCTGGTTTTATTTGGCGAATACGCGGATAAGGCGGTGGGCATCGAGTTCAACCTTCAAGATCCGAAAGTTTTAGTTGGGCTGATGCTTGGGGCGGCGATTCCATATCTTTTTGCTTCGATTGCGATGAAGTCGGTTGGAAAGGCGGCGGGAGCGATCGTGGAAGAGATCCGAAGACAGTTTCGAGAGATTAAAGGAATAATGGAAGGGCATGCGAAGCCGGAGTATGCGAAGGCGGTGGATATTGTGACGAAGGCGGCGCTTAAAGAAATGATTGTGCCGGCGCTTTTGCCGATTGTTTCGGTTTTGGCGGTAGGACTTATTTTCGGAGTAGAAGCTTTGGGAGGATTTCTAATCGGGGCGATTATATCTGGAATATTTATCGCGATTTCGATGACATCTGGCGGAGCGGCTTGGGACAATGCGAAGAAATATATTGAGTCCGGACATTTCGGCGGAAAGGGATCAGAGGCGCACAAAGCGGCGGTGACGGGAGATACCGTCGGTGACCCATATAAAGACACGGCGGGGCCGGCGATCAATCCTTTGATTAAAGTGATGAATATTGTGGCGTTACTTTTGGTGCCGTTTTTACTTTAAAAGTGTCATGTATCAAGTTTCAGGCCTGAAGAAAAGTTTAGTTGCTCTTTTCTTTCTTGACACTGGATACATGACACCTGATACTAATTACTATGAACTTGATACCAACAGTTATTGAAAAGAGTCAGTACGGAGAGAGGGCTTACGACATCTATTCTCGGTTACTCAAAGAAAGAATTATTTTTTTGGGCGGGCCGGTGACGGATTCGGTGGCGAATAACGTGATTGCTCAGCTTTTGTTTTTGGAGCATGAAGATGCAAAGAAAGACATTAAGCTTTACTTGAATAGTCCGGGTGGATCGGTGACGGCGGGACTGGCGATTTACGACACGATGCAGTACGTGAAGCCCGATGTTTCAACGATTTGCGTGGGGATGGCGGCGTCGATGGGGGCGGTGCTTTTGGCCTCAGGGAAAAAGGGAAAGCGATTTTCATTGCCGAATTCCGAAGTTTTGCTTCACCAGGTAATGGGGGGAGTGGAGGGACAGGCGATTGAAGTGGAGATTACAGCGCGACACATCATCAAGATAAAAGACAAGATCAACCAGATTTTGGCGAAACACACCGGTAAGCCGGTGGCAAAACTAGAGAAAGATACTGATCGAGATTTTTATATGACGGCAGTGGAGGCGAAGGAGTATGGGTTGATTGATGAGATTATAAAGAAGTAGAGTAATCGCTAACCTGCCTGCCGGCAGGCAGGTAATTCGAATCGAAGATAAACAACGCGAATAAAATATTCAGAGAAGATAGGGATGATGCTTTATCGATAATGAAAGCCCCGCTCGGAAATCCGGGCGGGGCTTTGAAATTTGAGACCCTCTTTATTTAGTTCAGGTAAAAACGTTGGCCTAGATAAGTCTCTTTATCTGGACCACAGGCGTGGATGCATTTGCCGTCTCTGACGACTATGACGTTGGCTTTTGGGTCTTTTCTCCCAACGCCTTTAGCGCGTCGTCTTGCCGCTCGCTCATTTGGGACAGGATCTCCAACCTCCTTGTGTTTTTCAGCTTCGTTACTTAGCACAAAGACCCTGTGCTGAGATTCGGGTTGTTTGGTTTTGGAGCGTTTGCCCTTGCTTTTCTTTCGCGCGTTTTTCTTGGTGAGTTTGCCACGTTTGCAGCTGTTGCGCGGAGAGAAGCGATTGGGAGACATTTTTCTGACCTCCTAAAGCGGTAGATCGGTGAGGGGTTATGAAGCTTGAGTTCAAGCAGGTTGTCTTGTAGAGCAGATTCTAGAATTATTCTATTCTCTGTTTTGGGGTGTGTCAAAGGGCGTTCGTATTTGTTATCGAAGAACCGCGGTCTTTGCGCTCCAGCGGCGCAAATCCGCTGCTTCTCAGCACGATGAATCCAACGGATACCAATCTCATCGTGCTTCCGAAAGCTTCTTCGATAACAAATACTCACTTGAATGAAAAAAAAGGGGGGTGGCTGGAAAATAAGGATTTTCGTGATAAAATGGCAGTATTCAAAGATGGCTATTAGCAAAGAGGAAAAGATAAAAAATTTGCTTGAGCGAAATGTTCAAGAGGTAATTGAAGTCGAGCATCTTCGGAAGCTGCTTTTAAATGGAAAAAAATTGCGTGTGAAGCTTGGTATTGATCCAACTTCGCCGGATTTGCATTTGGGTCACGCGGTTATTTTGAGGAAGTTGCGAGAATTTCAAGATTTAGGTCATAAGGTTGTTTTGATAATCGGAGATTTTACGGGAAAAATTGGCGATCCATCGGGTCGGTCAGAAACTCGAAAACCGTTGACAGACAAGCAGGTCAAGGAGAATATGAAGTCATATTTAAAGCAAGCGGGGAAAGTGATAAACATCAAAAAAGCGGAAGTTGTTTTTAATAGCCGGTGGTTTGTGAAAGACGGCATTCAGAAGATGATTGAGCTGGCGACCGCAAGCAGTATCCAGCAGGTGCTTAGAAGAGCGGATTTTAAGAAGCGGATTGCGGAGGATAGCGATATTACTCTTTTAGAAATTTTATACCCTCTTTTTCAAGGTTATGATTCTTTGAAAATTAAGGCAGATGTTGAATTAGGGGGGATCGATCAGAAATTCAACTTGTTGATGGGGAGGAGAGTCCAGAGGCACTTTGGAATGAAAGAGCAGGACATTTTGATGGTACCGCTCCTTGAAGGATTGGATGGGGTGAAAAAGATGAGTAAGAGTTTTGGAAATTATATTGGATTGGATGAGGACGGTGGTTCGATGTTTGGAAAAATTATGTCCTTACCTGATTCGCTTATTTCAAAGTATTTTTATTTTTGCACTGAGATTACAGAGGAAGAAGTTGTAGGTTTGGAGAAGAAAGGAGATCCGAAAGGTTTTAAAGAAAGATTGGCTTTTGAGGTGGTAAAAATTTATCACGGAGAAAAAGAGGCCGAAGTCGCTAAAAACAAGTTTTCTAATTTGTTTTCGAAAAAACTGGTACCGGAGGATTTGCTGATGCTGAAAAGTCCAAAGGAGATTTCCGTGGCGGGTTTAGTTTTAGCGAGCAAGGTGGTTTCAAGCAAAGCGCAGGCGTGGAGATTAATTGAGCAAGGCGGTTTTAGTTTAGATGAGAAGCAGAAAAAAAATCCCCGAGAGATTTTGAAGTTTAGAGGAGGGGAGGTGGTGAAGATTGGGAAGAAGAGTTTTTTTAAAGTTAAAGTTTAGTTGATAAAGGCAAGAGTTTGTGTATTATATAGCCAAGCGTTTTGTCGCGGGTATCGTATAGCGGCATTACCTCAGCTTTCCAAGCTGATGATAGGGGTTCGACTCCCCTTACCCGCTCCACATTTGTCGTTGACGGTTTTTGGGGGTTCGAGTAGAATACAGCTAGCTTAAATTAGGATGTTTAAGCGGTTTTCGAGATATGCAAACATTACCCCGAAGAGTTAAAGTTTTTGTGCTGGCCGGAATTTTGGTGGCCGGCAGTTTGGTGATCTCACTGGTCTTATCATTTGACGGTGGAGTGCCGAAAGAGTTTAGCGAAGCGAGATTGCAAGGCGCGATGATTGCGCAAAATATCGTGGAACTTTCGAGTAAATCAACGTTAGATTTGGAAAGTATTGGAAGGTTAGAAAAAGCGGGGGATAAAAAAGCGGCGTTGGAAGTAGTGGCGGGAGCGGTGAAGAGAAGCCAGGAGATCAGAGAGAATGCGCTTAAGCTTTCAAACGAGCTTGAGAAAATGACGCGGGCGCTTTCGGATGTGAAAGATTTTGAAGCGCGGCAGGCGGCGCTCGAATCAATTAGTAGCCACTTGGCTTTGGTTTCGCGACTCATTAATTACAGCGCATATATGGGCGACTTACTTGGAATTATTCAAGGCAAGCTTTCGGGGGATTGGTCTCGAAGCGGGCAAGTTCAAGAGCTTTTGAATCAAGTTAACGCAGAAGTGACGGCGATTAACAATTTTAACAATCAAGCTAACCAGTCAATGGAGCGGTTTGATGCGGCGATAAATAAGAAATAAGGAAGAGAGGGGTCAGCCCCGATACTACAATTTTGGTTAATTCTAGTTTTTTTCTGAACTAAGTATTATTGTAGTAAGGAAGTCATTCGAAGGGGTTGGTTGTTTTTAGAAGGCGGCAAAATTGTAGTACGGGGCCAGTAGCTTGGCGGCTAAAGCACCAAGCTTATACCTTGAGTATCGGATGGCTCGCCCCGTAGCAAATGCGCGTGTAGCTCAATGGCAGAGCAAGCGTCTTATACACGCTAGGTTCTAGGTTCGAATCCTAGCACGCGCACAAAGTAATCACGTAGTCATTTGTTACGGGGTGAAAGTCCATCCTGGCCCACCAACGGAATTAAACTGAGAGTGGTTTAATTTTGAAGGGTTTTAAAATACTATAAAACTCTTCTTGTTCGAGGGTTTCTTTTTCGAGTAAGGTTTGGGCGATTTTGTCCAAAGCCTTTTTTTGAGTTTTTACAATCTTTTGGGCGAGTTCAAAGGCGTGTTTGATGAATACGGAGATTTCTTCGTCGATTGCGGTGGCAGTTGTGTCGGAATAATTTTTTTCGGTGGCAATTTCGCGGCCCATAAAGACCATTTCTTCGGAACTCCCAAAGGCTCGTGGGCCAAGTTTTTCGCTCATACCATACTTAGTGACTAAGCGGCGGGCTAATTCCGAAGCTTCTTTTATGTCGTTTGAAGCGCCGGTCGTCACATCGTTAAATCTAAATTTCTCCGCGACGAAACCACCCATCATGACGGCGAGTTCGCTAAGGAATTGGGATTTGGTGCGGAGACGACGCTCTTCGATCGGGAGCTTTAGAGTATATCCACCAGCCATACCGCGACTGATGATGGTGACTTTGTGGACGGGGTCGGAGTCTTTGAGGGAGGCGGCGATGATGGCGTGGCCGGCTTCGTGATAAGCGACAATTTCTTTTTCTTTTTTAGAAATGGTGCGGCCGCGTCTTTCGGGACCGAGGATAACTTTTTCGATGGATTCAAGAAGGTCGCCTTGGAGAATTTCTTTGCGGTTGTTTCGGGCGGCCATAATGGCGGCTTCATTCATTAAATTAGCGAGATCGGCGCCGGAAAATCCGGGGGTTCTTTGGGCCACCACTTTCAGGTCGGCATCTTTGGCGAGGGGTTTTTCTCGGCCATGGATTTTCAGAATTTCTTCGCGATCTTTAAGGTCGGGAAGGTCTAAAATAACGCGGCGATCAAATCGGCCAGGGCGAAGGAGAGCGGGGTCTAATATGTCGGGGCGGTTAGTGGCGGCGAGGACGATGACACGCGTGTCTCTTTCAAAGCCGTCTAATTCGACGAGGATTTGATTAAGAGTTTGTTCTCTTTCGTCATTGCCTCCACCGACGCCGGTACCTCGCTGTCGGCCGACGGCGTCAATTTCGTCGATGAATAGAATAGAAGGTGAGGCTTTTTTAGCGGTTAGGAAAGCGTCGCGAGTGCGAGAGGCGCCAACACCGACAAACATCTCGACGAACTCTGAAGCGGAGATGTGAAAGAAGGGGACGTTGCTTTCACCGGCGACGGCTCTAGCAAGAAGGGTCTTGCCGGTGCCGGGTAGGCCGACGAGCAAGACGCCGCGGGGTATTTTGGCACCGAGATCTAAGAATTTTTTAGGAGTTTTTAAGAATTCAACAACTTCGACTAATTCTTCTTTGGCTTCCTTTAATCCAGCGACATCTTTGAAAAAGATTTTTTCTTTTCCAAAGGTAGAAAGTTTGATATTGGAGCGGCCGAAATTGAAAGCTTGATTAGCTCCGGATTTGGCTTGGCGGAACATCATCCAGAAGATGAAGCCGATGATAAGGATTGGAATAAGGGTAGGAAGGAGAATGCCAGCCCAGAACTGAAGCCCTGATTCATCGATAAATTTAACATCCACTTTCTGGAGGGCGATGGGGTCGACACCTAAATTTTTTAAAGTTTCAGTAAGGCCTGATCCGCTTTCTTTTTTAGCGGTGACTAAACTTTTGTCAGCGAGCTCGATGCTGATTTTTTCGCCAGCCACTTCTATTTTAGTGACTTCGCCTGAGTTGATCTTACTGGCTAATTCGCCGATGTTGATTTCGGTAGTTTTTTGGCTGCCTTCTAGGATGTAAGAAAACAAAACCGAGAAGATGATGAGAGCGGAAACAGCCCATAAAATATTTTTTGAAAAGTTTTTTGACATGGGTTTTATTTTAACTTATTAAAGGGAAATATAAAAGCCCCGATAGCAAAAATTCCGAAGGTCGAATATTTTGGAGAAATCGGAATTTTGTTACGAGGCAAACCCAGCTACTAGAAATTTGAAAAGC
>CAYIIM010000036.1:0-1808 GCA_964363455.1 uncultured Candidatus Saccharibacteria bacterium
AATCACTTTATGGTATCGAATCTTGGCGATATCAAACTCCTCCGCAATCGCCGTTCCAATCGCCATGACGAGCGATCGTATCTCTTGATTCGTCAGCATCTTATCCAACCTAGATTTTTCCACGTTTAAAATTTTTCCCTTGAGCGGCAAAATCGCCTGAGTCTTCCGATCTCGCCCCGATTTTGCCGACCCGCCGGCCGAATCTCCCTCAACTATAAAAAGCTCGGACTCCTCCGGATTTCTGGAGCTACAATCCGCCAACTTGCCCGGTAAGGTCATACCCTCCAAAGCGCCTTTTCGCAAAACTGTATCCCGCGCCGCCTTCGCCGCCCGCCTGGCTTTTGCCGCCAAGAGCACTTTTTCTAAAATCTTCCTCGCCTCGCCTGGTTTCTTCTCAAGAAAATCCTTAAGTGCTTCATTAACCACGCTCTCCACCGCCGTCCTCGCTTCCGGATTTCCCAATCTCGCTTTAGTTTGACCCTCAAACTGCGGCTCGCGCAACTTTACTGAAACAATCGCTACTAACCCTTCTTTAGTATCATCACTCGTTAGGTTCTCATCCTTCTCTTTCAAATATCCTTCGGCTCGCGCGTAGTTATTAAGCGATCGCGTCAAAGCTGATCGAAATCCCGTTAAGTGCATCCCACCGTCCGGCGTGTAAATATTATTCGCAAAACTTAATTCTTTGAGTTCCAAGTCATCGATATAAACAAACGCCGCTTCCACATCGATACTTTCCTGCTCTTTGTTAACGTAAAAAATATCGTCCTGAAGTGCTCGCTCTTTTCGGCTCAAATATTTCACAAACGACAAAAGTCCACCTTCATAATAAAAACAATGTACTTGTGGTACTTTCCCTCGTCGATCCGCAAAATTTACTTTTAATCCTTTCGTTAAATACGCTTGCTGTCGCAAGTGATCCACAATCTTCTTATCATTAAAATCTAAATTGGAAAAAATTGACGCGTCCGGCAAAAAACTAATTTTTGTCCCCGTATCTTTGCAAGTTCCGATTTTTTTTACGTTCGCCTTGGGTACGCCGCGATTATATTCTTGAACGTGCAACGCTCCGTCTCGACACACTTCTGCGCGCAACCAAACGGATAAAGCGTTAACCACCGAAACACCCACGCCGTGCAAACCGCCCGAAACTTTATAAGACTCACCGCCAAACTTTCCTCCCGCGTGAAGCGTGGTGAGCACTGTTTCGAGCGCCGATTTTTTGGTCTGCTTGTGAACGTCCACCGGAATTCCCCGGCCATCATCAGTCACACTCACTTTATTGTCCGGCAAAAGCTCAATCGTCACATTCTTGGCATAACCCGCCATCGCGTCATCGATCGAGTTGTCTACGACCTCCCAAATCAAGTGGTGGAGACCTTCTGTCCCCGTCGAGCCGATATACATCCCCGGCCTCTTCCGAACCGGTTCTAGACCCTCTAAAACGTAAATATCGTCCGCGCTATACGAGGGTTTCTTGTCCTTTGGCGCCTCCGCCCCGATCTTCACTTTTTGATCCTTTTTAGCCATTTATTCTTAATCTTTATTACATTTCCCTCCTTCTACTTCCTACCTACTACTCACTAATAACTAGTTTTGAACCATTTAAAATAAGGCCCCTTGGCCAATTTATTACTCTTTATCCTAGCACAAAAATTACCTCAAAACCACCCCCGAACAACCTCTAGTCTGGTCTAAGGTTTATACCCAAATTAAACTAGGTATGCCTAAATTTTGTAATATAATTAATGAACCTCTAAAGCTCAAAAAGAAACGCTTGAATGGATCCGAATCAAAACACCTCTCCT
>CAYIIM010000036.1:1818-10194 GCA_964363455.1 uncultured Candidatus Saccharibacteria bacterium
CTCCTCCAAAAATTCTCAAAACTGCGATCAGATTCCTCGCGATTGCCGCAGGATTTTTCTTAATTACGAGAAGCGGACACTCTATCAAGGTCTTTGACCTCTTAGTCGCAATCCTAGGAATCTTAGTCGTCCTCGCTCCAGACACACGTCGTCTTCTCGGCGAATTATTGACAAAAGTCTGGCCGTATCTCAAGTACCTTATTCTTTTGGTTATTCTTATACTTTTAGCCCAGTTAATAAGCTATCTGAAGAGCAACAATACTACACTAGAATCCGAATCATTAGTAAACTACGGCCGAGTCGTCTTTAATATTTTTACCCTCCTTACTGCTACCTTTATAGTTTACTATGATCGCAAAATCCTCTTGCTGCTCTCGATCTCCATCTTCGTATCGTCTTCGGTGAACCTTCCAGCTTTCTGGAACTTAAGCGAAGGAGTGCATATAAGCGGCGGCCGCCTAACAGGATTCCTTCAAACACCCTTAATCTTGGGTCTTTGGCTCAACGTTATTTTTTTAATCGGCCTGGGATTATATACAACCACAAAAAAAACTTGGTCAAAAATATTCCTCATAGTCCTTTTAGTTGTAACAGCGAGTTTTTCTTTATGGTCTGCTTCAAGAGCCGCCTGGCTCGCTCTCGCTTTCGCGCTATTTTTATGGATACTTTTTTATATTTGGGAAAAAGAGTGGAAAAAATTCTCAACACTTATTTTAGTGTCCGTCATTGTTTTTCTCTTCGGCTACCTCCTCCTACCTCATGAACAAATTCAGATGAAAACTTTCGTAAGAAACAGAGTAGCAAATTTAACCAAAAGCGTGGTCACTCTGAAGCCCAATGAAGTTCAGGCCCAATCCCAAACTCGCATCTGGCCGGGAATAGCGGGCTTTATCCTCCGTCACCCCTTTGGTTCTGGTTTCGGCTCTTATCATCCCAAAGAGTTAGAGATAAAAAACGGCACCAGTGTTTCAAATAATTCATTTTTGGAATTGGGTTTGTACGGCGGGATAGGAGCTATTTTAATCTTTATGGTTTTCCTTTTAAAACTAGCGGGGAAAACGGTATCTATAATCAAAAAAAATAGATCTATATTTTCGGAAATCGAACTGGTCTGGCTTTTAGCAGGAGTGTCGGTCGTTGTAACTATTTTCTTCACCGACGCCTTTCTTTGGCGCCATGTTTGGTTCGCACTCGGCATAGTTCTTGGGATTATATTAATAGAACACCCAACTATACAAGACAAAAAATCAAAACCCAACCTTAATTCACTAAACCTAGATCTCTCAAGATTTGATAATAAAAAGGATAAGCTGGGCTTTTAGTAATATCAATCTTTTCCATTACCTGCATTAATTCTTGACGAGCCATTTCGCTATTGCCCAAAAAGAAATAAGCCGCCCCCAATTTAGCCCGAATCTCTAAGTTATTTGGCTCCATATCCAATGCTTTTATATACAAATCTAAAGCTTCTTCTAGATGGTTACTATCCGCAAAAAAGTTCGCAACTGTCAAAAGTTCCTGAGCAGTTTTCCATCTTCTCCCCAGCTCCATGGCTTTTTTTAAAGACTGATAACCAGCCTCAGGCATATTTAGGTCAAAAGCTAAAACGCCATAATAGAAGTACCCCTCAGAAGCATTCGGATTCAAATCTAACGCTTTTTTTGCGATTTCTAGCGCTTCTTGTTTCTTACCTTGCAAATGTTTAGTCTTCGCTAAAGAAAAATAAATTTGTTGACGATCTGGACTCAATTCTAACGCCATATACTCTTCCTTCTCTGCTAAGGCCAAAAGCCGCTCAGGATCAATATCAGAAACCTGATTATACATATCCGCTAATGCATAGTGATTATAGGCATCTTTGGGATGCTCTTTAGTCACTTTTTCCATCATCCCAAGAACCCTCGCTACATCCTCCTTGTCAACCGTCTCTGGTCTAAAAAAATATGTTTCAGCAATTGCTCCGGCATAATCACGAACAAAGTAATAACCATAAAACATTCCACTATGAATTGCTTTTTCAAAACTTTGAATTGCTGCCGGCGAATCTCCTTTTACAAAATTTATAAAACCCCAGTATTGATAATTCGAGGCCAAAGTCGGACGCCAGTTAAAAAAATAAATAAATATCAATCCCATAGCCAAACTCCCTAAAAGTAATGGCTTGCTAATAACCTTCTTAAACTCCTCTTTTTCCTTCTTTAAAAATCCGTCGTTCACTTGTCCCGAAACTGAATAAGCAAAAACTAAATAAAGCATCATAACTGGACCTATTGTGTCAAAAACGAAAAAACTCCTAACGCAGTAAGCCACTAGAATCGCCAACCCTATACTTTTCCAAAGTTGATCCCCGTTTTTTATAAGTCGAAATATAAAAGCAATAAATAGATAAATAAAAGCAAATCCCAATAAAACGCCCCCAGAAACTATAACCTCAAAAAACAAATTGTGGGGTTTATCAAAACGCGTTTCTTGATAACTAATCGTCAAAGCCTCGGGATCATAGTGGGCATTATATGGGACATTAAAATTCTCAAAGCCCCACCCTGTGATTGGTTTCTCTAAAAAACCTTGCCAAGCCGCCCGTAAAGCAATTAATCTTGGTTGCAAACCGGCATCCTCAAAAGAAACATCTTTAAAACGACTTAACCCTGGAAAATGGGACCAAAAATTACTCGATTTTGTAAACCAAAAAACAAAGGCAAGTAAAATCAAACTCATCGCTAAAAACCGATATAGTATAGGCTTCGCCAGAAACTTGAATTCTTCATTAGGCTTTATAGAAAAAAACAGAATTAACGTAAAAACGCCAAAAGCTAATCCTAAAATATCACCTCTTGTCTCTGTTAAAAAAACTCCTGCCAATGAAGCTACTAACGATAAAGATAGGAAAAAAACTTCAAAAAATTTCTGCCCTCCTCTTTGTCCTGAATCTTTTATCCCAAGATTTAGTAAACAGTACAAAGTAATAAAAAAACTAAAAACTAAATAACCCGCCAAAAAAGTCGGATTTCCAAACGTACTTCCAGGGCGATCAATCGGCTCATTTAATAGGATATGCGGAAACCTAAGCTGAAGGAAACCTATCACGACTACAACTAAGGAAGCGACCGTTGACCCATAAAAAACTCTCTTCCAATTTAATTCTCTATTAAGTGTAATAAAAACCAGAAACAGAATCCCAAGATGAAGATAAGTAAACACTCCCAAATTCCTCTCTTGAGTCGACCAAAAACTTCTTTGAAAATCCACTCCGGTTAAGGCCGTCAAAAAAAGAACACCGACAAAAATCATAACCGCCAAACTTAAAATATTAAATTTTGGTCTGTACTTTTTATCCTTAATCGCTAGAACCAACCAAAGAAAAAAAATCAACTCAACCACGGCCTGAAAAAAGAAGGTCTTAGAAAAAGTGTAAGGATAGACACTCTTCCGAATATAAAAAAGTGGCGTCCCTACGACTAGCGCAACCGCCAGCCAATTAATCCACTTAATAATCTTCGAACTCTGCATAGATAAAATTCTACCTCTCTAGGCTCAAAAAACCAAAACCCCCTTCCGCAAAAGAAAGGGGGCATGGTTTCTAGTCAGGTCGCACAAGGAAAAACCCAACCAAAGACTAGCTTATGTACCTTCGATGAAGGCTGTCGAGAGGAGACCAATCGGCACCACCGTGTTGGTCGGCAAGCTGATAGTTGTAGCAGCTGCTGAGTCCAAACCGTCTGTATACCTAATATCAGTCACCGCCGCAACCGTCACATTTAGACCTTGAACCACGTTCGCCGCTCCAGCCATAGTCTTGGTTGAATCAGCTCGCAAAGTCCAGGTTCTCGAACTACCAGCGCTCACCGTCTGACCACTGGTCGTTGAACCGAGGTTAAACGTCTTGGTACAAGTTCCATTAACACCGTCACAAACTGATGATGTTGAGTTGCCTGTTCCCAAGCTGTTGCCATTTTCGTCGATAAGACTGACACCGTCTAAGAAGGTGGAAAGCGAAGGCGCTTTACCGCTAAAGGTCACGATAACGCTGTTAATCGCCACCGTTCCAGCTGCATCCGCGGTAAACGTCAAACTAGCGAGGTTATCCGAAGTCTGCTTCGTTCTCCCACTAGTCGCTCCAAGCGAAGTTGCGCTGAAAGCAAGCTTGCTCCTTAGTAAGGTCTGAGCATTGCCGTTCGCCGATGAGATCGAGATAGCCGAAGTCGCATTGGAGGTGTTACCCAAACCAACAACTACTTCGCCTGCAGCATCAAGCGTTGAAACGTCTCCGATCGTTGAAATCTTAAAGACGTGTGTGGTGTTATCAGTCGCGCCGCTTGAGCCATAGCTCGCCACATCACCCTTCAAAGTCACAAGCAACGAATTTGATCTCGGAACCACCAAGTTTATGCCATTGAAAGAATAATAATAACCAAAACCTGGGTTTGTTCCTGAAGTATACGTCGTAGCTGATCCTGATGTTCCAAGAAGAGTTGTGCCATTGTAAAGTCTCAAACTCTCAAAGGCACTTTTAACCGTGCTCGTCGCCGCTACTTGCTGAAAGATAGTAATATCTTTCACTCGAACATCCTCAACGTTGCTGGTTTCTGTGAACCGGAATGAAGCCAAGTTAGCCCCAGTCGTTCCTAAAACAATCTGCCCCGCCGCCGCCTGACCGGAGTCAGCCGTAATAGTCACAGAGGCCTGACCAGCAATCACCACGCTTTGTCCAGCGGTCGAAGTACAACTTACTGAAGTGAAGGTTGAAGCTCCCGAACCAGAACAACCAGAAAGGGTTGTAACAGTTGTATGGGTTCCAGCTGAAGTTCCCGAAAGAATATCAGCATAAACATCCAAAACCACCGACTGTCCCGCTGGAATGTTTAAGGCGCCCGAGAAAGTGTAGCTCGTACCAGATGATAAAGTTGGTTGAGTTGTTCCGATTTGAGTCGTACCTCTCATCAACTTCAAGTTCTGATACCCACCACCAGTCCAAGTACCACCAGTCAAAATCGTGATACTTGTCAAATTCACACCTTCCGCCGAATTGGCAGTCAAAGTGTAGGAACCGATTCTCGCCCCAGTCACACCGGCCGCAAAAGTTTGAGTTCCCACACCACTATTCTTCGCCACCGTAAGAGAGTTGGCCGCCAAAGATAAGGCGCTACCAGTCACTCCGCCGCTTGAAGCCGTCTGGCTTGAAGTTTGACCTTGTAAGTTACTGGTATTTGCCACCAGGCTCGCAGTAACCGTACCAAAGTCAGCCGTAGACTGGATATCGGCTCGTAACGTCAAAACTCGTGTCGTGTTCGCTGGAATAATGTAGTTAATATTCGAAGCGCTTGTTCCGAAACAATCTGTGTATACATTACTCGAGAAACTAGCTGTCGTAGCTGTTCCAGTGACATCGCAAGAGTTGGTTGTAGGCGGAGTATTGATGGTTGTACCCACCTGATTACCCGCATCATCAATCAAAACTATATTCTTAACCTCTCCAGCTAAAGTGCCAGCGGTTGTGCCCGTAGAATTGAATGTCAATCTAAAGGTCAAGAATTTCACTTTCACCGGCTCGCCAGCGGCATAGATCTTGAACTTGGCTAAAGCCGCGCCCGATCCGCCCTTAGCAAGATTGCCCGTTGGAGTGTCTGACGCCAAAGAGACCGTCAAAGCTCCTTGTTGGATAGTTACGGTCACACCCGAACCACCAGTAATGGTTACACTAACCGGCACTCCGTACTGCGTGTCAATCGCCAAAACATCATAAGAATTCAAGAGCTCAAACGCGAACGTAAAGCTCGGTGAACCCATAATGTCAGCGTAGACCTGCAAGTTAGATGAACCAGTATTGAGTCGAGCTGGGGTCGAACCAAAGTCGAAGTGAGCCACACCATCAGCCGGTACTTGGGCTAATGTCGGACCAACCTGGGTCCCGTTGATCATCAGTTTGACGTTTTTAAGGTCGCTCTTATTCGCCGAACCGATGACTTTAAAGGTGATGCCTTTAAGATCAAGCGGACTGGTCGCTCCCGTCAGAGTCCACTGAGAAACCAAAACGTTCTGATCTCCAGCGTAAACCGAAGTTCCCACCGAAGATGAAGCCACAGTAAGCGATGCAATGCTCGGGTTTGAAACCGAGGTCACAGTGAAGGTGGATCCGTTTAACGGGAACATTCCGCTCACGGCAATCGCAGTGTTATTGTAGTCCACTGCCATTACTGATTGAAGTGAAAATGAAACTGTGTTTCCAGCGCTAAGTCCGGTAGTCGGATCAATTGCGAGCCAAACTTTTCGAGTCTGACCAGCATTGACTCCAATGTTCATACCCGCAAAGGTAATCACGCCACCAGAAAGTGAGCTGTACTGTCCAATCACTTTGCCATCTTCAACGAGATAAGCTGAAGAAATCGCGGTGTCCGAAAGAACCCCGTTTTTCTTAAACTTAAGTTCGTTGACCGTCACACCGCCAGCTGTGCCAGCCGTCAAGTTCACAGCCAAAACTGGAACTCGAGCCGCCGCTGCGCTAGCCGATGAAATCAAAGAACCAGTCACCGGATTGTCAGAAGCTAAGCTAACTGACAAACCTGAAACTGGGGCCGGAACGCCAGGAGTTCCTGGTGTGCCCGGAGTACCTGGAGTACCCGCCAACATCGTGTATTTAGCTCGAGATTTCGCGCCAAAATAACCCGCTGATGGGGTCACGCCATTCGCAGCCTGCCACTTTCCAGCAGCAGCCTGTGATTTTGCACCGAAATAGGTTGACTCTTGGCCAGGTGAACCTGCGCCAGAAGCCGAAACCTGAAACCCAGCTCCGTTAAGATACTGCTGAAGACACATAACATCGTTGCCGGTCACACCCAAGGTGAGGTCTCGAGTGAAACTGCAAGCCGTTACAACTGCTCCACCAGCAACTGCTCCGAGCTGAGCTTGTAAAGCTGAAATGGTTGCTAACAAAGCTGAAATCTGCGCCTGTAATTCAGCCGCAGTCTGAGCTTGAGCAACCGGGATACCAGCTCCTCCTGACAACATCGCAAAGGATGCCACCAAGAGCGCTGATGTAATAAACTTTTTACTCATTTTTAATTATTTTTCGACTTTATCCCGCGTCACTAAATTTTATTAATAGTTGCGGGATAGAATTTTTTTGTTTTTACTCTCCTAAACTTTTTCGCAAAATTTAAGAAAGTTTTTGCTTCGACCTTTAATGAATTTCAGAAAACTAGAGTTTCTTCGCTTCGACCCACCGCCAATCTAAGTGAGGATTAGAGGCAGAGGGAACTAAGAAGCTCTAGCTGTATTATCAAAAATAAAAAAATCGCCCTAGTTCAGGCGAGGAAAAACAGTCACAAGTAAATAGAGCTTACAATAACAACAGGGCAAGCATCAAAACCTACCCTAATCAATACTAACTATTCTCTATTAACTAGTTACTGATTCAGCCTCACGTCTTCACTGGCCAATACGACTAGCAAAGAGCCTCTGAACCACTAAACTAACAACACTATTATAAGGAACTAATCTACCAGAAACCAGTGGAAAAGGTCAATATTCAACAAAAAACGCCTCCTTCACCACAGGCACCAAAGAAAACGCTAAAAACCCCTAAAAGTTACAAATCGAATCCGGCAAAACTCAACACCTTCTTTAAGAAACCTCTCTCTTAATTCTATAAAAAGTTGCCGGACCACCATTCCCTACTCTCTCCACCAAACCCTGATTCGCCAGTTTTTCAATATCGTATCGAATCGTCCTCTCACTAAATTCAGGAAAGATCTCCTGTAAGTCACGAAGCCTACAATAACCACTCTCCTTTATGGTATCTAAAATCACCGTTAAACGATCCCCCCCTGAGACTCCTTGATTAGCTCCTGACTTAGTTGCCGCATTGCCGGATATTGCCGGTTTCATCATTCCTGGAACTATCAAATCCTCATCGTCATTAAAGTTAGCTTTTTCCAAACTTGGCTTTTTTGGAGCGATCACTGACGCAATCTTCTCTAACTCCAACTCCTCAGGCGTCACATCTTCTTTCAACTCTTCCTTAGTCACTTCTCCGATATAATCAGAAAGAGAACTCAACTTCTTATTCAAAAACAAAGACTTTGGGTCAATTTCCGGAAATTTTGCCGTATTCGGCAATTCACTAATTCCTCTTACCAAACCATCTATTTCCCGTTTAATAATGCTAAAAATATTCTCGGCAATATACCCCGCTTCAAAACCTAAGTGAAGCATATACCCCAAAGATTCACCGGAAACTTGAGCCCGTTTATACTCTCCAATCAAAACTGAATCCACCAAATCCAAAGTTCGATTCTCTAAATAATGCGCCAAACTCGAGCCCTCTTTAAGGGTCGTCGACACCCTAAAAACCGCGTATCCAATCTCAAAAACCTTTTG
>CAYIIM010000037.1:0-10082 GCA_964363455.1 uncultured Candidatus Saccharibacteria bacterium
GGCTCATCGCCATTATGCCAATCCTGGTTCAGGCCGTTACCGGCATTGCAGTTTTGACCATCAGCGGCACAGCGCTTTTGATCGTCGTGGCGGTTGCTCTTGAAACGATGCGTCAGATCAACTCCCAGCTCACGGTTCGCGAATACGACTCTTTTGAGTAGAATATTTCTGGCAATTTCTCGCTGGGTATATTAAACTTATTTTTATATGAGCAAAGTTGCGGTTATAATGTACGGCCCTCCGGGCTCCGGCAAAGGCACTCAAGCCAATCTTTTGGCTGCTAAGCTGGACATTATGCATTTTGACACTGGCCGTTTTTGTGAGTCAGTGGTTCACGATCCCGCCCGCCAAAAAGAAAAAATTGTCCAAAGAGAAAGAAAACTTTTCGACTCAGGAATTTTAATGACGCCGAGTTTTGTCCTTCGTGAAATTGTTAAACACGTTAAAGTGATTGCGAAGACTGGCCACGGTATCGTCTTTAGTGGTTCGCCCCGCACTATCTACGAAGCTGAAGGTTTAATGCCGATCTTGGAAGCTCTTTATGATAAAAAAAATATTCACGTCTTCGAACTCAAAATGGGCGAGCAATTTTCGATTAAAAGAAACGGCAACCGCGTTCTTTGCTCCGTCTGTAAAGCCCCGCTTTTAACGGCCTACTATCCATCTAAGAATCCTAAACATTGTCCTATCTGCGCTGGACCATTTTATAAACGTACCCTAGACACCGTCGCCACCATCAAAGTCCGCCTCAAGCAATACCGAGAGAGAACCGAGCCCATCGTCGGAATTTTGAGAAAAAGGGGTTATAAAATTCATACGGTGAGCGCCGAACCCGCCCCCTACAAAGTTTTCAACCAAATTTATGGCCATCTTAAAAAGCGAAGCCGAAATTAAAGTCATGGCCGAAGGCGGCCGGATTTTAGCGGAGATTTTAGAAATTTTAAAAAAAGAAACTCGCGCTGGTATCACGACTAATCATCTCGACGAGTTAAGTTTGAAACTAATCAAAGAGTCTGGCGCCAAGCCGGCTTTTTTAAATTATCACGCTCCCGGCTCTCCTCGTTCTTATCCTAAAACCCTTTGCGCCTCTTTAAACGAAGTGGTTGTTCACGGCGTTCCATCGGAAAGGATTATCCAAGAAGGAGACTTGGTCAAAATCGATCTCGGGCTTGTTTATCAAAATTTTTATCTCGATTCAGCCCGAACGGTTTACGTTGGAAAACCTCCAAAAGAAATTCAAAAACTCATCGCCATCACCGAAGAAGCGCTCGCGCTCGGAATCAAAATCGCCCATATCGGAAAAACTCTAGGCGACATCGGCCACGCTATTTCCAATTGTGTCACCCAAAATGGCTTTTCGATTGTCGGTTCCTTAACTGGCCACGGCATTGGTCGTAATCTTCACGAAGATCCCACTGTCTTCAACTTTGGCCGTCCAGGTCAAGGTGAGGAGCTAAAAGAGGGAATGGTGATCGCCATCGAACCAATGGTTTCTGCCTCCAAAGGCAAAATCGCTAAAGTCAAAGAGATGCCGGATGGCGGCTTCGCCACGGCTGATGGATCCTTTACTGCCCATTTTGAACACACTGTGGCAATTACAAGTAAGGGTCCCCAGATCCTCACTCGAATCTGATATAATTAGAACAAATGAATCCCGTTGGAAACCGCGATCACTTCATTAAAAATTTTTCTAAATCAAATGAACAATAGTCGATACAACCAAACAACTTACAGAATCGCCGAGATCGCGATCTGTTTCTAAGCGGGATGAATAAAGCTTTCCTTTCAGTTATTCTTCCCGCAAAAAACGAGGCAGAACGTTTGCCGTTGGTTATTGCCGATATTGATAAGCGCCTTGGCAAATTTCCCTTCGTTTCTGAAATTGTGGTTGCGAGCTTTGGTTCCACTGATGAAACCTCTGAGATTGTCCGTAAAATGAGCAAAGCCCTCCCGTATTTAAAACTCGTGGAAAGCGAGGAAGACAAAGGCATTGGTTCCGCCATTCGCCAAGGGCTTCTTCTTTCAAGCGGCGAAATCAAACTCGTCACCGACATCGAAAACTCCGTCAAAATCGATCAGTTTGAGAATATGAGAAACCACTTCAGCGTGGGGGCGGATGTAGTGCGTGGAATTCGCAAAAATGAAAAAGAATTTTTAAACGCTGCCATTTCCAACCCTAAAGTTCTCGTCACTTTCGCCGCGAATCTCAGCCTCCAGAAAATATTTTTTAAAGATTTTAATGATCCCACCACCCATTTCTGCGCTTTTACCTCTTCTGCTACTGAAAAAATTTTCGGCGAACAAAAAAGCTTCGGTCGCTTTCATCAAATCGATACTTTAAAATCCATCAAGTCCAGTGGTCTCCGTATTAAGGAGGCTGAAGTAATCGTTTCTTAATCTTGATCTTAGGTTGACCCGGGCAGTAGAAATTCGGCTTGCTTTCGGCAAAAGGTTTTATTTGGCCGAATTTTCACTGCCCGGTTGACCAAAACCTCAAATTTCTATAAACTAGTTTAGTCATTCAATCATTATTAATTAATAAAATGGATACCCAGTATCTTTCTAAAGAAAAACTAGAGGAACTCAAAAATGAATTAAATCAGCTTAAAACCATTAAACGGGGTGAGATTGCTGAACGCCTAAAGGCCGCCAAGGATTTTGGTGATCTCTCTGAAAACTCAGAATACTCCGAAGCTCGCGAAGAGCAGGCTCGAGTTGAGGGGCGAATCTTCGAACTCGAGGAGATGCTAAAACAAGCCTCCATTATTGAAAAAAGCAGCTCGGTTTCTGAAGTTCATGTCGGCTCCACCGTCACCGTTAAAAAAGACGGCAAAACTCTAAGCTACAACATCGTGGGCTCCAACGAAACCGTTCCCGAACAGGGAAAAATTTCCAACGAATCTCCTTTAGGCAAAGCTCTCCTCGGCCGGAAAGTTGGCGACAACGTGTCTTTCCAAACTCCCGGCGGAGAAGCCACTTACACCATCAGCAAAATCGAGTAAAACCATATTTCATGCCATGTCCCGTACTGAAATTTGGATTTTCTCTGTAAGCTTATATTCCAAATTTCTAGTCTCGGGACTTCACGTTCCATGTTGCAAGACCTAATCAGCGAACGCCTCAAAAAACTTTCCCACCTCAAGGAATCTAAAATTGATCCCTATCCCGCTCGCATCAAGCGGAGTGTTGTAATCTCAGAAACCAGAAAAAATTTCAGCAAGCTTGCCAAATCCAAAAAGAAAATTGCGATTGCGGGCAGAATTGTTGGCCTCCGAGATCAAGGCAGTTTATTATTTTGTGATTTGAAAGACGACTCAGGTAATATCCAGGTTGTTCTAAAAAAAGATAATTTAAAAAACTTCACGGTTTTAAAAAACTCGCTTGACCGTGGTGATCATATTTCCGTTTCCGGAATCCTCTTTAAAACCAAGAGCGGCCAGGAAAGCCTTGAAGCCAAAGAGGCGACCATGATTAGCAAAAGCACTCGCCCTATTCCGAGCGAACATTTTGGCATTGAGGAGATTGAGACCAAGTTAAGAAAAAGATATTTGGATATTTTACTGAATCCCGAAACCAAAGAGATTTTCAAAAAGAAAGCCATCTTCTGGCGCACTTTTCGTGACGAGTTAAATCAGGCTGGTTTTCTCGAAGTCGAAACGCCCGTCCTCGAACCCATCCCCGGCGGCGCCGAAGCCGAACCATTTAAGACCCACTTGAACGCCCTTGATATCGATTTTTATCTCCGCATTTCCCTCGAACTTCCGCTTAAAAAATTGCTTGTCGCCGGCTATGATAAAGTCTTTGAAATCGGGCGAATTTTTAGGAACGAAGGCATTGATCGGGAGCATCTTCAAGATTATACCCAGCTCGAATTTTATTGGGCCTACAGCGACTACAATGAGTTGATGAAGTTTATTGAAAAACTTTATAAATCAGTCATCAAAAAAACCACCGGCTCTTTAACGACTACCTATCAAGGTCAAAAAATTAACTGGAGTAAAAAATGGGGGACGGTGGATTACTGTCGTGAATTTGAAAAAGCTAACAAGTTAAATCCCACCTCTGCCTCCGTCGAAGATTTATATAAAAAAGCCGAAAGTTTGGGTTTAAAGCCGGAAAAGAATCTCGGCCGCGGTCGCTTAATTGATTTAATTTACAAAAAAACTATCCGGCCGAATCTCGTCCAGCCTTGCTTTTTAATCAATCCACCGGTAGATATCGAGCCCCTGGCTAAACGTTTTGACAAAAATCCTGAGGTGGTTGAGCGTTTTCAAATAATGGCTGGTGGCACCGAACTTGGTAAGGGCTTTTCTGAGCTCAATGATCCCCTGGATCAAAGGCAGCGTTTTGAGGGCCAGATGAAGCTTAGGGAGGCAGGGGATAAAGAGGCTCAGATGCTCGATGAGGACTTCCTAGAGGCCCTTGAATACGGTATGCCCCCTGCCGCCGGTTTTGGCGCCTCCGAGCGTCTTTTTGCCGTTATCCTCGATAAACCTGTCCGTGAGACAGTTATTTTCCCCTTAATGCGTCCCAAAGGACAGGAATAGTGAATAGCGAATTAGGAGTTCTGACTTCTTCCATAATTCATGATTCATAATTCCAAATTCACTCGTGTTCTGGTCTTCGGTGTTTTCGATGGCCTTCACGAGGGTCATAAGTTTTTTTTACGAGAAGCCAAAAAATTCGGCGATTTTCTAGTTGTCTCACTGGCCAAAGATGAAGCCACTCAAAAAATAAAAAAGCGGCCTCCTCGCCATAACTTTGAAGAAAGAAAAAAAGTTTTAGAAAAAGAAATGTTGGTTGACGAGATTATAGCGGGGGACAGCGAGTCTGGCACCTGGCAAATCTTTGAAAAAGTAAAACCGGAAGTGATCGCACTTGGTTATGACCAAATAAGTCTCAGGGAAAGCCTCGAAGAATATTTTTCAAAATCTTATTGGCAACTAGAGATAAAGAACATTTCATCTTTCTCGCCTGAAAAATACAAAAGTAGCCTTATCCAAAACTAGCCCTTTCTCCAGCCCCTACTGACTACTCGCTACTTACTAGCCAGAGTTTATACTTCAAGGATCCTCGCCTGATCGCAAATCATCTTTGCCTCTCCGCCCCGAAGAGAAATCTTCCCCTGAACTAAAACCACCTTATTCTCCTCCCAAACCATTTGGGTCTTCATTAAAGTTTTATTAAACACAATCACCTCCATTGGGTTCGGAGAAAGATCCTCCACCTTCACAAACATCATCGGCTGGCCCGATTTTGTCATCACCTTTTGAATCTTGGAAACCAACCCCGCGATTCTAAAAACTAGGTCTTCATTCTTAATGAGTCGTGCCTCGCTAATCGGCTTCGCCTGCGTAGCTTTAATTTTTTCCTCATATGATTTCAGCGGATGATCCGATAAATAAAAACCCAAAAGTTCTTTCTCCCAACTTAATCTTTCTTCTAGTTTGGCTGGCTCCGCTGGTTTTAATTTCAAGCTTGCGACCGCCGCTGGCGATCCGCCAAATAAAGAATTTCCAGTTTGAGCGCCCGAGCGTTTAATAATCGAACTAAACTTTAGAATTTCATCAATGTTCTCCACTAACTGCTTTCGTTCGAGCCCAAAACTATCAAACGCTCCGGCTTTTGCCAAGCTCTCGAGAGACTTTTTATTTAAGTCTTTATGCTGAACTCGGTTCAAAAAATCCACTAAATCTTTAAATTGCCCGCTCCGAGCTCTCTCTTCGATGATATTTATTGTCACCTGTTCGCCGACATTTTTTATTGCCACTAAGCCAAAGCGAATCTTACTCTCTTCTTCTGGGGAAAAATTTACAAAGCTCTTATTAATATCCGGCGGTAAAACTTCAATATCTGACTTCTTACACTCATTTATCAAAAAAGAAATCCGATCAATGTCATCCACCTCAGCGTTTAAAAGACTCGTGTGAAATTCTTGGGAATAATTTGCTTTAAGATAAGCTGTTTGGTACCCAATCATGGCGTAGCAGGCCGCGTGGGAGTTATGAACAAAAATATCATTCGCTATAAAATTATGATCCCTTTGAATGCTAAGATCATATGTCATTTCTTTGCCTGCACTTCGAACCGAAATAATCTCATCCCAATATATGTCCGAAGATGACATCTCTCGCAAACTCTGACTTTTAAGTTTTTCGCCCAGATAGCTGACCGTCTCTCTAAGAAAACCGATTTTTCGGTCGTCTCTAAAGAAAAGGCGAGGAGCAAAACCAAATTGGCTTGCCATACCTCTTGTTGTAAGTCCCGATAAAATAGCCATCTCTTTTAAAACCGGTAAAACCATCGAGGCTGGTACTACATCCTTACTGCCCCTCGCCGACCAGTTTTTTATCGTTCCGTTTATTATCGAATGTTCGTGGAGGATTTTAAGAGCTTCAGTCTTTTTCTTCCCCACTAAAAATTGGCCAAAAGAACAAACGAACTTTTCAATGTTGTCATATCGATTAATGCTTACGGTGTACCCGATCTTTACCGTTCCTCGGTATTTAAATCCTTTCGTATGGATGGTAGAGAGAATGCCGAATCTCAAGAGAAGATGTTGGAGCGAACTCGCTATATCTGGAGAAGAAGTGGCATAAAATATTTGAGGGTATTTACGTTTTCGGTTGACACAACCATCTCCCTGAAACATTTTGCCGATTAGAATCGCTAGATCTTTGTTGGCTAGCCTAAATACAAATTCCGGAAAAGACTTATTCGCCGCTTTTTTGTATTTCATCCCTATCTCATCGATCCACTGAACTGCTTCGGATGGCTCCTTAATACTCCTCCTCTTTGCATAAACCGAAGTCGCTGATTTCGATCGGTCAACTTTTCCAATCGTATTTTTAAATCGCTCTAAGTTATCAAGATAGTCATTAATTTCCGCGTCAGACTTTGAATAAAAATAAAAACTATGAGGATGACAAAGATTGCCTTCGGCCAATAAATAACCTAGAACCGACAGTTTATAACCCGGAACACTAGTCGGCCTTTGCGGTTCCGATAGTTTTCGGGGTGTAGCAATTTTCTCACCCAAGCGAATATCTTCGAGTTTTTTCCATCCCGCATCGGTAAACAAAGGGTGGTTCAAAGTAGCTTTAACTTTCCTCCCGCTTCGAGTTTTGATTTCGAATACCTCTTTTTCTCCATTCTGTATAACTTCGGAAACTTGGTTTTCCGAGATCTTTTTTTCCTCATTTAGCGAGTAGCTTGTTTTAAGTAAAAGAGGATTCTTATAAACTTCTTCGATTGTGTAAATCCCCCCCGTTTCTGGGTCTTGAATTTTGCTGTCTCCCGTTATACATCGATTAAAACCATATCTTGCAAACGGCTCAAACCATTGCCAAATCTCCTTGGCTTGACTGGGTGGAATGCCATTTTTGATCATTCCATTAATCAGTTTCTGCTCTTGTTCTTGGAGAAGGGCTTTGATTTTTTTGCCCACTGCTTTGCGCAAGGTATCAGCCTCGGAAAAGGTAAATCCGGCGAGCGCCCTCGCGACCTCCATCAGCTGTTCTTGGTAAACCATAATCCCATACGTTTTTTTCAAAATCGGTTCGAGTTTTGGGTGTAAGTAAGTCACTTTTTCTCGCCCCAACTTCCTGGCGATGTAGTGGGGGACCATGCCCGCGTCGAGCGTTCCCGGTCGGTAGAGCGAAATCATCGCGATAATATCCTCAATACTTGACGGCTCCAATTCCTTCAAATACCGCCTCATCCCGCCGCCTTCAAGCTGAAAAACGCCCGTCGTATCTCCCGCCCGTAAAAGTTCAAAAGTTTTTTTGTCATCAAGTGGCAACTCCGTCATTTTTATATCCCGCCCAGTTCGATCTTTCACTAATCGTACTGTTTCTTCAATAATAGTTAAGTTTTTAAGTCCCAGAAAATCAATTTTCAAAAGTCCCATATCCTCCACCGTGTGCATCTCAAACTGGGTGATAATGTTGTTTTTGTCCTGCGGTGCGAGTTGGACTGGCAGGTATTCGGTGAGTGGTTCTTTTGAGATCACAGTTCCGCAGGCGTGCACCGAAGCGTGTCGAGCCACTCCTTCAAGATGAATCGCCACATCCAACAATTTTTTCGCCTCTGCATCTTTTTCGTAAGCCTCGCCCAATTCCGGCACTTTCTCTATCGCTTCCTTTAACTTCATATTAAACGGGATGAGCTTGGCGAGTTTATCGCAGTGGTCATAACTAATTCCCATTGCCCGGCCCGCGTCTCGAATACCCGCCCGCGCCGCCATCGTTCCAAAAGTGATAATCTGCGCCACATGATCCGTGCCGTATTTTTCTTTGACGTACGCCAGAACTTTATCCCGCCCCGTATCCGCAAAGTCCACGTCCACATCCGGCATCTGAATCCTGTCGGGATTTAGGAAACGTTCAAACAAGAGTCCATATTCGATTGGGTCCAAATCAGTAATTCCCAAAATATACGACACCAAACTGCCGGCCGCCGAACCGCGACCAGGACCCACCGCGATGCCGTGCGATTTGGCCCAATTGATGAAATCCTGAACAATCAAAAAGTAATCCGCAAAACCGGTCTTTTCGATTACTCCCAGTTCCATCGCCAGCCGATCTTTGACTACTTGATTCAGCTTTTCGCCCGGAAAACGTCCGCCAATTCTTTCTTTTAGCAATTCCTCTAAGTAAGCGTTAGCGGTTTTTCCATCGGGTTTGGGAAAATTAGGCAAAATGATCTTCCCGAGTTCTAACTCCAAATTACACCGCTCGGCAATCTTGACGGTATTAGTTATCGCCTCCGGCGCGTCTTTGAATTTCTCTATCATTTCTTCCGGCGAATTCAAAGAAAAATCGTCGATCGATAAGGTTAATCGATCATCATCCGTCAATTTTGCTCCCGTCTGAACCGCGACCAAAATATCATGATACGGCGCGTCCTCTTTTTTGGCATAGTGAATGTCTTGGGTGGCCACTAGTCCCAAACCAGTTGCCTTTGCCAATTTTAAAACCTCACCCCGCAACTTCACATTTTCCGGGATGTTGGGGTGATCGCCAATCTCTAAAAAGAAATTTCCTTTGCCAAATATTTCTTCGTACTCAAACGCCGATTTCTTCGCCTCTTCAAATCGATCCGCCATCAAATGCCGATTCACCTCGCCGGACAAACAGGCCGAAAGCCCGATGAGTCCCTCGTGGTACTGGCGCAAAATTTCTTTATCAATTCTCGGTTTGTAGTAATAGCCTTCAAGGTTAGCGATACTAACTAATTTGATCAAGTTTTTCCAACCTGTTAGATTTTCGCAAAGTAAAATTAAGTGATAATACCGCTCGCCTGGTTCCTTGTCGCCCCTGCCTTTTGGGGCCATATAGGCCTCTACACCCAAAATCGGCCGGATGCCCGCCTTCTTCGCTTTTTTGTAAAACTCGATCGCTCCATACAAAACCCCGTGATCTGTAATTGCGAGGGAGTCCATCCCTAACTCTTTGGTGCGGCCAACGAGATCATCAATCTTGGCCAGTCCATCCAGTAACGAGTAATGAGAATGAGTATGTAAATGCACAAACTTTGACATGTTATATAGTATGAAGGCCTGCCCCGTACTGAAATTTGAATTTTCTTTTGGGAAGGCTCAAACCCTTCAAATTTCTAGTATCGGGGTGGACAAATTTAGACATGAAATATACTGGAATTATAGGTCACCAACCTCGAAATTGACAAATAATTTTATGAATCCATAATATTTTCTAGGACGCTCAGGTTGTGCGATGGCGAAGCTTGAGGCAAATACCCAGTCCTATTCATCCATCTTACCGAAGGCCCATTGGTCTCTATGCCATTTGGGACAATAATTGAGACTACCCCGCGCTCTTTAAGGCGGGGTTTTCATTTACACTAACCCCTTATTCTGTTATGATTTTTTCGCTTAACGCCGGAGTAGCTCAATGGCAGAGCAACACTTTTGTAAAGTGAAGGTTGGGGGTTCGACTCCTCTCTCCGGCTCCAGTCGGCAATTTATCCTCGGTTTGGTATCGGGATAAAATGACGCGGGTTCTCCGCCAGCTGGCGGATCCTCTCTCCGGCTCCGAAAATGTTTCAAGTTTCACGTTTCAAGA
>CAYIIM010000038.1:0-10081 GCA_964363455.1 uncultured Candidatus Saccharibacteria bacterium
ATGGCCATTTCCCCATCCTAGAGGAAACCGCCATATGTGTGTGCACATTACCATACTATGTTGACAAATATATAATTTCTGGTAAAATGCAGATAGCCTCAAATTCATGGTGGATTTGAGAACTTTCACAATCTTAACCAAAGGAGATACGGCCATGGCAAAAAGACCAGCGGTCGTGAGTCCGGATCTAACGCCGGACTGGCTTGAAAAACGCGATCGAATGACTACAGAGTTGTTTCGTCAACTTCGGCAAGGAATTACCGAACCTGGGAAAGGGATGACTCTTGGTCAATTTCAGAAATGCTTGGAGCACCAAAACCCCTTCGCCTCCCCCGACTCAATTGTCGGCGAGTGGCAAGAGTTCTATCAAGACGTCTTCGGCTGGGACACGGATTTTTCCAACCTCGTGATCCCGCCTGAGTGCGACGGTTATGGTTGGCTGATTGTAATCACCAAAGGCCTCACAATGAACCTTGTCTTCCAAAGACTCACCGAGCGAACGAAGACTTGGCGCTATACCAATGATCTCGACAAAGCGGTGACCGACAACGACCGCGAACCCAAAACGGATTACTGCTTGTGGGTTCGTGACCGAGTCGAAGCCGACGAGGAAAACAAAAACCTCTCGACCAACCAACTCAAAGAGAAAGGCATCCCGGGCATCACTCTTCTTGAGCGTCTCATCCTCGGACTCTTCTATTTCTGGAAGAGCCGAGGCAAGCACCTCGATCTCAAAACCGTCACTCTCTGTTCGGGCTCTCGTGGCTCTGACGGCAGCGTTCCGGTCGTGGACTTGGACTCAGATGGCGGGGTCGACGTGGATTGGTACAATCCGAATGTATCGTACGGCGTTCTTCGGGCTCGTTCCGTAGTTTCCGCTTAACCCTTTGGTTTTGTTTCTTTTTCACTTCCCCTCGCGCCAATCTGGTTCGGGGGGAAAAATTTTATGTATAATGAAAACGGCTAATACAATCGGCTCAAATGAGTATCGGTTTGCCAAAGAAAAATTTGCGGAAACTGCTTACTCGCTTCTGGTGAAGGTTTGCTCGTCACGTGCAATGCTTCAAAAATAAATCCGGTTATGTCCGGCAAACGCAGAAAGTTTTCCACCAAAACTTTCGGTGGTTCGGATGGGGGCGGGTAAAAAACGGGCTCTCGTAACTCTGACGGCAACGTTCCGAACGTGAACTTGAACTCAGATGGCAAGGTCAACGTGAATTGGTACAATCCGAATGAATCGAACGACAATCTTCGAGCTCGTTCCGAAGTCTCTGCAAATCCAAGAGGGCTACACAGAGCCCTCTTGTTGTTTTAAGTATTTAATCCAACCGTTTGTCATTTTAGATATCTCCTCGAGGTTTTCAAAAAATTCGATATATTTTTCTTCGTTAATAATTTTTAGCTCAAAAGAATTCCTGATCATTCTTTTTAAAACCTCCAGCTTTATCCGCAAGCTTTTAATCGTTTTTGTTTTCTCAGATTTTTCCTCAAACGAAGCGGTAATTGCCAGCTCAAACGTTTCGGTGCAAACTTCTTCGATTTTCATGTGAAGCCCAAACCGATCGCGTTTTGGCAGTTTTTTCCCAAAAAGGTAGAGTTTTTGGTAAAATTGGCTTAAGTTATGCACAATCGGCGTCTCAACGAAGCTGCGGGGGGGGTGCTTTAAAGGAATAGTTTTTCATGATGTTTTTAAAGAGATTACTAGTACGGAAAATCTTTTAAGGGCTTGGCTTGAGTTTCGTCGGGGCAAAAGGAGAAAATTTGATGTCCAAAATTTTGAATTCAATCTTGAATCAAATCTTGCCAAACTTCAAGAGGATCTTTTGACCGGTACGTATGAGCACGATTCTTACCAATCTTTCTTAATTAGCGATCCAAAGCTAAGGCATATCCATAAAGCCTCCGTCCGGGATCGCTTGCTTCATCAAGCCATCTTCCGCGTACTTTACCCAACTTTTGACCAAGGCTTTATCTCCGACTCCTTTTCGTGCCGTTTAAATAAGGGTACGCATCTCGCCGTATCTCAGCTCGAAAGGTTCTTAAAAAAATCCAACCAAAATAACCACCGACCAGTTTTTGCTTTAAAGTGTGATGTCAAAAAGTTCTTTGATTCCATAAACCACGAAAAAATGCTTGGTTTAATAAAAAGAAAAATCAGTTGTGAAAAATCCCTCTGGCTAATTGAAAAAGTGATTTCTAGTTTTGAAAAAACTAAAGGTGTTGGTTTGCCCCTCGGCAATGTCACTAGCCAGCTTTTTGCCAACATCTACTTAAATGAATTCGATCAATTTATAAAGCATGATTTAAAAATAAAGTATTATCTTCGCTACTGCGACGATTTTATCATTCTCGACCCCGATCAAAACGCGCTTAAAAATATCCTGCAACCAATTGGAACCTTTTTGACTCAAAGGTTGAATCTGAAATTACACGAAAATAAAATAACTTTAAGAAAGCACATTCGAGGGGTCGACTTTTTGGGCTATGTAGTTTTGCCGTATCATCGCGTCCTACGTACCAAAACCAAAAATAGGCTTTTCAAGAAGCTGAATTTGAAAAGGGAATCGGTGAGAAGGGGAGTAATAACAACCGAATCCTATAACCAAACCCTCCAATCCTACTTTGGGGTGTTAAGTCATTGTTCGGGCTTCAAAATCAGCGAGTATTTAAGGGCTCAATTCGGAGTTGACAAAAGTGGCAAAAATATGCTATAATTCACTCAGAATCAAGATCATGGTGATCTTGAGCGCTTTACAATCATCTTCATCAAGGAGGAACTGCTCATGGGAAACCCTGAGACTGTCCAGATGATGACTGCCGGCCAACACAAAGACTTAATGGCGGCTGTTATCGAACAATTTCCGACCGACATCACTTTCACCCGAGCGCAACAGCTTATCGGGAGAAAGAGAACGATCGGCGAGGAGATTGCCCGTATTCTCCGTGGCAGTGAAATGCCGGCGGAAGTCATCGCCGAGTGGACTGCGTTTTACAAGAAGCTCAACATCGAAGTTGATCTGACCGGGTTGGTTCTGCCGGATTACGAAAAAGGCCACGATCGCCTTATCGTGATTCCAAAGGGGTTAACTCTTAACCAAGTCTGGGCCGCTTGCCAAAAAGTTTTCGGTGGCAAAATCTGGAGTGCGTACGGTGATGATCTGGATTCAAGTGTTCCGACCAATGACCGTGTTCCAACCACGTCCTACGCCATTCGTGTTCGCGAGCGAGTTGAAGCCGACGAGGAGCTGAAAAATCTCTCGGCCAACGATCTGAAGAAAAAGAAGATCGACGGCGTCACTTTGCTTGAGCGACTCGTCTATGGCCTCAAATATTTTGATGAAACCGGCAATCACCTCGATCGCGAAAACTGGACGCTCTGTACGGGCTCTCGTGACTCTGACGGCAGCGTTCCGTACGTGTACTTGAGCTCAGGTGGCGAGGTCCGCGTGTATTGGTGCCATCCGGGTGGATCGGACGACGGTCTTCGGGCTCGTTCCGTAGTTTCCTAACCCTTGAACCTTGGGACTTGTTCCCTTAAACCTTTACCCCCGCAACAGTTTCTGTTGCGGGGTGTTCTTTTGCATCTCTACTCTATTTTTCCCCAGGAGCGAGTATTTTCCTTTGGAGAGGCTATCGGAGGCTGATTTAGCTTGGTCCCTGGAAGTGGTAAAACAGCCGAGATGCAGGTGCGCAAAATCGCAGGAGTTTTGCGACACCGGCTCTCCAAAGGAAAATATGAGGCGGACCTTTGACAAGCCAAAAGCACTAGTGTACAATACCCCAGCAAGGTTTAGGCCAGGGTAGGCAAACCTCTCTAGGGAAGGATTTCTTAATTCTCTTAAATGCCATTCAATTTTTTTGAAGTCGCATTCAAACGTGTTCGAACGATCCCCATGACGACACGAAGAGAATAGTCATCCGCGTTTCCTTTTAGAAGTTTTACCACCGAGGCAAAAGTCCTCGGCTTTTGTTTACTCTTGCCAAATATTCGCGTCATTTCTTAAAATTTGTTAATTGGGATTTGGGAATTGATTAGAATAATTAGGGCAATTAGGTTAATTAGAATAATTTAAACGCATGTTTATTTTGGGTAAAAAAGTCAAAATGAGCCAAGTTTGGCAAAACGATAAAGTCGTCCCCGTGACGATTATTAAGGCTGAGCCTAACAAAGTTTCGAACGTCCGCACTAAAGAAAAACACGGTTATGAAGCCATTCAAATCGAAGGCGGAAAAAAGAAACGCGAATTTAAAGTTAAAAGTTCTGATCCGGCGATTCAAGTTTCAAGTTTCAAGCTTCATGATGTGATCGACGTCTCGGCCTTCGCCGAAGGCGATATGGTCAAAATCACCGGATTCTCCAAGGGGAGAGGATTCCAAGGCGTGGTTAAGCGCTACAACTTCAGCGGCGGACCAAAAACTCACGGTCAGAAAAATCGTCATCGCGCTCCCGGTTCTATTGGCTCCACTGCTTTTCAACGCGTCGTTCCTGGTCGCCGAATGGCTGGCCATATGGGTACCGAGAAAGTTTCTTTGAAAAATGTGAAAGTCATCCAGATTGATAAAGAGAATAATCTTCTACTCGTTAAAGGCCCCGTCCCGGGCATGAATCGCAGCTTTGTCATGATCTCCAAAATCGCCAAACGTTAAAAGTGAAAAGTTAAAAAATCAAACTGTAAAATGACAATCCAAAGTTCAAAATTAGAAAATTATAAAATCCGTTCCGAAGGAACACCTAAATTTTTCATTTTAAAATTTGCATTTTAAATTTCTTTATCATGAAGTATCAAGTTTTAAATTTTAAAAAAGAAGTGGTTGGCGAAATCGATCTCCCTGAGAAAGTTTTCAAAACCAAGTGGTCGCCGGAATTAGTTCAACAAGTCTTGCTCGCGCAGATGGCTAATTTACGCCGGCCCTGGGCCCACGCCAAAGACCGCAGTGAAGTCTCCGGTGGCGGCCGCAAACCATGGCGTCAAAAAGGCACCGGCCGCGCTCGACACGGCTCCAGCCGCTCGCCAATTTGGATCGGCGGTGGAAAAGCCCATGGCCCCAACAAAGAAAGGAATTACTCTCAAAAAGTGAACAAAAAGATGCGCCGAACGGCTCTCTTTAGCGTTCTTTCTAAGAAACTAAAGGAAAACGAAGTCATGATTTTAGATAACATCGACTTCGCGCCGGCTAAAACCAAAACAGTTTCGGAAAACTTGCGGACAATGTTGAGTATGAAAAAGAATTCCAAAAAATACGATGTTTTAATGATTCCCGAAATCGAAAACAAGAGCGTTTCTCGAATTTCCAAAAATCTGCCCAAAACCAAAGTCATCTCTCCGGATTCGCTGAACGTCCACGATCTTTTAAACTACCGCAATATTTTTATCGATCAAAAAGCCGTCGAGATGATTTCTAAACATTATAAAGTCTAATCATGCGAGATATGTTTTTAGTTAATAGACCCCTGATCACCGAAAAAGCCGCTCGTCTTAGCGAGGCCGGTCAGTATATTTTTTCCGTCAAAGGCAACACCACTAAAAACGAAATCAAGAAAGTCATCAAAGAGATGTATAAAGTTGAGGTGGATAAGGTCAATATCGTTAACACCGCTGGTAAAACCCGTCGCTACCGCGGCCAGAAAAAACAAGGCCAAGGTTTTAAAAAGGCGATCGTGATTTTGAAAAAAGGCCAGAAAATTAATCTCACTGTCTAAATATGAAAAAATACGCCCCAACAACCGCCTCTCGGCGCCATATGACCACGGTGAGCTATGATGTCTTAACCGGCAACCGACCTCACAAGCCGCTCTTGAAAAAACTTCAAGACCACGCCGGCCGCAACTCGCAGGGCCGAATTACGGTTCGTCATCAAGGGGGTGGCAATCGCCGGCTTTACAGGATGGTTGATTTCAAGCAAAATCGAATCGGCGAAAAAGCGACCGTGGAAACGGTTGAATACGATCCATATCGCACCGCTTTCATTTGTTTAATTAAATATCGTGACGGTCAAAAGTCTTATGTCTTAGCCTGGCAAGGCGTCACCAAGGGAACGGAAATTACGATCGACGACGCCGCCCCGCTTAAACCCGGCAACCGAATGCGCCTAAAAAACATTCCGGTGGGTTACCAAGTAATGAACGTTGAGCTCCGCCCCGGCAAAGGCGGCCAGATGGCCCGCTCGGCTGGCTCTTACGGCGAAGTTTTGGCTCACTCCAATGGTTACACTGATATCAAATTATCGTCCGGCGAGGTCCGCAGCGTTCTCTGGGAGGGTTTAGCTAGCCTGGGCCAAGTTTCCAATCCAGAAAATAACTTGATGGTCATTGGCAAAGCCGGCCGATCGCGCTGGTTGGGTATCCGCCCAACCACTCGCGGTAAAGCTATGAACCCAGTGGATCACCCCTACGGTGGTGGTGAAGGTAGCACTCAACGCGGTACCAGAAAACCCAAAACCCTTTGGGGTAAAGTGACTGGCGGTAGAAAGACCCGAAACAAGAAAAAGTGGTCCAACAAATTTATCGTCAAACGCCGACCCAGTAAAAAAGTTAAAAAGTAAAAAATCAAACTGCAAAATGACAATTCAAATTTCAAAATTTAATAATTATAAAATCCGTTCCGAAGGAACACCAAAACTTTTCATTTTGATATTTAAATTCTAAACTTCTTACCATGTCCCGATCACTTAAAAAAGGTCCCTTTGTGGAGCCCAAATTACTTAAAAAGATTGCTAAATCCAAACCCGAAGACGGTGTGGTTATTAAGACGTGGTCTCGTGACTCGGAAATCTCTCCCGAAATGGTAGGCTACATTTTCGCGGTTCACAACGGCAAGATTTTTATCGAAGTTCGCGTTTCCGAAGACATGGTTGGCCACAGGCTCGGGGAGTTTTCGCCTAGCAAGAAATTCATCAAACACGGCGGTAAAATGCAGAAAGAGTTAGAGCAAAAAGCCGTTGCTCCTAAACCGGCCGAAGCGGCTAAACCAGCGGCCAAAAAATAGTTCAAAGTTAAAAAATCAAACTGTAAAATGACAATCCAAAGTTCAAAATTCAATAATCCTAAAATCATCCCGAGTCCGTCGAGGGATACCAAAATTTTTCATTTTGATATTTAAATTTTAAATTTCTCTTACAATGGCTGAACAAATCGCAAAACTTAATTTTCTGAAGATCGCCCCGAGAAAGGTTCGCGCCTTAGCGGGTATTATTCGCGGTCTTTCAGTTAATGAAGCCGAAGCTCAATTACTTGTTCAGCGCCGCCGACCGGCCAAGAGCCTTTTAAAACTTTTGCGCTCGGCCGTTTCAAATGCCAAAAATAACCAAAAAATCAGTATTGAATCTTTATATATTAAAACGATTATGGTTGATGGCGGCCCGATGCTTAAGCGATTTTTACCCAGAGCTCGCGGTATGGCCACGCCGATTCAGAAAAAATTGAGCCACGTCACGATCGTTTTAGCCGAAAAAGCTAATCAAAAAGCCAATCGCTTTACGATGGTGGTTAAAAAGAAAGCCAAGAAACCCCTTAAAGATTCCAAACCCGGACGCAAAGATAAGGAAACCAAAAAAGAAGTTGGTGAAGAAAAAGCCGTGAAACCCCAGCGTCAAAAACCGGGCTTCTTCCAGAAAGCTTTTAGTCGCAAATCAGGCATGGACAAGTAGAAGTTCAAACTTAAAAAATCAAACTGTAAAATGACAATCCAAAGTTCAAAATTCAATAATCCTAAAATCATCCCGAGTCCGTCGAGGGATACCAAAATTTTTCATTTTGATATTTAAATTTTTAATTTCTTACTATGGGACAGAAGATTAATCCACAATCATATCGTTTAGGTATTACCAAGAACTGGCCGGTTCGCTGGTTCCTTAAGGGCGACTACAAAAAATATCTCGAAGAAGACGAAGCCATTCGAAAAGTGATTAAGGCCAAAATTGACCAAGCCGGCATCGTTTCGATTGAAATCGAACGCACTTCCAATAATTTAAAAGTTATGATCAAAGCCGCCAAGCCGGGTTTTGTCATCGGCCGAGGAGGAAAGGGGATCGAGGAGTTGAATAAAGCTATTGAAAAAGTCCTCGCCAAACTCCGAGGTAAGAGCGGCCGAATCGCTTTGAGTTTAAATGTAGAAGAGTTAAAGCGCTCCGAATCATCCGCCGTTTATGTAGCTGATCAAGTGGGTTGGGATTTGGAAAAAAGAATGCCATTTAGGCGTATTATGAAAAAGTATATTGAGCAAGTCATGCAAGGCCGAGACGCCAAGGGTATCAAAATTCTTCTCTCTGGTCGTTTGGGTGGCGCGGAGATCGCCCGCCGAGAATGGTTAAAGGACGGCACTTTGCCTCTGCAAACCTTAAGAGCTGACATCGATTACGGCACTTCCACTGCTTTCACAACTTACGGCACCATCGGCATTAAAGTTTGGATCTACAAAGGCCAGATTTTTGATGAATCGAAAACAAAAAATCCGTCCCGAAGGGACACCTAAATTTTAACTTTTAAATTTTTTTATCATGCTTATTCCAAAAAAGGTCAAACATCGAAAGTGGCACAAAGGCCGCTCTATGAAAAGGCAAGTTGAGACAAGGGGTCTTGAATTAAGCTACGGCCAACACGGGCTCAAGGCCATGGGTTCCGCCTGGTTAAACTCCCGACAGATTGAAGCCGGCCGTCGCACTATCACCAACTTCATCAAGCGCCAAGGCCGACTTTGGATTCGCGTTTTCCCGGATAAGCCGGTCACCAAGCGTCCGCCAGAATCCACTCTCGGAGGTGGAAAAGGCGCCGTTGACCACTACGTTTTCCCAGTTAAGCCTGGTCGGATTATTTTTGAACTCGATGGCGTCCCTAAAGATATCGCCGCCCGAGCTTTGACTTTGGCCGGATTTAAAATGCCTTTCAAAACCAAGGTTGTTTCGAAAGAAAAATAAACATGAAACTCAAGGAAATCCAAGAATTGAAAAACAAAGGCGTCGGCGAATTAGAGAGCCTTTTGGTTGAAAAAAAGAAAAAGCTCCATGAGCTCAACCTTGATTTGGCGGCCGGAAAAGTTAAAAATATCGGCGAACTTCGAGAGGTTAAAAAATTTATCGCCCGCGTCATGACCTTTAAAAACCAATTAAAGTCAAAATAATATGGAAAAGATTGTAACCAAAAAACGAAAAATTATCGGCGTGGTGGCCAGTGACAAGATGGTTAAGACCCGAGTGGTGGTGGTGGAGCGCCTTAAAAAGCACCCCAAATACTTAAAGTACTACAAAGTGAGTACCCGCTTTAAAGCCCACGATGAAAATAATGAATACAAAACTGGCGACAAAGTGGTGATCGAAGAAACCCGCCCGCTTTCCAAGGAAAAACGCTGGAAAATCGTGGGTAAAATTTAAAAATAAAAAATCAAACTGTAAAATGACAATTCAAAAATCAAAATCAGAAAGTTATAAAATCCGTTCCGAAGGAACACCTAAATTTTTCATTTTGATATTTAAATTTTAAATTATTTATGATCCAAGAACGTTCCATCTTAAAAGTAGCCGATAATAGTGGCGCCAAAATCGTCCGCTGTTTTCGAATCCTTGGTGGCACCCGAAGGCGCTATGCCCGGATCGGCGACATTGTGGTGGCTTCCGTTCAATCCGCTGAGCCAAGAAAGACCGTTAAAAAGAAAGACAAAGTTAAAGTTTTAGTGGTTCGCCAACGTCAGCCCTTCCGCCGAAAAGATGGTTCCTATGTTCGATTTGATGAAAATGCCGTGGTTTTGGTAGATGCTAAAAAAGAACCAATTGCCACTCGTATTTTCGGTCCTTTACCAAAAGAGTTGAAACCGATGGGTTATGAAAAGCTTATGACCATGGCTGAAGAAATCGTGTAAATATTTCAAAACTACTAACATGAACTTAAAAAAAGGCGATCAAGTTAAAATCATTTCTGGCAAAGACCGGGGCAAAACCGGGACTGTCTTTAAGGTTTTCACCAAAGACGATCGCTTGACCGTTGATGGTTTAAACCTTTTCAAGAAACGCGCCCGGCCCAAGAAGCAAGGCCAGAAAGGTGAGACCGTTTTGGTCCCAAGGCCTATGCCAATTTCCAAAGTGATGTTAG
>CAYIIM010000039.1:0-9983 GCA_964363455.1 uncultured Candidatus Saccharibacteria bacterium
CCACCGATCCCGACGGCGAGTTTGTTGATCGAATCTCTGCCTCGGTTTTCAAAAGAAAATTCTTATCTCCCAGTCGGCTAATGTTCAAATCCCCTCGCACACCCACCTCTACCTCCAAAACCCCGCTCCCTCCCGCCGCCACACTCCCCAACTCCGCCGCATTTCCCGAACTCCAACTCACGGTTCGATCATATGAATTGAAAATTCCGTTAGTCCGAAGCGACCCAAAATTAAACGCCTCGCCAGAAAATTTTGCCTTCACTTGGACATTATTTAACGCCACATTCGAATTATTTTTATATCGAAAAACATACTTAAGCGTATCGCCCCGCCGAGTCACATATCCTCCTTCGTCATTCTTAAGTCCCGAACCTCCGCTAACATCAATCGCTACCGAAAGCGGTGCCTCCGCAATTTTAAGTTCCTTCTTTGTAGTTAAAAGGGAATACTGTTGCCCTTCAAAATTTCCCAAGATCGAAATCGGCAACTCCACCGCCGCTCCCGTAAACCCGATCACACTCCCCGAAACTACCAACTCCCTCTCCTCCCCCTTCCCCAAAAGCAAGATATCCCATTCATTTTCGCCTTTGTCAGGCGGAACGCTCGCCTCCTTAAACTTAAACACTGGCGGATAATCAATTTTCAAACTCAAATTCTTCAACTCCTCTTCGCTTTCATTCTTATATTTAATTTTAATTTCAAAAACTTCCCCGCTTGAAACTTCTTCGCCGGTTTCTATATCTAAAGTAATCGCGGAATCTCCTAACTCAACCTCCAAATCTTTTTCGATTTCGAAAAAAACTTTTCCATTTGGCGCGATCGCATAAGTCAATTTTGTTTTTAAAACTTTTTTCTCACCCATCTCGCCCATTGCAATTAACCGAAAAGTTTCTTTATTCAAACTCCCCGGACCCACATCCCCCAAAATTTTCTCCTCTACCCGTTGCCCATCATCCTCTCCCACAAAAAACGCCCCCGAAGGCAACGCCACAGAAAGTTTAACGTTCTTCAAAACTTTCGCTTCTTCACTTAAAACCGAAACCTCGAAATCAAAGGGTTTTCCTTGTTCAATTGCATCCAATTGGCCAAACTCAATTTTAATTGAGGTATTTTCCGAAGTTCTAAAAACTAAATACAAAAGTAAGGCGCAAACCGCCGCCACCACCGCGCTGATTATTAAAGCTTTCTTCATGAATCAAAATTTTACCATATTTACCCTTCAAAGTTTTGCTTGGCAAAATTAGGAGAACCGCCTCCTCTCATTCACGCACTCCATCATTCGCCTCACTCGTGCATTCCATCATCTTCCAACATTCGCCTCATACATGCATTTCTTTTATTCTTCCTAAACCCTATTGGCTATTGGCTAGTGGCTAACTTCAGAAAATCCTTACTCGTTCTCCTAAAAGAAAAAGACTCCACGCTTCCTCGTTTCGCAAAACATTTCTCACAAAAAAACCCTTGCGTCCCAATATCAAAAAAATCTGGCTTAGCCTCATTACAAATTTCACACGCCGCATGCTCCGGATCCCAACCGAGAACCTTCAACACTCTTTTCCAATCAAAAGGTTCTCGTCCCGAGTGAGCCTGCGACGAGGGGCTACTTTCAGTGTTATTGCGCCAGTTAAGGTTTTGATGCACTTGTCCCGCATTCACAACATTCACCTCATTTCCATCGCTTTCCTTCTTTATTCTTTCAATCGCCTCACTCGCATCATTCACATCATTATTGACATTTCGCATCAGTTCCTGCCACACGCCAAACTCAAAATCATGCTCCGGCAACATCTGATTAAGCAAATACAAATCATTAGGCCAAATTCCCAACTTATCGCTTTTCAATACATCCACCACCTGAAAATGTCCGTTCCCCACCACCCGAATCTGTATCAAATTCCCTGGTTCCAAATGGGGCGCCAATTTTGACGTAATTTTCCGCGCGCTCGTTGCCTTCGCAAAAAACTTCCCAAATCCTTTAGCGTAGATTGAATACCGCGAATCAAACCCATTCGCGTCTTCTCGATCCAAAACTATAGCTTCAGGGAAGTAAAGTTCGTTCATATCAACTAATTATAGCAAAAAGGGACGCACTTTTTTTGCGCGCCCCTCATTGATGAATCCTATAAACTTAAGCCGCTTTTAACCGTTCACCGCGAACACGAAGTGGAACAGAACGAGGATGGTTCTCAATTGAAAGTTCCAGGGGAAGACTCATTTCAGATTCAAAATGACTAATAGCAGAATCTGAAATCTGTGGAACCTTGAAATCCTTCGCCGCCAAGCTTTCTTGCTTGCCGAACTTCACCACAGAAAAACCATCTCCCTCTTCTGAAACAACAAAAGCGTGGTAAAGAATACCGCCTCTCTCATGAAGATCATCTCGACGTGAAAGATAGCCATGTTTCGCCAGAACCTCTTTTCGACATTCTGAGCAAACCCGGTGCGGACCCGAAAAACCAGAGTCCGCAGACGACAAAAGAACCAAGCTCGCTTCCTCGACTGGAAAAGTATTTTTATGGTACGTACACCACGAAAGTCCTCTCTCGCGAAGACGCTCCATAAGCAAGTCAATTCGCAGAGAGTTGTAGTCACGAACACTTGATTCAAGTTCAGCCACCTTCGACCGCAATTCTTCCCTCAAGCGAACAATGCTTGAGCTTTGATTCTCGGCATTTTCTCTGAGTACTGTCAGTCTTGTCAAAATCAATTCCGCTTCCATAAAACCTCCCCATGAAATTCAAACGACCTCTCGTTATTTGATGTAATAGTTACCAAAAAAACCTTACTCCTTTTCAAAAAAACGAGCAAGTTTAAGCCTACTTTGTGCGCAGGACAGGAATCTCACGTCACTCGCTTCTCTCGCTCTTTAAAAACCCTCGGTTTTGAATTCCGCCAGCTGGAGGATTCCAACACGGGAGGACACTACCTCCTCCCGACCCCACCTTCTAGTTCGAATCCTGAACATAAAAAACAAAACTGGATACCCTCAGAGTACCCAGTTTTACTTTTGTGCGCAGGATTGGACGATGTTCGAACATTTATCGCACATAATCCTGCTTAATCAACCTGCGCCTTATAATTAGGATCAGACAGAAAGCGACATTTGCGGCTGTCCAAACCACAGGATACAAAAGTGTGAGTAGGTTAAATTTTTCTAAAGCGAATACACCAAAACCATGTCTGAATGCTGCGACCCACCAAGTAAAAAGCGTTTCAGAATGAGGCTTATTCCAGGATTTTCTGAGGGTTGGGCCGAAACCTAGTATATCCGTGAGAACAACCAAAATGACTGACCAAACAGGTTGATCGACTACAACCCATAAGAAAAGTGAAAGCAGGGCTAGAGCCAAGAATATTACATCCGATCTAGTAACATTCTTTTCGCCGTATTTAAGGGAAACAAAAAAAATAAATATACATACTGCCGCCACAAAAAACGTTATCCAAGCACCAACACCAGCTCCTCCATAAACCTGAAGAGCCCACGTAATTGAACTTGCAAGGCCCCAAACTAAAAACGTAAAAGTATGAGGTACAGTTTTTCTTTTAAAGATATCTCGGATATACGACCCATAACCAACAAAAACCAAGATGACGGATATAATACTAATTACAATTTTATAGTCCATATAAAGTAATTATACATTAAAAAAAGGCCCCCCTCACATAACTATGAGTGGAGCCTTTGGTAAAGTGAGAATGACCGGAATGTGCTCAGACGGCTGGAGCGTGCTCCTCAATGAGCGAACGGAGCGCAGGTTTCGAGAATCCGAGTTGGCTTGCCCACGAGCCGAAGGTGTCGTCGCGCGGAGCGACATGCATTTCATGCTCAAGCTCGTCCACGAAGAAGTGGATATGTGCGCCCACATACTCCTCACCCTCGTAGGGACGTGCCATCTGAATGATGCGTCCGCGCTTCGATCTCGTATAGAGAAAGATGCATCTGTCCTTGTTGCTTCCCCTGGGGCAGTCCTCGGTGACGTCCACTACCTTCTCGGTCACACAGCTTTCGGTGGTGTCCGAGTCGCACAATCCAGACTTGTACGCTTGGGTGATCTTGAGTTCTCTTGCCATGGTTTTCAGTCCTCCTATTTCGGTTTAGAAATATGACATCGAGCTGAATAGTCCTGTTACTAAGCTACCAAAAACATAGCATATTATGGCTTCCATGTCAAGCCAAAAAATATAGCACTTCTCGGGAAACCCCAAAAGAGTACCCAATTTTATTTTTGTGCGCAGGGTGAGAGTTGAACTCACGAGGCCTAATAGACAGCAGATTTACAGTCTGCCCCCGCCCCCTACGGGTCTACCTGCGCCCATTTATCTACCTACAAACATACCGCAGAATTGTCTCGTACTGAAATTCGGACATCATCATTCTCTATTTTTCCGAGTTTCTAGTATCGGGGCCTGCGCAAATTTCCCGACATACTTCTCTATCCGACCTTTAATATCCAAAAGCAACTTTTTATCAATGTATCTCACATGAATCATTCCATACTCCATCTTCCTTCCTGTCTCCTTAAAATCTTTACGAACGTACGGCTTGATAAACTGTTTTGGCGATATCTTAGTCACCTTACTCCAAAAACCAATGAGCTTCGGGACGTCCTGATCGGCGTAGCAATATAATAAGACTCTAAACTTCCTTTCGTCAACCTCGTAGGTTGTTCTAAGAAAATTCAAAAAGACTTTTATCATTCGCGGATCGCTATTAGCCAAATCCACAAAAGTACCTTTTACACTCTTATACCCCTCCGCCCAATAGAGCATAGTCCCCGCAATCTCAAGTTCTTTCGCTAAAACCGAGCTATTTTTCCGAATCTTAAAAGAAGGAATTTTTTGTCGAAAAAGATTATTATTCGCTTCTAAGTAAGTCCGGCGATATAAGCCATGCCGGCGCATAAAATAAATTACCGCCTCAAGCGAAACCCCAAGTTTACCAGCCACTTGGCTCATACTTAAAAGCTCTTCATAATAAAGCCGCCTCACCAACCCCAACTTTTCCTTTCCAATACTCGCCATTCGTTAATCAAAATTTTACTATCAACCAAATCTTTACTAACAAAGCTCCTCAAAAAGAATAATCAAACCCTACTTCATACATACCTAATAATCATAAATTTTATCTTGTGCGTGTCAATCGCAACTATACACAGGTCTAAAGCAATAGGTGTCAACTAAAAAATCACTCAAAAACAAATGCATTCAAACATCCGTGCATTCCAGCATTTCGAGTACTTGCGCATTCTCGCATCTTCTCCTACTAGAACACCTCCAACACTCGCCTCATTCTCGCATTTCACCATTACCCTTCATTCCCATCACTCCAACACTCTAACAATTCAAACACTCTACTCTTCCTTTTCCTCCAAAATTTCTTCAAAGCCCGCCACTCCCCCGCCATTTTTTCCACTGTGCGGATTAATTTTCTTCAAATGGCTCCCAAGTAAGTTATCGGTCTTCATCACAAAAACCCTGACTTTTCGGAGCCACTTTGCTAGTAAATTGCTTAAATAAATATCCGCTCGCTCCGGTAACTCCGAAACCAACCATTTCTCAAAAACGCTCCGCCTTTTCTTTTCGCCACCCTCATCTTCCACTCGCGGAATCGCCCGGACAAAAAGAAACACCAGCGTCCCAAGTGCTAACATCAAAATCGTATTTAAAATAAAGGCTAGCATAAAGTAAAGTTTAAACTTTAAAAATCAAAGTGCAAAATAACAATGAAAAATTAAAAATATCGAGCCGAATGGCTTGCCTGTTGAAAGCAGGGATACCAAAACTTTTCATTTTGATATTTAAACTTTAAATTTTTTTACACCTCGAGCCGAGAAAAACCACTCACCCGAATATTTTCACCTGTTTGCGCCGAAACATCCGAAACTAAATCCTGAACCGTTTTCTTCTCATCCCGAATATATGGCTGTTTCAAAAGCGCCTCGGTATTCTCCGGATTAGCCGCCGCAATCTGCATCGCAATCTCTTGGGCTAATTTCTGGAATGGTTCCGATCTAACCACAAAATCCGTCTCCGCCCGCACGTCCACCAAAGCTCCAATTCTTCCGCCATGAATATACGCAAAGATCTGCCCCGCGCCAGTCTCTCGACCGGCTCGCTTCTCCATCTTCGCTAAACCCTTGGCCTTAATCACCTCCAAAGCTTTCGTAAAATCTCCGCCCGCTTCTTCGAGCGCCTTTTTGCACTCCATCACCCCCGCTCCCGTTGTTTCTCTTAGTTTTTGAATATCTGTTGCGTTCATTTATTTGTAAAGAATAAATTTATTTAAACCCAAAACCGAGCCTAAATTCTATCACACCTTAATTGAAAATTAGAAATTTAAAACTGTTAATTCTCGTCCTGCTCAGCATTCCATCATTCTAGCATTCGCCTCATTCACGCATTCGAGCATCCTGCTCTTCCTAAACCCTATTGGCTAGTGGCTACCACCTCGCTCACTACCGGCACCGCCGCCTTTCCTTCTCGAATTCCCTCCGCCATTTTATCCATAAACCAATCCACGCTTTTCTTGGCTTTGCTATTTCCCACTACAAAATAATTCAACACGTCCGGATTGCAATCAATATTGGCAAACGCCACCACAGGGATCTTCATTCGGTTCGCTTCGCGAACCGCCGTCTTGTGAACTTCCGGATCAATCACCAAAACCAAATCTGGCAACCGTATCATGTTTTCTAATCCCCCCAAAAGCACTTCCAGTTTCTCCATCTTGCTCTTCAAAATCCCCTGCTCTTTTTTAGTGTACTTATCCAAACCGCCAGTCTGGCTATCGTGTCGCAACTTCTTCCAATACTCCACTCGCTTCGAAATAATTTTAAAGTTCGTCAAAGTTCCGCCAAGCCATCGATTCACCACAAACGGAAAACCAAATTCTTTGGCTAACTCATCCACTTTTTCATATGCCGCCGGCTGAGTTCCGATAAGTAAAACCATTCCCCCGCCTTTTACTTTTTCTTTTACAAATTCCGACACTCGAGTTAAATCCTCTAAGGTCTTATACAAGTTAATAATCTCAATTCCTCCTCGGTTAGCCAAAACAAACGGCTTCATTTTTGGATCCGTTTTGCTCTTTCTTCGGCCATAAAAAACCCCGGCCTCAACTACTTCTTTTAGGCTCTCTTCGGGAAAAAGCTCAGTATTTTGATCAATTGTCTTTTCTTCAGTCATTTTTATAAACCCCCACACCTAATGAGGGGTAATTCACCTCGACTTGGAATCCTGCTCCCCGCACATTAAGTGTGAGGGTAAATAATCTCCAAGTCCATTGGGTAGAGAAATTGTAAACGAATAATCTGGTTTGGTCAACCGGGCAGTGAAAATTCGACCAATTTCAGCCTTCTTCGCAGAACGAGTTGAATTTCTACTGCCCGGCAAAAATAAAAACCCCCCGAAAATCTGGTATTGAGCGGGGGGTGGTCTGAGTGGCCATAAAGGCCATATTGGCAAGGGCCGGGGCGTGATGGAGTTGGGATCGGCCACGCTCGGGAGGGTCAGTCCGGGAAACGAGCGCAGGACATCATCCCCGGCCCAGGATCGGCTTAGCAACTACCCCTAACATAGCACATTAAATAGGAAAGTCAACACAAATAAAACAATCCCGCCTCGGCCTAAACCTTAGCGGGATTTGTCTCCTTTTGCCTTGTGCTATGGCAAAACTTAATCTCCGTCACCAACGGACTTTTTACTACACCGTCCATAGCGATTTGGGAGGCAGGGTGGAGTTTCCCTATCCAGTCGGACACATCCCAAAACATCGACGACTAGATACTTTCAACCTACTCCATATCCAAATCCTGTCAATCCAATCAAAATCACAAAAAGATTCTTCAATACTTGATTGGTTAATTAGAATAATTAGAAATTAGATCAATTTATCTAATTATCCCTCCCCCAATCATTTCCTTGCCCGTCGAAGCTTTAGCGGAGGAGGGCCCTTTCTTTGTATACAAAACCGCCGACTGCCCCTGCGCCACAAATTTTTGCGGCTTCATAAAAACCAATTTAAATTTTTGAAATTTGTTTTTTGGTGCTCGTAATTTGATCAAGGTAGCTTCAAAAAGTGGTTGCCGATATCTGACCCTAGCCCAAACTTTCACTATTCCATTATTCTTGAGAACATTGGAATAAGTCGAATCCAAAAAATTCACCCCTCGGAGCTCAACCTCACGACGAGTTAAATTTTCATCCCCGCCTTCCGCTACCGTCAAGGTATTCTTCTTCACATCCTTCCGCACCACGTAAACTGGTTTTGTATCTCCTCTGCCTTCCCTCTTTTTTTTATTCCTAACTCCTAATTCATTATTCATAATTCCTATGTGTCGTTGTCCAATCGTATAAAAATGAGCCCCGTTATGCTCGCCAAGTTTTTCCCCAGCCACGTTCAAAACCGCCCCCCGCTTTTCCGGCAAATACTCTTTTAAAAATTCGTCCAAGGTCACCTTTCCCAAAAAACAAATTCCTTGAGAATCCTTTTTATCCGCGGTTTTAAGTCCCGCTTTTTTCGCCATCTCCCGTACCTCCGGTTTCAAATAATCCCCAATCGGAAACAAAGCGTGCTTCAGTTGCGCTTGTGTCAAAGTCCACAAAAAATAACTCTGATCTTTATTTTTATCTTTAGCTTCAAGCAGTGAGAATTTTTCTTCCCTAATTCCTAATTCCTTATTCATAATTCGCGTTCGCCCAAGGCGAACGTAGTGCCCAGTGGCCACATGAGTCCCTCCCCACTTAAGCGCCTTTTCCAAGAACATCCCAAATTTAATCTCCCGATTGCATTCAATATCCGGATTCGGCGTCTGCCCCGCCCGATACCCTTCAATCATATAGTTAATCACCCGCTCCTTATACTCCTTCTGAAAATCCCAAATGTGAAATGGAATCCCGAGCTGTTCCGCCACCTCCATCGCATCCATCGCCTCTTTCAAGCAAGACCGATCCGGCTGAATGTAGCACTTCAAATACACCCCGGTCACATCGTAACCTTGGTTTTTTAAAAGCATCGCCGCGACAGAACTATCCACTCCTCCGGACATCCCAACAAAAACCGTACCCCTACTCTTTTTCATTAGTAAAAAGAATATAACAGACTTACTAAGCGTTGACAAATCGCCTTAAAAAACATATGGTAAACCCAGAATTTTGACACAAGTTTGTAGGCAGTTTTTGGGAAATTTTTGTCTCTCAAGAACTGTCTGCGTTCAAAAACCAAGGAGGATAGTAATGGAACTGATTCTACTGTTATGCCTAGCACTTGTCACTGTCACAGGATTTATTATTGCTATAACAGTCGGCACACGAAGCCTAGTACTGGCCAACCGAGCTCAGAACTACAACGATCCCATTAGATTGCCGGCCCTTCGACAGCTTTACAAAGATCAAAACCCAGTGTGGTGGCGCAGGCGCATAAGTGACGTCATCGCTCGCGCGAAAGCTGAGGGTTATGGGGCTTTGGCTATCGGAGTATTTATACTCTGTATTGGTAGCTTGATCCTGACCACCGACCCCAGCGTCAAATTCTACTGGCAATACTACTTCCACAACGAACTCTCTGGCGTGTCCTTTTACTATGACACACCGGCACACTGCTCCGGTGAATGCCTAAATTCAAGCGTGCAATATCCGTCATTCCCGAGCGGCAACCTCTAACCGCCAAATCAGCTCGCCAACCCCGCCGTCACTAACGTGATGCGCGGGGTTTTTGTTTTTTTGAAATGCTATAATATAGGCAAATCCGTGAAGATTAAGAATTTTTCGAAACTAGCTGTAACTAAGGAAAGAAAAGACGCCCTCAAAATCGCCGAAGCTGGATTAGAAGCGATCGACACCCAAAAAGTTATTTTAAATAAAGTTAAGCTCCAGAAAAATTCTCTCGTTATTAATAAGAAAGTTTTCTCTATCAAAAACGTCAAAAATATCTACGTCGTCGCCATCGGCAAATGCGCCGCCGAATCAGCACTAGCTTTAGA
>CAYIIM010000040.1:0-9083 GCA_964363455.1 uncultured Candidatus Saccharibacteria bacterium
GTGTATCGAATAAATCGACTCATATCGGTGAAGGCTGAATCACTTCTGACCTGTTGTGAATTCAGATAATACCGAGGGAAGTCTCCCGCTCAAATTTTTGGATTTGAAAACATCTAAAAACGCACTAGATTAATAAGCGCTTTCTTAAAAGAAACGCCACGATTTAGATCGTTAATAACGGAGCCTATAGCTATTCCTAAAATAAAAGGAATAAAAATTTTCCAAGAGATTATTGCCGATGCTATAGCTCCCAATACAATAGGCCAAGATGTTTTCATGTTTTCTGTATGATACAATATTCATTTTAAAAGTCCAAAAATTTGAGCGGGATGACCCCGTAGAGACTTAACCCAATAGGGGTTGGATGGAATGTTAATTCCATAACACGTCGATCTTCCTAAAAAGTTCTAGGAAGGTGGTATAGTCCAGTTGAAAGCGTGAGACAGGTCGGTCTCTATCTGCTGCAGGCGTTTAGCACTTGAGGGGAGTTGGCCCTAGTACGAGAGGACCGGGCTGAACATACCTCTGGTCTACCGGCTTTGCTACCAAGTGAACTGCCGGGTAGCTATGTATGGAAGGGATAAGCGCTGAAAGCATCTAAGCGCGAAGCCTACCCCAAGATTAGGTGCAGGTCTCCTGGAAGACTACCAGGTTGATAGGCTCTAGGTGTAAGCGCAGTAATGCGTTAAGCCAAGGAGTACTAATAGACCGTTTACCAACCATCCCAATACTGACTTACTTCAGTTTTCTATTTTCGAGAACCACGGTTCGCTCGCTCCAACGGCAAGCGCCCGCTGCCTCTCGGCAATTTTTTCCCGTCTGACGGGAACCAAGCAAAAATTGTCTCCGAGAGCTTCTCGAAAACAAAAAACTTCCGTGGGGAGCGAAAGCCCCAAAATGCGTATTTCCGTTCAAATTTTTGGATCGAATAAAAAAGCCGCCCCTCTTTTAGGAACGGCTGAGTGCAATGAGCTTGTTTTAGGGGAGTTTACCTACAAAGCAATTTTCCCACTGTTACTCCCAAGTTGAAGGAGTTAATAGTTAGGGCAACAACTACTCCTAACCAGAGGAAGAATTCATGCCTCTCGGTAATCTCGACCTCAGCTTTCCACCAAGCTCCTTTAAATAAATTCATTCCGACCTCCCTTCTGATAAAAATATATAACACAGAAGTTAAGTTGGCAAATCCAAAAATTTGAACGGAAATAAAAAACTAACTGCGATGTTGGCAAAGCTGCGATTTGCAACATCTTCGCTCGACGAAAATAGGTCTTGAAGCCTACTTTCGTCTCACTGCGATGTTTCGTTGTCGGTGTTTCATTTCGGTGTGTCCCACCCCTGCCTGCCGGCAGGCAGGTCTTCCTCCCGCCCATTTCGCAAGCGAAATAGCGGGGTTGCGATTTTCTAAACTCGATTATATACTTGTTAAGAAAATCGGGAACATTCCAAACCCCGATACTAAAATTGCCCTTAGTGATTCCTTGGTGATTCAACCCAATGTGTCCCACCTCTTCCCATTCCGAACAGAGAAGTGAAAGCATTGGGTGCCGATGATACTCCTTATGGGGGAAAGTAGGCTTTGCCTGGGATTCAGTGGGGGCAATTTTATTTTTATATCCGACCGTGCCCGTCCGTAGTCCGCCCACTGGCGGACGAAGGTGGGTGATACTCCTTATGGGGGAAAGCGAAGTCCCGTAGTTGCTTGAATACTACGGGATAGGATATGTCCCGCAACTGTCCGCGAGTGTGAGCGAGCGGTTATCAGTTGGCGCGATCCCGTGTATCTCCGAAACTAGGCATTCTAACCAAATTCTCATCGCGGACAAACGGGATCCACGCCACCCTACCCTCAAACCCCACTTTTCGGAGATTGGCGGGACCGACAACCAAGCACCGCAGTTTTTATTTTAAAAAAACGACGCAACCTGATTAGTTGAGCCGTCTGATTTTGATGCCCATCCCTCCGTCAATTGTTTGGCATTCTCATAGTCATAAGATCTTCGAGTGATGGGAGAGCGAGTACTTTCGCCTCGCGATCGTACTCAACATAAGAAACCCAAATTGTTCTCCCTTTTGCATCCGGATCAAACTTATCTTCTTTGTCAGAGTTTGGGCTGAAAATGCCACAATGATGGCACATCCGAAACTCTGTCTTCATTCCCAGGAAGAAAGAGTCGAGGTGGGTTGTTCCGCCGTCACTCTGCATGTAATGAACGCCGTCTTGGACTTTTTTTGCCAGATCGGTTCCGTAGTCATCAGGGACTGAAAGAATGACGCGATCGGTCAGGTTATTCGTCTGACGCAAAGTCCAAATAATCACTCGCTTGGCAAAATCTGAAGCATCACGAGACTTGGATATGAAGTGCTCCAATGCCTCCATTTGATCATCCGTCATCCTGATTGGTCGATGATTCCTGATCTTCTCTTTTTCCCGTCGCGGCCACATCGTGTTTTCCTCCTTCGGTATATAAAATTGAACTCCATGAACTAGTCATAGCCTATATTCGAGTGGCTAATAAGTCAATATTTTAAAGTTCGAGTTATAATCTTATCAATGCAAATCAAAATCCGCGTCGTAACGGGCGCGAAAAAGGAACGTATACTCAGAGTAAGGGAACACTTGCCCCTCGGTGACCTCGGGATAAGTGTACCCTCATCCCGAGCGAGTGGTCCGCCAACTGGCGGAGATAGGGACAACCCTTATGAGTACAAAGTCTACGTCTCAGCTCCTCCCGAAAAAGGCAAAGCCAACGAGAGGGTAGTTGAGTTAGTTGCTGAATTTTTTAAAGTTAGTAGAAGAAATGTCAGTATCTCTTCAGGCCACAAATCAAAGGAGAAAACTATTATTATTAATGACTAGGGATAAGGGCACACTTAACCGAGTTTGACAGAGGGATAAGGGCACACTTACCCCGAGGAGTCTTCGACGAGGGACAACCTGTGAATTTGACTGAAATCCTAATATGATAAAATACAGACTCAACATTGTAGGTCGATTATGTTGAATCCAAATAGAAAAAAATTGATTAGTCCCGTTAGAAACCGCGAGGGCTCGCAGCGCGCCCCCCGTTTCTAACGGGATCAAAAAATATGAATCCCGTTAGACATCTCGCCGGTAAGTTTATTACCTCCCAAGCATGTCTTACGCGGGTTAAAAAATAAAATTAACTATGGAAGAAACACAACAAAAAATGTCTAACGGGATGAATAAAACATTTTTGTGGATAGTCCTAGCAGTCGTGGTTATCGTCGGTGGCCTCTACCTTTCAAACGGAAAGAAAGCCGATGATGCCAATACCAACCCAGACTCAAACTCAACCGCCGAGCAAACCGCTACCCTTCAGCCCGCTTCTGGTGATGTTGATACTGCAATCGCTTCGATTCTTGTTGAAGCGAACGCCGACACTCAATCTCCAGCTGATACCGACCCCTCGCTAACAGCATCTGAAGACTTCGGTGGTCTTGATCAATCTCTAGATACCAGCGGTATCCAATAAAAATATGAAAAAAATTATTTTTTCGGTTGTCAGCGCCACTTTCATTCTTTCCCTCATTGCCCCCTCGCTTTCATTCGCCCAAACTGGGACGAGTACTCCGAGAGAAGGCAAAGGAAATAAAGGTGATCTTTGTGCTCGTCTCGGTACTCGCCTGGGAGAGATTGGTCAAAAAGTTGGTGAAAGATTCACCGAACTCAAATCTAAAAAAGATTCGCACCGAGAAAACGTTTCGACAAAGTGGAAAGAATTCGAAAATAAGCGAACCGAAAACCGCACCGAACGGGACGCCAACTTCACGGAGCACTTCGCTAAGTTAAACGAAAAAGCCACAACGGATGCTCAGAAAACGGCCGTCACCGCTTTTCAAACTGCGGTTCAGTCCGCCGTTAATGCCCGACGCACGGCTGTGGATGCCGCGGTCAAAGCTTTCGAAGATGGTGTGAAAGTTGAAGTTGATAAGCGTCAGGCCGCCAATCAAACTGCTTTTCAAGCGATGCAGGCGTCCGTTAAAACGGCCACCGACAAAGCTAAGGCTGATTGCGCGACTGCTACCGATCTGAAAGCCGTCCGCGAAACGTTAACCGCTTCGATTAAAACCGCGAAAGAAACTTTCCAAGCTTCCGTTAAAGCCTCTCAAGATTCTTTCAAAACTGCCTTTGAAGCTTTAAAAGCAACTCGCAAAACCGCCATTGATAAAGCCGCGACTGATTTCAAAACCGCTCTCGAGAAAGCTAAAGCTGACTTGAAAGCTGTTTTTGGAACTCCGACTAACGGTACGACTACAACTCCTTAAAGCTTGTAGTTAAAGAAAACAACATACCCTCTTTGTCTCCGCCAGGTGGCGGATGGCGGATTGAGGGTATTTTGTTTTTGAAGTAATATAAATTAAACGTCTATGAGTCGTCATCTCAAGCAAACTATCTACGGGACTCTTTATCTTGTAATCCTAGCCCTGATCGTCTGGGGGTTTTACTCAAGCTTTTTCTCTTCCGCTCCTACTTGTTTCGATAACAAGAAAAATCAAAACGAAGAAGGAATCGATTGCGGCGGATCCTGTCAGAAAATTTGTTTACCGGAAAATATTCGCGAAATAAAAGTTGTCGAAGCCAAAATTTTCCCACTCGAAAATGGGAACGCTACTCTTCTTGGAGTCGTCAATGATCCCAACGCCGATTACGCCATAAAAAACTTTACTTACAACTTCAACATTACCAAAGCGAATGCCACGAGTAGTGTGAGTATTCTTTCCGGCAATTCTTTTATCTATCCCGAAGAAAAAGCTTATCTAATCTTTCCCAACGCCGCTTATCAACCTGCTCCCGGCGACAAGCTTGAAATCACTCTCAGTAATCTTGAGTGGGTGAAGAAAGAAAACTTTGAAAAACCTGATATAACCATCAAAAATTACACCATCATCGAAACCCAAGAGGGGATCAGGATTGAAGGTGTGATTTTTAATGATACGTTTTCTCCAATCTCCGATGTCCGCGTTTTTGTTATTCTTCATAACCAGTTTCAAAAAGCTATCGGCGTTTCTCAGACTTTTATAAATCTAGAATCAAAAAAGTCTACTACTTTTTCAATTTTCCACCCACTGATCGAAGGTTTTAGAAAAGAACTGACGGTTATCGATTTTTCCACTCTGCCTAACAATTAAAATATGCTCAGCATCCTTGCGCCTTTAAGTTTCTTGGTTGCCTCGAGCCTTGTCGTCCTTTCGAGTATCTCCCCGCAACTTTTTAAGCAACAATCCCTTTGGGTAATTTTGGGCGCTGTCATTATCGCTTTCTTTATGTTTCGAGATTGGCGCACCTTTATAAAATATCGCTGGTTTATTAATGGTCTCTATCTCCTCACCGTCGCGCTTCTGATTCTTGTCTACTTCATCGGCCCCACTATTAACCAAACTCGAGGCTGGTTAGTGCTTGGCCCTTTCACCTTTCAACCAGTTGAACTTGCTAAGGTCAGCCTTATTCTCTTTCTCGCCAATTTTTTCAGTCGCAAACACCAGAGTATCGGCCACTGGAAAACTATCATTTCTTCTTTCATATATTTTGCTATTCCGGGATTTTTAGTCGCACTCCAGCCAGACTTTGGTTCGCTCTTAATTCTTTTTGGCATCTGGTTTGGTTTTCTTATGGTCAGCGGCCTTCCCCTTAAACGTCTCGCCGTTGCCGTCTCTGTTTTTGCGATCGCCGGATTTTTTATGTGGAGCACTGTCTTGAAAGATTATCAGCGCGAAAGAATTATTGGCGTTTTTCAACCTAATCAAAACGCTCTAAGCATCAACTATAGCGTCAACCAATCCAAGATCGCCATTGGCTCCGCTGGATTTTTTGGTAAAGGCTACAATCAGGGGAGTCAGACTCAGCTTGGGTTTTTAACAGAACCCGAAACTGATTTTATCCTCGCCGCCTTAATTGAAGAATGGGGCTGGCTCTTTGGTTTTCTCGTGATCGGCGCGTTTATTTATTTAGTTTTTCGGATTTTGAAAATTGCCTCTTGGGCGAGCCAAAATTTTGAAAAATTTGTTTGTCTTGGCGCCGCCGTTTCTCTGATTTGGCAATTTTTCTTAAATGTTGGTTCTGTGCTCGGCATCTCTCCGGTTATTGGCGTCACCTTTCCTTTTCTTAGTTACGGCGGATCAAGTCTTTTGACAAGTTTTTTCCTGATCGCTATCATTAATTCAATAGCTCGGAAGGTTTGAGGGAGCGAAGCGAATACCCACCCCGTTTGCCCGCCATAGTCTCGACGAAGGCGAGAGCGAGCGTAGCGACGAGGGATAAGGGTATACACTTACCCCGAAGCACTGAGGGGCAACTATCAATCATTTTTTCCGCATTCTAATTTTGCGGGATTTATTTTAATAAAACCTATGCGCACTATTGAAAAAAGTTTTGGAGGCAGAAGAAAATTTTTTATTCCTCTGATTGTGCTGATTTTGTTTTCCACCATTTTTCTAAACGCCGGCATCCAAGCCCCCGCCGAAGCTGCTGACTACAAAATTTTCAAAATTGATTCTGGCGAAGGGTTTGATGAAATTATTTCTCGACTCGAAATTGAAGGTCTGATTAAATCGAGCTCTATTACCAAAATTTATTCTTTTCTAACGGGATCGGCGCACAAATTAAAACCCGGACTATACGAACTTTCACCTCACTTAAGTAGTGATGAGATTATTTCCCGTCTGACCAAAGGCACGGATCAAATTTCTGTCCGCATCCCTGAAGGCTCTTCTGTATTTGACGTTGATGAGATTCTAAGCCAGGCCAAGGTCATTCAAGCAGGGGACCTACTCACTTACTCCCAAACCCACCCCATTGAAGGCTATCTCTTCCCCGACACCTATAAGTTTTTCCTAGGGTCTGATATTTCGAGGATTGTTGAGACATTTAAAGAGAATTTTGACTCTAATTTGGCTAAGCTCCTCAAGGACACATCTAATCCCCAGGATATCCTCACCCTCGCTTCTATAGTAGAAAGAGAGGTGCCTGACTTTAGCGACCGCAAGATCGTGGCCGGCTTACTAAACACAAGGCTTAAAATCGGTATGCCCCTCCAAGTCGATGCCGCCGTCTGTTACGCTAAAAAGCTCAAAAACCCTGAAATTGATAGTTGCTACCCCCTTGACACCAAAATAGACTCCCCCTATAATACCTACCAATACAAGGGTTTACCGCCGGGGCCTATTTCTAGTCCCGGTGTTTCTGCTGTAAGGGCGGTCTTAGAAGCTGAAGATTCTCCATATCTATTTTACATAAGCGATCCCGCAACAGGAAGGACAATATTTGCGGAGAATCTTGAGGATCATAACCGCAACATATTAGTTTACTTAAAAAATTAAATTGCCACCTAAGTAATAAATATTTTTAGGGTGCCAAACGGCCGACAAATAAATCGGCAATTATTTTTTTGTGTCTTTATCCAAATTCATTTTACCAAAAAATTTGTAAAAACTAATGTTAAAAACTTTACCCACCAAAAGTTTTGCGCGTTTCAAACCCCTAACCGACATTCCTAATCTGAATGAAATTCAGATTCTGTCTTATAAAAAGTTTTTAGAAAAAGGTTTAAAGGAAATTTTTGAAGAAGTTTCTCCGATTTATGACCATACCGGCAAGGAAATGGCGCTTTACTTCGAGGATTGCTCTTTCGACGAGCCCAAGTACGACGAAGTCACCACTGTTTACAAAGATACCACCTACGAAGCCGCTCTTCGTATCAAAGTCCGATTAGAAAATAAAAAAACCGGCCACAGCCAGACTCAAGAAGTTTATTTTGGCGATTTCCCCATTATGACCGAAAGGGGAACTTTTATTATTAACGGCGTTGAACGTGTTGTTGTCTCTCAGTTAATCCGCTCGGCCGGTTCTTACTTCACCGCCATTCCTTGGCGCGGTAAAAATCTTTTTGGCGCGAAGATTATTCCCAACCGCGGCGCTTGGTTGGAATTTGAAACTGAAATTGATGGCACGATTGGCGTCAAAATCGATCGCCATCGCAAAGTCCCTGTCACTGATTTACTGCGGATTTTCGGCGCTTCCGAGGAATACATCAAAACGCATTTTAAGGATATCGATAACAGCAATGTTAAACACATCGAAGCCACTTTAAAAAAGGACATCGCTAAGGATCTTTCTGAGTCCTACATGGAAATCTATCGTCGCTTGCGACCGAGTGATCCGGCCACCCCCGAAACCGCCAAAAGCTTGGTGGATTCTATGTTTAAACGTTTTGATCGCTACGACATCTCCGCCGTGGGCCGATTCAAAATGAATCAGCGCCTCAGTCTCGACAAAAAGAAAGTCGAGAAATTGATGGATTTAGAAGACCTCTCTGCGATCGTCCGAGAAATCATTCGACTCAACAACACCCCCAGCGCCGAACCCGATGATATTGACCACCTCGGCAACCGAAGGTTAAAAACTGTCGGTGAACTTTTACAAGGCCGGCTGAGAATTGGTTTCGCCCGACTTCGGAGAATTATTCAGGATCGAATGTCGATTCTCGAAAAAGACACTCTCGTCCCATCCCAACTTATCAACTTCCGCCCGATCGGCGCGGTCATCAAAGAATTTTTCGCTTCCTCTCAGCTCTCTCAGTTTATGGATCAGATCAATCCACTAGCTGAAGTTGAGCACAAGCGACGTCTCTCCGCTTTAGGTCCTGGCGGTTTAACTCGCGAACGAGCGAGTTTTGAAGTGCGTGACATTCACCGCTCTCACTACGGCCGCATCTGTCCGATTCAAACTCCCGAAGGCGCCAACATCGGTTTGATCAGTTATCTCTCAAGTTTTGCGAAAATCAATGATTTTGGTTTCTTAGAAACGCCTTATGCCAAAGTTAAAAACGGCCAGGTCACCAGTGAGGTCTCTTGGTTTGACGCCATCGAAGAAGAAAAGTTCAAAATTGCTCATGCTGGTAACGCCCGCGATGAAAAAGGTTTTTTTACCAAAAACGTGGTGGAGGCCAGAATCAAAGGGGATCCCGGTATCTGTACTCCTAAAGAAGTGGACTACATTGACGTCGCCCCGCACCAGTTCATCAGTGTCGCCACTTCTTTGATTCCTTTCCTTCAGCATGACG
>CAYIIM010000041.1:0-8722 GCA_964363455.1 uncultured Candidatus Saccharibacteria bacterium
TCCTCGTACGCCTGCTTCGGATTATCGCTCTTAAAAGTATAACTCCCCGCCACTAAAATATCCGCGCCTGCTTCTTTGCAAAGTTTCGCCGTCTCTAAATTAATTCCACCGTCCACTTCTATTGTAGCATTTGGAAACTGATCTCTCAAAAACTTTATCTTATCGAGCGCCCCAATCAGGAAATTTTGCCCCGCCGGTCCAGGTCGAACCGCCAAAACCTGATGTGCTGTAAAATATTCCAAATACCCTTTTTCTTTTTCTAAATCGGTTTCGGGATTGGTGGCCAGCATCACTTCAATCCGTCTCGACACACACCGCTTCACAATACTTTCAATCACGTGTTCCGGCGTCATTTTTTTCTTCCGGTAACGATTATCTTTAATCGCCTCAAGATGGACAATAATTCTTTGGATCGGCAAATCCATCCACAATTTCACCACCTCCTCCGGTTCTTCAACCATCAAATGCACTTCAATGTTAAATTCAAACTCCGGATGCTTCTCGAAAAGTTTCTTCAGCTCTTCGGGATTCCCCCAGCTTTTATTATAAGTAAACCGCGCGTCCGCCACATCGATATGTAGCCAGGTATCTTTAGGAAAATATTGCCGCGCGTTCAAAAACTTATGGGATACACAGGCAAAATCTGGACAATTGATTGATGGCGCGATTTTCATAAGGGTACACTTATCCCGAGTGAGTCCTCGACGAGGGATTACCGTTGTTTAAATATTTATTATTTACCATTTATTAAATCCATCTTCTATCCTAAATTCTAAATACTCTATACTAAATACTTATTTGAGATTTTTCTCCTCAATGGTTAAAAGTTGTCCCAATCGACGACGATGCCTTTCTTCTTCGTCAAAAGAAGTTTCTAAAAAAACCTGAGCCATCGCCTTCGCCGTATCAAAATCAAATGAATCCGCCGACAAAACCAAAACATTCACATCATCCTCTCTTCTTGAGTCATAAATCTGATCTGAAGAAATCGCCATTGCCGCCCGCACATTCCGAAATTTATTAGCAACAATACACATCCCCGCTCCCGATCCGCAAACCAAAACCCCGCGACCATTATCTGGACTCCACCCCACTTTATCCCCTACCTTCGCTGCGAAAACCGGAAAATCGTCATCTTTATTATAAACTTCATTCCCTAAATCCAAAATTTCATACGCTCTCTCCTGAAAATACTTCCTTAGCTGTTCTTTAAGTTCAAAACCACGATGATCCGCACCAAAATAAATTGTCATGTCTCTACGAATTATAACACAAAACCCTCAGCCAGCAGGCGGAGGGTTTTGATTCGAAGGATAGAAACACAACCTACAAAAAATTACTTGCTGTTGCTACGGAGACCGGAATAGAAACTAATGTTCCTCCACCGAGCGAATCGCCTACAGTTACATAGATAGTATAACTCCCCATTTTGCTGTATATGTGGTTGGCACCCGCGGAGATTCCGCTTGCGGCCGAAACAAAAGTTTCACTGCCATCGCCCCAGTAGAAACGATAGCTCAAAATGTCGCTATTAGGATCATTCGCGGTAACACTCCAGATATTGTTCACTCCAGTGGCTACTATACTTGGCCCGAAAAGAGGAACGGAAACCGCTGGAGGCTGATTATTGTTCGTAACCGCCACCGCATTAACATTCATTGTCTTGGTCGCTCGAAAATCAGAAAGCCCAACTTCTTTCACGCCAAATTTTATCGTATACATACCTGGACTAGAAAACGCGTGTACACCGTATGAAGTTGCCCCACTGCTATTAGGCGAAGAGTTCGAAGATGTGCCATCTCCGTATTCAAACCCATAATACAAATTCTGACCTTCCGGATCAGTCGCTTTAAAATTCCAAACTCCGTTCTGACCAACAATCAAATTCGTAGAACCAACTAAGTAATCAATTGCGGGTGGTTGATTAACCACCACTCCGCCACTCACCACCACACTCATACTTGTCTTCGCTTGCTGTCCTTTATCATCCGATACATAAAAAACTGGATAAAAAGTCCCCGTTTGATTATAGACATGAGTGAAAGTCGCCGTGTTCTGAACCGACACCACCTTAGGCATAGCGCCAGCCGTCGGCGACATCACCGCCTCATCTCCCCAATTCACTAAATAACTCAAACTGCCATTTTCCGGATCATAAGCTTTTACCGTCCAAGTTCCCGTCTCACCGACTTTCAAGTTTGTCGGGCCAGAAACTCCCGAAACTACTGGCGGTTTATTTTTTGAATCGTCATCATCTTGAGATTCAATTTCAAATACTCCGCTCCTCCCGCTAAACCCACCGCCCACTGATGCAACCATAATAATCATTTTCCCACGATGTTGCACGGCTAAATCCGCCGGAATCGTCCACTCAAACACTCCATCATTTTCCGTTGACTCCGAAATTACATACGGCATCGCCTCGGCGATCATACACACTGGATCTGTCGGCTTTTCTGGATAAAGACAAGAAATGTACTTATGAAGCGTAATTCTAACAGGTCCAATCGGCGCAAAAGATGTATTCGCTGATCCGGTCATAGTTGGCGCAATCGTCGGCCAAATTTGAGTCCAAGCAATCTTATGCATCTTACCTGCTTTCCAATCCTCACCATAGGAAGGTGAGTAAACTTTAAACCCTTGATTTGGAATTGGCGTTGGAGGTGAAACCGGTCTTGGTATACATCGAATAGACTGATGACTCTCAATTTCGATTTCTAATTCCTCTCTTGTGTCCTCATCAAATTCACCATTCTTTTTTAGTCCGTGTTTCTCTTGAAATTTCTCAAGAGCTTTTTTAGTTAAGTTTCCATAATACCCTGTCGCTAGCCCTTCTGGATAAATTGAGCTGTCAGTCGCTAAATACTGCTGAACAATTTTTACATCGTCCCCTTTATATCCAATCTTTATTTTCGCCGGCAACACGCAACCATATCCTTCCGGATAAACCCTTTTCGCCGTAAAACCCCAGAAGCCTCCTTCGAGGTTCTGGTACTGGAGCTGTCCCCAGAGCGTCACGCTTTGACCTTCATACTTTTTTAACTGTTCCAAAACCTCGCTATTAATTGCCTTCACCGAATAAGATTTCGTTGAAGTACCTGTCGCAATTGTAATCTGATGCGTTCCCCACATCTGGGAATTAATTCCAGTTGACGTGATCAAACCATAAACCTTCTCCCATCCTCTTTCCGACTCAACCGGTTGTGTCTGCCCTCTCAAATTATTCAACTGACTTTGGAGATTTTTTATCATCTCCAAAAGCTGACTGATTTGCTTCTGCAAATCCTCAATCGAAGCGCCGCTGTTCTGCGCCATAACTTTCGCGCCCGGCGCGACCAGCGTAAACACGAAAACTCCCAAAACCAAAAAACTAAATATTTTTTTATTAATCATTGTTTTGTTGTTTATTTTATATACCTATTTCGACTTTGATCCCATCCTGTCTACTCACTACTTCCTACTTAATACTCACTGGTCAATTATACGCTAGAAAACTTGGTAAGTTACTGTGCAAGAGGCGGGCCTTTCGACCCGCCTCTTAGCTACCTTTATGACTTCTCTAATCTTCTCTTATCCTAGCACTCTAATAACCTCATGATTCCCGCATTCTCCCATTCCACCACTCAAACATTCCATCATTCCCACCACCCCAACATTAAAACATCTTCTTTAATTGGTCTTCACTAACCAATTTTCCGCCGACCACCCAGTCATCGTATAATCCCAAGCAATTCTCCACCAAGTGTAGCCTCCAGCCACCACCGGGCCCTCTAATATAGTTCCTTTAGAACCATATTGATTGAGTGGTTTTACGCCCCCAATCCAAGTTCCATTGGGATCGGGTGTTGCTCGAACCGCAAGCGTATTACCAGACAGAACTTCCACTCTATCATTGACCGCAAACTTGTTCACTCGAACGCTATACGGCCCGCTCATCGCGGTCAGCCCTCCGCTGTCCGCCACCGTCACTTGGATTGTGTAATTTCCGGATTGAGTGTAAATATGATCCGCTGAAAAACTTACGCCCGAAGCTTTATTGGTGTAATTATTACTCTTCCCATCACCCCAATTAAAAGTATAAGCCAGCGCAACTCCCTCCGGATCCGTGGCAATAACCGACCAAACCTTCACTATCCCAGCTTTTACATCCGTCGGACCAGAAACCGCACCGATTGTCGGCGCCTGATTTGGCAATTTTGAAGTCAGATTTTTTGTCCCCCACTCCGTCCCATTGCCATCCGAAACGTTAATCACAATACTCTTGTATCCCGTAAAGAGCGTCGCGTATGTATGTGTAATTGTAAACGGCACGCCTCTTGTCGCCGTCCCATTTACAATCGCCGTCCCATCATTCCAATTCAAAGTATAAGTCAGAGAATTTGTATCCGGATCATTAAGTGTCACCGTCCAAGAAGCAGCCACTCCCACCGTCACCTGGGTCGGTCCGGTAATTACCGGCACCGAAGGTTTGGCGGTAGCCTGTTCCGCCGTTGCCACATTAATCCCCCAACTTGACCCATGAGTCGAAGTTCCGTCCGTTGCCGTCACACTTATGGTTCGTTGCCCCAAAGAACTTTGACCATAAGTGTGGGATTTCATTACGGGCTGACCACTTGGATTTGAAAAACTTTCTGATACTCCATCTCCCCAATTCACCGTAAAATTAATTGATGCGGTATCTGGATCATACGCAATTATCTGCCAAGTCGTCGCCACTCCAATCACCGCCGTCTGCGGTCCAGAAACTTCCGACGAAGGCCCTTGAATACTACTTGCCCCCGCAACCACGTTCACCATCAAGGTTTGCGGTGTAGAAGTTAACTGACCGTCTGTCACCGTCACCGAAATTGTTTTATTTCCTTCGGTTGCGAAAATGTGAGAAACCGCCACCGAAACCCCGCTTTGTTTGTTGGAATAAACCTGCGGAGTTGATCCATCGCCCCAGTTCACCGTATAAGTTAAAACATCGCCATTTGCGTCCGTCGCCTTAACTTGCCAAATCGTGTTAACACCCTTCGTCGCTTGAGCTGGCGTAGTCAAAGCATCTAAAACTGGTACCACATTATTTACCGATGGTGGAGGCGGAGGTGGTGGCGTCACTGGATCATCAATCGGCGGAGGTGGGATTGGTGGCAATCCTTTAACAAATAAAATTGCGCCTGTCTCATCTTTCTCAGCCGCCCATCCGCTTGGATAATTTTCAAATTCAATCTTCCACCAAGTCAACTCATTCGCCCCCTCTGGCTGGCCTGTCAACTTTCCCGAGGACCAATAAGATTGAACTCCCCTCAAAATCCCCGCCGGCGTCTCCCGAACACGTAGCCCAGAAAGACTCACTACTCTTATATAATCCCCTGGTACAAAATTGCTCGCCGCTACCACGGTTCTCACCGTCGTCACACCAATCGGACCTGGATCAGTATAAATAGTATCATCTCCTGTATTTGTGTCGGTTGGCGGAGGCGGACTTACTATTGGAGTTGAGCTAATCTTTTCAAGCAAATTCACAACTCCATCAAACTCAGCCGTCCATCCATCCGGCGCCGCATCATAATTAATCTGCCACCAACATAAACCGCTTCCCAAAGTCGGTCCGCCAACAACCGATCCTTGACTATTATTCGCCTGGGTGCCTAAAGCAGTATTTATCGTTGAAGGTGTTGATCGAACATTCACCCCTCTTTCCGGACTCCCATTAATAACTTTCACGCGATCTCCAATTATGAACCTCGTGCTGCACGCCGCCTGGGTCCCGATCAAGATCACCGTCCTTCGCGTCGCGGTTAAATTTGTCGCATCCGTCACCGTCAGGTCAACTAGATACCTCCCGGCTAAGGGATATGTATGAGCAACCTCCCTTGTTATTGAGGTCCCGTCTATCGCCACCGGCACCACCGAGCTCCCATCGCCCCAATTAATCGAATAAGATCGCAATTGAGAATCCGCATCGGTTGCGTTAAAAACTAAATAAAACGGCATGCTCGGTGATCCCATAACTGCGTCTTTGAAACTAAAGTTAGTAATAACCGGCGCTAACGGCTGGGGTGGTTGGACTATAATCGGCGGATCAATAGTTGTTGTACCTCCTGCTATATAAGTTTTTACGCTTTCCGTGTAAGCACCATAAATATCAATCACCCGCAATTTAACCTGATAAGTGCCGGGCAAGAAGTTGTGTGTCACCCCCGATATCCCAGTCACCCCATTCGAGCCAAAACAACTATAATTCCCGTCTCCCCAGTTAAATTGGTAAAAGAAAACATTGTTGCTGTCAGTATCAGAAGCCCCTGCCATCCAAGTCCCAATACTACTCTCACTCGGACTACTGAAATAAGAAATTGAAGGTGCTCGATTCCCAGTCGGCATCGGCGTTGCCGGAGCGTTTGTACTGCAACCCGTAAAAGTCGTCGTCACTTTTACGTCGCCAACATTAGTGTCTCCTCCAGTGCCAGGAGTCGACGTCGTGTTCTCACCGCCACCCTGAACTCCAATCGTAAACTGATTGCTTAAAAAGACATTTGGAGAGGTTGTGTCGCTCCGATGTACCGTCGCTTTAATTTTATAACTTCCACTTACAATCGAAGCAGGTACCATCCAAGCAGAATCTCCTCCGCCTTGGATATTAATCGGAACATTATTTTTTACAATCGCAATACTCGCCGCATGATTTCCACTTGCGTCTACTAGTGTCAGCGACACCTGGTTCACCGCCCAAGTTGTTGGAGTATTCCAGCTTAAAAGCTTGGTCTGCCCCTGCTGCCAAATCTCACCCCCAGCCGGCAAAGAAAAACTACCCTGTGGCACAGGATTCGAGGTGGGGGGAGTAGTTGTATTCGGTTGTACAACCTTATCTAAAAACAAAGTGCCGTCTGTTTCAGCTTGCGCTGACCAACCAATTAAGTCTGTGCAACTTGTTATGCCGTTCGGACAATAACGCCCCCAATTTATCTTCCACCAAACATATCCGCTATTATTTGTCGGACCCTGCACCACCGTCCCTTCATTATTTTTATAGACACTCGTTATGACATTATCAACTCGATTCAAACCGAAACCCTCGTAAACCTGAGCAACCAACGAAGCCTCCCTTCTCACTCTGAGTGTGTTAGAAACTACCTTGACCTTTTCACCTACTGAAAATTTGGCGCTTGAAGTCTGCGCGTCTGCAGCACCAAAACCCCCCACGGAAAATACTACACCTAGAAACCCAACCAAAACCCCTAAGACAATTATTTTTTTCATCCCTCGCTTCTTAATTTGATTAATAAAAAAATATTTAGACCTTTTATTATTTTATTGCGCAATCTAACCCCTCTTTTGTTTTTAGAAAAAGAGTGAGGGATTAAAAAGACCTTTCTTCTATTATATATTAAAACCCCCTCAAATAATCGCTTTTATCCCCAACCAAAAAGCCCGCTTAGGGGCTTTTTCATAACCAACTCCTAAATATAACCTAGACCAACTTCGCTACACTTGCCACATGTTTAATCAGCGTCGACACATATCCCGCTTCATTGTCATACCAAGAAAGAACCTTGACCATATCGCCATCCACCACCTTCGTGAAGTTCAAGTCCACAATCGCGCCATAAGGCATTCCTAAAATATCCGACGAAACCAACTGCTCCTTCGTCACCTTCATAATCCCCTGCCACCGCGGCGAATTCGCCGCCTCCGTCAAAATCTGATTAATCTCTTCCACTGTTGTTTTCCTTTTTGCCACAAAAGTAATGTCCGCCACCGAACCCGCTGGCACCGGCACTCGAAATGCCAGCCCGTCAAACTTCCCTGCCAAATCTTTCACCACCCGCGTCACCGCAATCGCCGCGCCGGTGGTCGACGGTGTAATGTTTTGCCCCGCCGTTCGGCCCCGCCTGAAATCACTCCCTTTAACTGGTCCGTCCACAATCGACTGCGTCGCAGTTAATGCGTGAACAGTGCTCAGCATCGCTTTCACAATTCCCGGATTCTCACTCAAAACCTGAATCACCGGCGAAGCCGAGTTGGTCGTGCACGATCCATTCGATGTGATCACCGCTTTTTTAAAATCCCCTTCATTCACCCCCATCAAAACCGTCTGCCCTAAAGGCCCATCTTCATCTTTCGCCGGCGCCGAGATCACCACTCGCTTCGCCCCTGCGTCGATATGCACCTTCGCTTTTTCGTATGATTCAAAAACGCCCGTCGATTCAATCACCACATCAATCCCTAAATCCTTCCACGGCAACTGCGTCGCGTCCTTTATCTGCGTAAAATTAATTTCTCTGTCTTTAATAAATAATTTACCTCCAACATCTGACTTCTCACATCTAACATCAGCATCCCATGTCCCATAAACCGTGTCGTACTTCATCAAGTACGCCAAATTTTCTAAATCCCCTAAATCATTAATCGCCACCACCTGAAAATCTTTATTTTCAAATGACGACCTTAAAAACAACCGCCCAATCCGTCCGAAGCCATTGATAGCTATTTTTGCCATGCTTCTATTATATAAGAAGAAAACTTTCTCTCGAAATCAGATTTGTCCCCAGTGCTATCGATAAAAATACACTAAGTCCCCAATCTTAAATCCACTCCTCGCTACCATCTCCGCGTTCACTTCCAAAACTCGGTCCACCGGCTCTGGCGAGTAGTAAACCGTCAGTCCAAAAACCGAATTCTCCGGTTCCGGCTTTGCATTTTCTTCAAATCCCACGATCCTCCCCCCTTTAATCCAAAC
>CAYIIM010000042.1:0-2810 GCA_964363455.1 uncultured Candidatus Saccharibacteria bacterium
GTAGTTCAATGGATAGAACAGATCCGTCCTAAGGATAAAATGGGAGTTCGATTCTTCCCGAGGGCACAAACAAAACTATTATTAATAGCTTTGTTAATAAAAACAAAGGAAGCGTGCCAGAGTGGCCGAATGGGCCGCACTCGAAATGCGGTATGCTAGAAATAGCATCGGAGGTTCGAATCCTCCCGCTTCCGCAAAAACAAAAAGGGATGACTTTATGTCATCTCCTTTTTGCATTATGATACCTAAAATGACCCACGCGTTTGAACAGCCCATTCCTGAAGATAATGAAAAAATCGCTATCGATCCTAAAAAGGAGGAGCGATACGAACCAGGCGAATATCAAGTTGACATTTCAGAAAGTGAAGCCAGAAAAGATATTGAAAAAAATTTCCCTGAATTTAAAGATAAGAAAATCGAATATTTGAGTGAGGGAATGGGAAGTACGGCCTTTGTAGTTAACGAAGAAATTATCTTTAGGTTTGCAAAAAACGAAAAAGCAGACGCCTCAATCGAAAAAGAAAACAGAGTTTTACATAAAGTCCAAGCATACGTAGATCTTGCTATCCCGAATTTTGAATACAGAAGAAAAGGACCTAAAGGCTTTAACTTGATTGGATATAAAAAAATTGCTGGGAGGGGCTTAAAGAAAGAAGATTTAATTTCTCGAGAAGGGGAAGTAAATATAGGTCTGACGCAACAACTTTCAAAGTTTTTCAAACAACTTCACTCCATCCCAATCACAGTAGCAAAAGAGTGGGGCCTGGAAGAAAAGAATTTTCGTTCAGTATACGAAAACGAACTTGAAGATGCCAAAGATTATGTCTATCCCCTTTTAAAGGAAAAGTACCCTGACGACTTTCAAAAAATTAAAGAATACATAGAAAATCTTTTTTCAAATTACTTAAGTGACCCAAAAAACTTTGAATACAACACCCCAGAACACACTCCAGCTGTCCTCCATGGAGATCTCGAAGCTGAACATATAATTTTTGACGAAGATTCAAAAAATATTACGGGTATTATCGACTGGGGAGGAATAAGAATTGGCGACCCTGACTACGATATATTTCGCCCATACAGCCATTTTGGAAAAAAATTTTTATCCGAATTCCTTAAAAACTATCCCCACCCCAACCCCGATCTTCTGATTCAAAAAGTTGACTTCTTCTTTCGCGCTCAAATGATCCACCGAGTTGTTCGACCGGTAATCCTGGAAGATATAGAAGGGATTAATTGGCACCTACCACGTTTAAGAAAACAAGCTCTAGGTATTGGATATTGGTACGATGAACTCAAAGAAAATCAGACCTCCAACCCGAAATGACCCTCGAGGAAATCCGCCAAGTCGTCTTTCAAGCCAAACCCGCTCTCAAAACGCTCATCGAAACTGATGGTTCTTTGTCCATCTATGATTATTTCCAAAAGGACATTCCAAGTCCGAAGGTAGACATCGAAAGACAAAAGCAACTAATCTCTGCTATTGAATCAAAAATATCCAAACTCATCGACGAAAAAACCGCCGAAAGTTTGGCCGCCGAGATGTTCAAAAATTATTTCATCTCCACCGCCGACCACCACCAACCCCCAACCCACCCTTTTTTCTCAAACGCCAACCTCGTTCAATCATTAACCAACCAATCAAAAGGATTGAAAAACATCCTCGTCCTCGCCTGTTCTAATATTTCCCTCAACAACTCCTCTTATCCAAGAGGCCTCTCTTTCCACGACGAAAATCTTAAGGAAATTCGCCTCCCATTTTTCAGCTTAAAAAATCGCCACCACCCAGTTTTTGAACTTCCTCCATACCAGAAAGAAAATCTCAAAAAAATTCCTGATGAAATCAAAGAAATTTATGCTAACGAAAAAATTCTCTCGGCGAAAACATACTCTGATCAAATCACCCAAACCAACTACGCGCTTTGGAAAAAAGTTCCCGGCGAATGTGACACAAATTTAATCTACTTAAACCAAGAAGAAATTGTTTCCGATTTAATCCTTAGCCACCACTTAGACCAACCCACCCTAATCAACCAACTTCTCACCAATCCCGATTTCCAAAAATCATTCGCTAAAAATTTCGAAAACATCCTCGGCGCCTTTTCTCCTCAAAACCACAAAGGTACTTTTCTTTTTTGGGGCCTAAAAAACGGCCGCCGGATCTCCCTGTCCCCTCAAGACCCAATTTTCTCCTCAACCTTATCTCTCAAAAATGCCCTCCAAAACCGGGAAATTTTCCCAAGTATGGCTTTGTCATTCATCGTGTTGAGCTTCTACTATCACATCCCCTGCGGTGGCGGCTTTAGCCAAGTTAACTACCTAACCGAAATGAAAACCGCCTACCTAAAACTCCTCGCTGAAACCAACTCGTCCAATGAAGAAATAATGGCGATAGAAAAAATCCCTACCAACATCTTCCGCGGCGAATTTATTTTTACCCTAATCAAAAACTGGAAAAGCGCCCTTCCCGCCACCCTCCTCGACCTCATTCTTTACCAAAAATCCGACACCTCCAAAATTATCGATGACTTGGCAAAAGGAGTAAAATTAGAGAACGCCATAACCTATATGCTTCCGGAGTTTTACAAAATCATCACCGGCCAAAAGGTTTCTCTTGAAAGTCCCGTTCAAATCCCCTACGCAATCAATGTCTAACTGCCCCTATTGCGGCCCAAAAACTATTCCGCATTTCCCCAACTGGGTTGAAAGCTCGCTTTCGATATTTTTAAGTCCGTTCGACAATTTTGTCTTGGGTAGTTCCATCCACTGGCTCCTCAGCCAAGCCCCCCGACCCCGATCCCTCCCTTTCG
>CAYIIM010000042.1:2820-8424 GCA_964363455.1 uncultured Candidatus Saccharibacteria bacterium
ACTTGGCAAAAGGAGTAAAATTAGACAACGCCATAACCTATATGCATCCGGAGTTTTACAAAATCATCACCGGCCAAAAGGTTTCTCTCGAAAATCCCATTCAAATCCCCTACACGATTAATACTGGGTAGTGAAAATTAGGACGAATCTATACTCAATCCCTAACCCAAATAACTAATCTACAACAAAAAAGTCGACGATATTACCTTGAATTCATTTAAAATCCTAATTTCTACTACCCGGAATGTCTAACTGTCCCTACTGCGGACCAAAAACTATTCCTCATTTCCCCAACTGGGCCGAAAGCTCGCTTTCGATATTTTTAAGTCCGTTCGACAATTTTGTCTTGGGTAGCTCTATCCACTGGCTCATCAACCAGATTACCCGACCCCTATCTCTCCCTTTCGTCAACTTCTTGATTAAAACCAAAATTGCCAAACTCAATCCAAACCTCGAAAAAATCGACAACCCGCGGATCAAAGTTCTATGGGAAGAAGCCAACCGTCGGGATATAAAAATGCAAAGCCTGGATATCTTTGGGAAAAATATCGACTACTATTTTGCCGACATTAAAGGCAAGACGATTATTTTCAACGGTCTCCCTCGTCCGCCCCACCTCTCCGGCCGAGGCCTTTGGTGGATGGACGACAAAAAAATCCTCAAAGCCAAACTCCAAAAACATAATCTCCCCACGCCCAAAGGCAAAAGTTTTTCAAGATTCAAACCGCTCCTCCAATACTTCCGCCAACTCCAAAAGCCCATCGTAATCAAACCACGTGTCGGCTCCCGCGGCCGCCACACCACCACCCATATCCACACCGAAAAAGATTTAGAAAAGGCGTTTAAAATCGCCAAGCAACTCTGCTACTGGGTTATCGTTGAAGAGCACCTTACCGGTCCCGTCTATCGCGGCACGGTTGTCGGCAGCAAATTAATCGGCGTTTTAGGCGGTGATCCTCCTAACATCACCGGTGATGGTAAAAATTCCATCCGAGAATTGATAAAAATAAAGAACCTCAAAAAACCCGAGGAAGTAAAAGATTTCAGAATCTCTCCAATCACACCCGAATTTCTTTATCGCCAAGGACTCAACCTTGAAAGTATTTTAGAAAAAAATCGGAGCGTAGATCTCACTGAAAAAATTGGCGTCAACTACGGCGGCACTAGCTTCGAAGTTTTTCCTGAAACTCATCCGGATTTCAAAACTGCGCTAGAAAAAGCCGCTCAAGTAGTAGGCGACTCCATCCTCGGCTTCGATTTTATCGCCGAGAATATCACTAAGTCTCCCGACGAACAAAGGTGGGGTATAATTGAATGTAATAGTTTGCCTTTCATAAATCTCCACCACGATTCGCTTATTGGTACGCCGATTAATGCCGCTGGATATATCTGGGACTTGTGGGCCTAAACCACCTATTCGTAGCCAAAATGAAAATTAAAATTATAAAAGACGAATTAGTTCACGAAGGAAAATTCCTCAAAACTATCCATCGCCACTTCAAAACCCAATCTGGCAAAAAAGGAACTTGGGAAATGGTTCAAAGAAAAGTTTTCCACCGAATCATCGGCGTCATTGGTATCACCGAAAATAAAGAAATTATTTTGGTTAAAATTTTCCGCATCCCCGTCAAATCCTTCATTATCGAGCCCGTCATGGGTCTGACGGACAAAAAAGGCGAAAGCGAAATCAAAACCGTCAAACGAGAACTTCTCGAAGAAACTGGCTACGTCGCCAAAAAATTTATCCGCCTCACTGTCGGCCCTCACAACGGCGGCCTTTCTGGCTCTGAAACCGCTTTATACTGCGCCTTAGGTGCTAAAAAAATCCAAGAACCTAAGCTTGAAATCAGTGAAGATATTTCCGTAGTAAAAATCCCCTTCTCAAAGATTTCCCGTTTCCTTGCTCATCCGCCTAAAGGTTGTCAAATCGATATTAAAGTCTTCGGCCTCCTCTACCTCCTCAAATCAAAAAGTTTCATTGAATAACTCATCTGTGCTAAAATGTAGACATGTCTGACCAAAAAGTAATTTCCATCATCAAAAAGACGATGCCCGCTGTCGTCTCGATCGTGATCACCAAACATCTCGAAGACATTCAAAAAGAAATTCCGCCGGATCTTTATCCTTTTTTACCTAACGGCCCCGACGGTCCCAAACTTAAAATCCCCCCAGAATTGATCGACAAACGCGGTATGGTCCAAGTCGGTGGTGGTTCAGGCTTTATTGTTGAATCCGATGGTTTGATTCTTACCAACAAACACGTCATCTCCGATCCTAAAGCGGAATATACCGTCATCATCAGCGACGATCGCAAATTTTCCGCCGAAGTTTTAACGCGCGACCCCATCAACGACGTCGCCATTTTAAAAATTCAAGCCTCCGGCCTCCCAGTCATCAAACTCGGTGATTCAACTAAGGTGGAACTGGGCGAAACCGCCATCGCCATTGGCAACGCTTTAGGCATTTTCAAAAACACCGTTTCCATGGGCATCGTCTCCGGCCTCTCTCGATCCATCAGCGCCCAAGCTGACCCCCAGTCTCCACCTCAGGAAATGCGTGGGCTTATTCAAACCGATGCCGCTATCAACCACGGCAACTCCGGCGGACCCTTAGTTGATCTAACTGGCAAAGCCATGGGTATCAACGCCGCCATCGTCTTTGGCGCGCAAAACATCAGCTTCGCTATTCCCATCAACGCCGCCAAGCGAGATCTTTCAGATCTAAAAAAATACGGCCACGTCAAACGCCCGCTTCTCGGCGTCCGCTATATTACGATCGATGATAACTTAAAGGACAAGATGAATCTCCCCGTCGGCTATGGCGCGTTGGTTGTTAAAGAAAGCCCAGTCGATCACGGCGTCGTTCCCGAGAGTCCCGCCGATAAGGCCGGTCTACGAGAAAAAGATATTATTTTGACGTTAAATGGCAAAAAAATTGACCGGGAACACCCGATCCAAGACTTCTTGGAAAACCTAAACGTTGGCGACCGAGTAGAACTCGTCGTCTTAAGAGGCGAAAAAGAAAAGAAAATGTACCTCGCTCTCGCGGAACGCAAATAACTAGAAGGTAGCGAGTAGTAAGTAGATAGTAGGATGGAAGATGGATACAAAAAGTTAATAGTCTGGCAAAAATCTAAAAACCTTGCCATTGAAATCTATAAATTAACTGATCAATTTCCAAAATCAGAAATTTATGGAATAGTTTCTCAAATAAGAAGAGCCGCGATCTCTATCCCATAAAATATCGCAGAGGATATCGCCGAAACCACGAAAAAGAGCATAGGCAATTTATTGCAGTCGCTTTTGGTTCTGGATCAGAGCTAGAAACTCAAATCGAAATTAGTAAAGAAATTCTCAAAGATTTAAATCTAGATTTTTCAAAAACAGACTCCCTTCTTCAGGAAGTTATGAAAATGCTCAACAAACTATCTTCAGTTTCTTAACTACTCACTACTCTTTTATTCTTAAACTGCCTTACTCTACTTACTACCCACTACTCTCTACTTACTAGCCTAATACTTTCTTAAATCCACCAGCAGTCCGTTTTTGTCATACAGCTCCACCTGATCCACTTCGGCCACTAAAAATTTGTAGCCCGTCCACACTCTCCATTCTTTGCTCAAAAAATCTTCGTCTGTCCGATGCGCATCGTAACACCCTTTGTAATTAACTTTATCCAAAAAAGGCCGGCAGCCATAATCGTTTTGAGGTAAAACCAAATTCGTCTTCGGCAACTTACACATTCCTATCGAACGCACGTACTTGTAACACTCATCCGAAACATTGGCCACTTCGCTTAAGTCCAATTTCGGACAATTATTCGGCAAAGTCGGCGTAAACTTAATATTATTATTCAAATATCCAATACATTTATTTAAATGCAAATTAATTCCAATCGCGCTTTCGTTTGAATACATATAAACCACATTCCCTTTTTTCAGAATGATGTCTGATTCCGCCGCCGTCCCAGTTGGAATATAATCATTTACCGCCTTTGGGATATACTGACTACTCTTCTTCCCTTTAATCATCCACCCGGTAATATCAATCGCTTCATCTGTTCCGATTTTAGAGCCTGATAAAGTGATTTTACTCTCGGACCTTGGCGATCCGCCCGAAACCGAACTAATTGTTATCTTTTTAAAATGAGACGAAAGTTGCTCTAAAGTAAAACCTTCTGGAATCGACTTAGGACTGATCGTTGAGCTTGATTTCACCTGACCGCTCGTACCACTCCCAGAGCCAGATGATCCTTTTCCTCCTCCGCTAGTTGAAACTGTACTCGTAGATTTCTTATAACTAAAATCAAGCTTTTCAATGCCGAATTTTTTAAGCGATCCGGATTGCACCAAAAACAACATCCCCACAAAAGCGATGAGTAGTAAAATAAAAATTGCTATATTCCCCTCTCGTTTATCTTTTTTCATTCGACAGTAACCGACTTAGCCAAATTTCTTGGCTTATCTACATTATAACCCCTCAAAACCGCATTCCAATACCCAAAAAGCTGAAGGGGTATCACCGCCAAAAACGGGTAAAGCATTTCTAAAGTTTCGGGGATATAAATCACATCGTCCACCACTCTCTCTAAATCCGTATTTCCTTCGGTCGTCACCGCCAAAATCACGCCATCCCTCGCTTTAATTTCTTTGATGTTGGAAAAATTCTTTTCGTAAATCGAATCTTTTGGCGCAATAAAAACTGATGGAAAATCCTTATCAATCATCGCAATCGGTCCGTGTTTTAACTCCCCCGCTGCCAACCCCTCCGCGTGCGCGTAAGAAATTTCTTTAAGTTTCAGCGCTCCTTCGAGCGCAGTGGGAAAATTATACTTCCTACCTAAAAACATAAAATCATCAAACTTTTTATACTTATCCGCTAACTGCTTAATTTTTTCACTCTGAGTTAAAATCTTCTCTATCAACTTCGGCAAATCTCGAAAAGCTTTCAGGATCCTATGAGCCTCAGTATCTGTTAATCCTCTCTGTTTGCCAAAAAACACCGCCATCTGAAGCAAAACTGCCGACTGTGAAATAAAAGACTTAGTCGCCGCCACCCCAATCTCCGGTCCAATGTGTTGGTAAACTCCCGCGTTGGTTTCTCGAGCGAGTGTCGAGCCAATTACATTCGTAATGCCCAGTGTCAAAATCTTTTTCTTTTTGGCGTCTCGTAGCGCACCCAGCGTATCCGCTGTTTCGCCGGATTGCGAGATCGCTAAAAGCACATCTCCCTTTTGAAATATCTGCCGCTTGTAGTGCCACTCCGAAGCAATGTCCGTCACCACCGGAAATCCCGCCAACTCCTCGATAAAAATTTTCCCGAGCATCCCCGCGTGATGCGCTGTTCCGCTCCCAACAATAATCAAACGCTTCGCTTTCGCGAGTTCCTTTTCTAAACCTGCCAAACCCCCTAAAACCGCTTTTTTATTTTTCAAATCAATCCTCCCTCGACAAGAATTTTCAAGCGCCGTCGGCTGCTCAAAAATTTCCTTTAGAGTAAAATCTTTAAACTCTCCTTTCTGCGCCTGCTCATAAGACCAATCAATATCTAAATGTCGCCGATTAATTTCCTTGTTCGCTAAATTAAAAATCTTATACCCATCTCT
>CAYIIM010000043.1:0-7313 GCA_964363455.1 uncultured Candidatus Saccharibacteria bacterium
GGAAAAGAAAATTTTTGGATTTTGCGGGTGGAGTGATGAGCCTAGAAAATCTCGAACCGGCGGAGGTGATTGGGGCTTTTTTGAAGACCACGGACTATTTTTCGGGCTTGCAGAAAAATTTCGTAAACTTCAACGAACGTAGGGAAAATATAGCGGAAATCATTGCTTTCGCCACTCAATTTAAAGATTTGGGCGATTTTTTGGAGAAAGTTTCTTTGGTGCAATCAACGGATCAGAGTGTTAAATTTGAAGCTGGAATTAGGAATGAAGAGAATCCGGTAAATTTGATGACGATTCATTTGGCGAAAGGTTTGGAGTTTGATAAAGTTTTTTTGGCGGGCGCGTGCGAAGGAGTTTTGCCACATCACCGGTCGCTTGATTCACTTGCTGAATTAGAAGAAGAAAGACGATTAACGTATGTGGCGTTAACGCGAGCGAGAAAAAAACTACACATTTCTTTTTACGAATTGCCGTCGCGATTTTTGAGCGAACTGCCCCAAGAACTACTGGATTACAAATCGGTTGATGGGAAAAGTTTTGATGACGAGGAGAGATACATTACTTTGGACTGAAAATTTAAAGTTCAAAAATCAAAATGAAAAATGACAATGCAAAATTAAAAATTGTAGAGAAATATGCACAGGGGAAAAGAAGCTTAAAATGAGGCAGAGATTGGGACAACATTTTTTGAAGAATAAGGAAGTCTTGGAAAAAGAAGTGGCGGTTTTGGATTTGAAAGAAGGAGAGACGGTGATAGAAATTGGGCCGGGAGAAGGGGCTCTAACGAAAGAAATATTAAAGATAAAAGATAAAAATGAAAAGTTAAGGGTAATCGCGATTGAGAAGGATGGCGGGTTAGTAGAAAGTTTGAAGGAAACCTTTCGCGAAGATAAAAACCTTGAGATTATCGAAGGGGATGTTTTGAAAGTCTTGCCGGGAATAACTTCAAAAACAAAACCTGGTTCGTATAAAATAATTGGAAATATTCCTTATTACCTGACCGGTTTTTTGTTGCGGACAATTAGCGAGCTAGAAAATAAACCGGAAGTGTGTGTTTTTATAATTCAAAAAGAGGTAGCGGAGCGGTTAGTGTCAAAACCGCCGAAGATGAATAGGCTCGCGGCGAGCGTTCAATTTTGGGCAAATCCAGAAATTATAAGAATGGTTTCCCGAAAAGATTTTTCGCCGCCGCCGGAGGTGGAATCTTCTTTGATAAAGTTAACAATCCACGATTTTCAATTTTCAATTAAAGAAAGAGATTACTACAAGGCGGTGAATGTTTTGTTTCAACAGCCCAGAAAAACAATTTTAAACAATTTAACCGCGGACACTCGCGCGGATTTGAAGAAAACGCGGATCGACAGGCGGAGCGAGGTAGAAAACATTTTGAAGAAAATCGGAATTGACCCAAAATCGCGACCTCAGAATCTTGGGATTGAAGAAATTTCTAAAATAGCGGGAAAATTCGACTTTTGATGGGGACGGAGTGGAGGAAGGTTGAGTGTAAAACCAAACTCTACCCAAAATTGGGGATATCTTAGCTCCAGTTTTGCTCGGCAAGAGCTATAATATATGTAAATGGTTGATCCCAAAAAGCTCATCACCGGTTTTTTGTTATTGGCAGTGTTGATGAGTTCGGTATTATTTATTTTTTCAAGTTTTCGCTCAGAAAAAACGGAGGTTTCGGATCTCGCAATTTCTTCGGGGGCTTTGAAAAACGAAGTTGAAACGGGAAGTCCTTTGTTTGAAAACTTGCCCGAGGCGGTAGGAGGGGTGGCGGACAAAAATCCCGAGTTGCCACCGGTTGAGGACCCGTCAAATCTGACGGATAACTTGGCGCAGGAGCTGACAGCAAAAATGGCAACGCTCGACCCGAGCGAGGGGGGGCTAATTGAAAATAAAGCCTTAGAGCTATCAGAAGAAGTTTCTCTTTTTTCGAGCCGGGTGGCGGCTGAAGATTTGAGCAAAGAGCTTTTGGCTTTTGACGAAGAGATTAAAAAAATTGCCAATGATTTCAAAATCAAAAACAACGCTTCGACAGATGATATTTTGGCTTACCAGGAAAAATTAGGAAAAATTTTAGACGAAAATTTTAGTAGGTTTTCGGCTGTAAGTTTGACGAATGAGGGTTCGGCTAGTTCATTAATGAACTCATTGGAATTAGCGGTGGATCTTTCTTTGATGAAAACGAGGGGTATGAATGTACCAGAAGAGATGACCACTCTTCACCAAAGCTTGCTTAAATTTTTAGCTTATCAGAAAGAGGCGTTTGATATGGTTGCAGACGAAGAGGATCCGCTTAAAGCAACTCTGGTTTTACAGCTTAAGGAAAAGGACTATGACATTGCGGCTTTGAATTTGGAAAGTGAGCTGCTTAAGTTTCAAAAAAACCAGCAAGAGTTGGGATTGGGCGGAAATAATGAACAAGGATTTTTCGGATCAATCTTGGGAGTTAAAAAGGCCCACGCTTTTCTCTTTGGAATGATTACTTTCGATCCTCAAAATTTTTGGAAGGATGTTAAAAAATGGGTAAAAGAAACCTTGGGCGAGATGCTGAAGAAGCGCTTGGTCAACCAGATGGTCAACCAAACTATTAAATGGATTCAAGGGAAAGGAAAACCAAAGTTTATTCAGGATTTTGACGGGTTTATTTTGGGAGAAGCGGATCGGGCAGTCGGAAACGCAATCTACAAGCACTACCCAGAGCTTTGCTCGCCTATATCAAAGTCGGTAAAAAATGCTTTTTATAGTACGGGAGTGGGGGTAAGAACCACGCCAGTCGAGAGAACCCGTTGTACGCTTTCGGAAATCGTGAATAACATTGAGGAGTTTTATGACAACTTCGGGATTGGCGGCTGGGCGAATTACCTTGAAATTATTAAGCCCCAAAACAACGCTTATGGCGCGATAATGATTTTAAGTGATATCGCGCTTTCGGAGGAGGGCAAAGCGACAGAGGCGGCTAAGGTAAGCGCTCAATCGGCGGGCGGTAATTTACCAACAAGAAAGTGTAAAAATATTAAGCCGAGGAGTATTAATAGCGCCTTGGCAGCGACGATAATATCGGAAGATGAACTTTCAAACCCATCTGATGCATCGGCGGATGCGGAGTTGGTTCTTCGTAGGTACGGGGAATTGCCGGTTCGGTCAAACGGAGAGGAGATAAATTACGGGGATATTTCGGGAACTTCTTTTTTGGGCTGTCCGAGTGATGGATGGAATATCACCACGCCGGGAACGGCGGTCGGGGATGTTTTAGGTAAAGCTTTGGGCGGACATTTAGATTGGATTGTAAACACAACGGATTTGAAGGCGCTCGCCACTGCGTTTGTGGATTCAATGGTGAATAAGTTGATTAAATCTGGCACCGAAGGAATTTTAAGCGCGACGGTTAATAGAAAGTCACCTCGTCAACAAACGGAGGAGCTTTTGAAATCTTGTGAAAGTTTTGCTACCAGTACACCAGAGAGACAAGACTGTGTTGATAATGCCAATGAGATCGCGAAAATTTTTGAATCGGTTCGAATTTCGACTAGTACATTAAGCGAAACGGCATATACATATAGTGGAATGTTTAATGACGCGATAAACAATGATAATAAGTTTTTGGATTTGGTTGGACCGTTTAGCCAGTTAGTGACTTTTGCTCTTACAAACTGCACATCGTCCCAGGCTGACTTTGTGGCCCAGCGAGATGCTTATATTAGATATATGGCGGAATCCCAAACCTCAATTATTATAGTGGTAAGAGAAATAGCGGAAGCTAGCAGTTCGATCAAGTGGTTATATGACTACACTGAAAATAAAATTCCGGCGGCAAAAACAAACGAAGATGTTGATATCCTCACCCAAGAACTGGACGACAAATTTGCGGTGGAGCAAGTAAGTTATTTCACACAAGGGGCAAAAGAGAGATTCCTTGAACTTGAGGCAAGATTGCGCGGAACTATCAAACAAGTAAATAATGGGGGTTGCACTTTCCCGCCGGGTTTCCAATCTAGTCTTCCATCGTGGTTTTAATTTAGCGCGCTACAAATGAAATTTTTTAGGCTAAAAAATTGGATTGATAAAATAGAGAAGCTTTGGAAGAGCAGGTTAGATTTTCTGCGGAACTGGAAAAGTCTTTCGCCGACAACAAGAATCACGATCGGGGTGATTTTGCCGATTGTGGTTTTGATGATTTTGACGCCGACGAGCGAAGCGGGAGCGTGGTTCGTTTTGGATGATATTTTGTATTATACGTTAGGAAAAATTGCTTTTGGGATAGCCTGGCTCCTTAGTTTTTTGGGAGGAATCTTGGTTGCGGGAACTACTTGGTTGGTAGAAGTAACTCTTCGGATGAGTACGCAGGTGGTCAACTCAACGCCGGTCCGAGCGGGATTTCCAGTGGCGCTCGCCGTGACTAATATGGGATTTGTAGCGGCGGTGATTATCATCGCGATAGCAACTATTTTACGTTATGCCGATTATGCGGTTAAAAAAACTTTGCCGAAGCTCATCGCGGCGGCGCTTCTCGTAAATTTCAGCTTGGTTTTTGCGGGAGGAATTTTGAACTTTGCCGATCAGTTTACCCTTTATTTTTTGAATCAGGTTAATCCAACGGGTGAGGATTCTGGAATAACAAATTTCTCAACAGCGATAGCGGGAGCCTTTAATCCACAAAGGAACTTTATAGTGCCAGAAGATGGATCACTAAATGCTTTTCAGGGCGGCGCTTCGGAGGCGGGGAAAGATCTAGGGAAGATAATAATTCCTTTTGCTTCAGTAAGTTTAACTTTGTTTACTTTGATCGCGATAGTACTAACTTTAATCGCCTTAGCGGTGCTTTTACTTGTTCGATATGTTTACTTGGTAGTGCTTTTAGTTGTGATGCCGTTTGTTTGGCTCGCTTGGATATTCCCGGGAACAAAAAGTTATTTCAGTGATTGGTGGAAAAAATTTTTAAAACAAGTTTTCTTTGCGCCGGTGGTGGTTTTCTTTCTTTATTTGGCAATTCTGACGGCAGGCGTGGTGAGCGAAGAGACGGGTTTGGCAGGGGGAACGGCGGTGGCGAGTCCGACGGCAAATGGATTTTCTCAGTTTTTTTCGGGGGCGCTCACACTTCCTTTACAAAACTTAATGAACTCACTGGTGATTGTGGGATTGATGCTCGGCGGAATGTTTGCGGCGAGTAAAATCGGAGCGGCGGGGGCGAGCGCGGCTTCAAAAGCGGTAGTGGCGGGGACGGGATTGATTGGAGCGGGCTTGCATGTGAAGGGATTTAGGGCGGGGGCGAGGGGTTTAACAAACCCATCACCAGATCTTCCTCAAAAACCAACAGCTCCACAAAGGAGCTTCGCCGGAAGACTCCTTCATCCAATTGAAACGATAAAACACGGAGCGGCGATGGCGGGTTGGCAAGCTAAAAAAGTTGTGAAGCCAATGACGGATCCTATAAGAGATAAGGCCCAGAATGTATTTGCCAACAATGTTTCTAAAGAGACCTGGGATAAAGTTCACGGTTTTGGTGCTAATGTTGATAAAAATGGAAATCCTCAACCAGAAAAAAAGATGAGTTCTTTGCTGTTTGGTACAGCTTGGGGATTGATGAAAAATACTTTTATTGCGGGGATTAAAGATATGGGTGCCAAAGGGCATCCTTCGGCTAAAGAAGTCATGAAATTTCTGCACTTACACGATGATGACCATGACAAGGGCGACCATGGGAAAAGTGACCCACATGCCGGAGGCGACCCTCACCATACTTAAAAATATAAATGGACTACTCTTTGATAACCGAAAAAGATTTAGAGACAAGATACAATTATCTGCCTTCGAAACTGCGGGCTCTTTTGGATAATCAAGATACGCTAGTCAAGTTGGATGCAATAGCTCAAAGCAACCACATTCAAGACGAGATAAAAAAGATTGGAGTAGTGCATCTGTTTTCTTTGGTTGTTTTGGGAATTCTCCATGTTGACGACCTCGCTGGAGAGATTGACCAGTACCTCTCTTTAAACAATTACAAATTTTCAAAAGCGTTCGCAGACGAGATTACAAAGAAGATTTTTGAACCGGTCAGGGCCGAGATTGAAAAAAATTACCGGCCGATAGCAAGCTCGCAGAATTTACAGACGCAAAGCGGCGGAGCGGCGGTGAAAATGACACCAGTAGCGCCACAGACTGGAGCAAAGCCGGTGCCATTGGGTCAGCTAGAATCAAAAGATGCGTTGGCTCGACCGACAGCCCCGCCAAACTTTTCGCCGACGCCGAAACCCGCTCACCCGAGTTTTAACCCAGCGATGCCACCCCAGAGAGTAGCGCCGACTCCCCCACCAACTCCTACTTTTGCTTCGAAAATCCCGCCACTCGATCTTTCACAAAAACACGCGACGATAAGCGGAGTGTCGGCGCCAGCGACGCCTCTTTCTCCAAAACCACAAACTCCCCCGCCTCAACCGATAAAGTTGGAAGTAAAAAAAGAAGCACTAATCGCGCCGGCTAAAGATGTGTTGGGATTTGGAGCCGAAATTCAAAAGCTTGAGCAGGCGGGAAATGAACTCGTTGAAATATTGAAGAAGAGAGAGGAGTCGGCGCCAGCAACTTCAGCTTCGCCTTCTTTGTCAACTTCCGTTCCGATGCCAAAACCGGTTGCGCCGGTTTCGAGCCTCCCAAAGCAAGGCCCAGTGATGATTCACCAAGAAACGAACGCTCAGCCGATTCGACCAAACACGGACTTCAAACTGAATTTCCCTCAGGTGAAGCCGATGGGAAGCTTCAACCAGAAGGCCTCAATGCCAAATATAGCCAAAATTGAAATAGGTGGAACGACAGAACGGCAACTAGAAGGGATGACGAAGTCTTCAGTGATTCAACCGCCCAAGGTGGTTCATTATAACGCCTTTCAAACTCCAATGGATCGGCCGACTTCAATACCTCCAACAACTCCGATCCCGCCGCAACCAGTTATGCCAGCGAAGTCTCAAATCTCAGCGGGGACGCCGTCCGAGCAGATGAGCCAAAGCCCATTTATTCAGACTGGGAAAAAGGGGTACGGGGATATGCGGATGGAGCCATCAGCGACGACACCGACAGCACCAACTCCGAACCGGCCAGTTGCTCCGCCAGCCGTCCAACCGAAGATAAAGACGGTGGATTTTGTACAAGAAGGAGTGCCGGATTCACAGCCGAAACAGGGTTGGTTTTCGAGACTGTTTGGGAAAAAGGAAACGCTGGTGGTTGCATCTCAAAAGCCGATGGCGCCAGCGATGCCAACCGTTCGCCCAGTGGCGCCCGTGACAACACAGACAAACAAGCCCCCAATTTTACCGACC
>CAYIIM010000044.1:0-7075 GCA_964363455.1 uncultured Candidatus Saccharibacteria bacterium
GCCGGCGGAGGAACTTCAGAAAGCCAAAGATCATATGATTGGGAATTTTATTTTAGGACTAGAGGGATCGGATGAATTGGCGAGCTACTACGGAGGACAAGAGATTATTACTAAAAAAACTGCGATGCCGGAGGAGGTAATTAAGAAAGTGAAAGCGGTTAAAGCGGAGGAGATCAGGGCGATTGCGAAATCTTTGTTTGTGGATAAAAGTTTGAATTTGGCGGTGATCGGGCCTTATAAAGATAGTGAGAGTTTTAAAAAGATTTTAAAGTTTTAAACGCTCGGAAGCTTCTTTTCAGAACCACGGTTTAATCTACCTACTGGTATAACACGAATATTTTTGTTTACGAGAACCGGCATAATTTTCTGCTGAAAATTTGCCTGCATCTCGGCCGCCTGCGTGGCCTCCGATAGCTTCTCGTAAACAAAAACATTCGCTTGAGGGGTGGGCGATTTATAGGGTTTATTTGATAAATTTCCAGGCTTTATTTCGGTTGAATATTTTTAAAATTAGAGAGGGGGTTGAAGGGATTGGGGAGAGGTGGTATAAGGGAGATAGCGGTTAACGCAGTTAACTTTTCACAATCTTCCAGACTCGGATGAGTCAAAGGGCGGATACCCAGGAGGAATGCATGTCTCAAGAAGCTATTGATCGCGACACTCAAATCCTCGAATGTTTTCCTTGGCTTTGGTCTTTGAGGAGTAAATGGTGTTTGGGTAGTCGAGAAGTTGTGGCAGCGCACAGTGTTTGGAAAGATGGTAGAGTCGATGACCGACTTAAAGAGGTTTTGTGTTTAAAGCCGATAGAAAGCGAATGTCGACTTTACGCAAGGATTAGGTGTGTTGGTAGTCAGGATGATGACTACGAAACCCACTCTGTAATTCCATTTCACAAACATCCTGATTCTGATCTCACCCTTGAGTCTTGTTTTGCGACGACAATCTTGAAAAGAATGCAATCTGAGTCATCACAAAACCCGATGTTTATTACTCATCTCGTTGTGGAGCCGACAATGCGTTCCCTTGGCTACGGAAAATGGCCTCCACTCTCGTTAGTTGTTTTTCGGGTTGGTAAAAGGGATTTCGTTGATTGGCTAAATGAGCCAATTGCCATCAGACTTTGATTGACGTCTCACTTGATCTTCGCCCCGCTGGGTTTTTATAACCGGCGGGGCATTTCATTTTTATGGTAAAATTTAGGGGTTCAATGAAAAATAGCGCAAATAATCGTGGCGGACTGATTAGAGATTTGGCGATTGTGGCGTTAAGTATCTTTGTGGCGATTAATTTGGCGGAGAGTGGGGCGATTGAAAGTTTTTTTGCGAATACTAGGAGTGTCGTGTTTCTGGAGAGTTTTATCGCGGGGATATTTTTTACTTCAGTTTTTACCACAGCGCCGTCGATTGTGGCGATTGTGGAGATTGCGAAGTCCGGGACGTCGCTTTGGGAGCTCGCCGTTTTTGGCGCTTTAGGGGCGATGATTGGGGACTTGGTACTTTTTAAATTTGTGAGGGATAGGATTTCGGAAGATATATCGGCTTTGATTCAGGATAAAAAGGGCCGGTGGAAGAAAGTTTTTAAGTTAAAATCGTTTAAGTGGAGCGCCGCTTTCTTGGGGGCTGTGATTATTGCATCACCAATACCGGATGAGGTGGGGCTCGCTTTGCTGGGTTTTTCTAAAGTGAAAACAAAATATTTTTTACCCATTTCTTTTGTTTTTAATTCGATAGGGATTTTGATAATTGGGATTTTAGCGAGGCTTTAGCTTTCTTGAAGAGTTGCGTAGTTGGTTGTAGAGTATAGTGGATGGAAAAGAAGTATTACATTACAACGGCGATTGATTATGCCAACGCCGCGCCACACGTGGGGCATGCGCTTGAAAAGGTGCAGGCCGATGTTTTGGCGCGCTACCACCGACAAAAAGGCTTTGAGACTTTTTATTTAACCGGGACGGATGAGCATGGAGTAAAGGTTTTTCGGAAGGCTAAGGAGGCAGGGAAGGAGCCGCAGGCGTTTACGGATGAGATTGTAGAGGGTTTTAAGGCGCTAAAAGAGGCCTTTAATTTGAGTTGGGACGAGTTTATTCGGACTACGGACAGAGAGAAGCATTGGCCGGGGGTGGAGATGATTTGGAAAAAACTGGTGGAAAACGGCGATATTTATAAAAAGAATTATCAAGGACTTTATTGCGTGGGGTGCGAGAAGTTTGTGACGGAAAAAGATTTGGTGGACGGAAAATGCCGAGATCACCAAAAAGAGCCGGAGGTAGTGGAAGAAGAAAATTATTTCTTTCGATTATCAAAATATTCGAAAGAAATCGAATCACGAATTAGGAATAATGAATTACGAATAATTCCAGAGACAAGAGCCAATGAGGTTTTGGCTTTGATTGGCGAAGGGTTGGAAGATGTGAGTTTTTCGCGACCGGCTAAAGATTTGCCGTGGGGGGTGCCGGTGCCGGGGGATGAGAGCCAGACGATGTATGTGTGGTGTGATGCTTTAACCAACTACATTTCGGCGATTGGGTATGGACGCAACGAGAATTGGAAAAAATGGTGGCCGGCGGACGCCCAGGTGATCGGGAAGGATATTTTGCGGTTTCACGCGGCGATTTGGCCGGGAATGCTTTTGTCGGCGGGATTGTCTTTGCCGAAGAAGCTTTTAGTACACGGTTTTGTTTCGATTGATGGGGTAAAGATGTCGAAGTCGGTGGGGAATGTGATTGATCCGATTGAGTTGGTCAAGAAATACGGGACGGACGCGGTGCGGTATTATTTTTTGAAAGAGATTCCGTCTCACGAAGACGGGGATTTTAGTGTGGCGAATTTAGAGAGAGTTTATAATGGTGAGTTGGCGAATGGCTTAGGAAACTTTTCTTCTCGGGTTTTGGGATTGGCTTCAAAATTTGGAAAGTTGGAGGTGGATTTTTCGGAAGTGGAAACTCTGGTAAATGAAAAGATTGAGGCGACTAAAAAACAGGTGGACGAAAAAATTCATGCCTTTAGACTTCACGAGGCAGTTTCGGCTATTAACGAGCTGATTTCTTTAGGCGATAAGTATGTGAATGATCATGAAGTCTGGAAGGATACTGAGAATAAGAAAAAGGAGATTTTGAATTTAGTAGCGATATTGGATAATGTGGCGGGTTTGCTATTACCGTTTTTGCCGGAGACGTCGGAGAAGATTTCAAAAAGTATTAATTGGATTAATAAAAATACCCTAGAAGTGGTTCGAGGCGCAGGATTATTCCCGCGCCTCGCGTAGTGCACGCCGTAGTTGCGCCTGGCCAAGAACCGGGATGGTCTAGCCTAGTACACAAGCCCAACGCTTAGACCAAGTGTGGTTCATTCGAACCTCCTTTGGTTAGCTTTCATTTTACCACAGAGAGAGTTATTTGAGCTTGAACTCGACTGGATAGGTGACCCAGATTGCCACTGGGCGGCCGTTTTGAATAGCCGGTTTGTAGAAGTTTTTGTAAGCAGCTTCCAAGGCGGCTTCGTCGAAACCGACGTTCATGCCAGAGGACTTAGCAATACGAGCTTCCTTAACCCGGCCTTCTTTGTCGACCAACGCTTTTACCCATACGGTGGCTTCTCGGTTAGTTAGGAGGGCGACTTCGGGGTAGGTTGGCTTTTCCTCCTTGATGACCGTTGGCATTTCTTGAACGGCTACAAACTCGTCGGCAGATGGGAAATAGTCTCTCAGATCTCGGTCTGATACTTCGACGATGCCCGCATTTCCATTGATACCGTCGGTTTCTGATCCTCTCGGGGTGATGATGGCTAGTTCGTCGCGAGTTGGGAAGTTGACCTCGCCTTCGACTTCGGCGTCAGGAACGGGTATTGGTATGCCGATCGTGGTTGGGGTTGTTTCAGCTGCAGGTTGAGGGATGATCGGGCGATTGATAATTCTTGGTAGTGGCAGTGGTTCGGCGATTACCGGGCCAGGACAGGTGATGATTGAGGTGGTGTTGGTGGTCTGAGATGCGGTCAGGCTTTTGTAGATGTTGAAGCTGGAGACTGCGCTGATCAATGAGATTGATCCGATGATGACGCCGAGAAAAAGGTGCTTTTGGTAATCGCTCCTTTGGTCGTAGGGGCCATACCAAGGGGGTGATTCGACTGCTGTAGTCATAGGTCCTCCTTGTGATTTGCCTTCCGTGGTTTTTTGTTGTCGGGGTTCTATTTTTATTCTAGAATAGGGATTACAATTTGCAAGTATGAAAAAATACATTGATTGTCACACTCACGCGCATTTTGCGGCGTTTAAGGATGATTATAAAGAGGTAATTGACCGGGCTTTAGAGGCGGGAGTGGCGGTCATAAATGTCGGGACTCAGAAAGATACGTCGGCAAAGGCGGTCGCGGTGGCGCATGAATTTGAAAGAGACGTTTGGGCGGTGGTGGGTTTACATCCGATTCATACTGAAAAATCATTTCACGATGCCAAAGAATTGGGAGCTGGCGGAGATGAGAGTGGATTTACCTCGCGTGGCGAGATGTTTGATTATGAGTATTATAAAAAGTTGGCGTTGGATTCTAAGACGATTGCGATTGGGGAATGCGGGTTAGACTATTTCAGAATTATGAATCAGGAATTAGGAATTATGGATGTTGAAGAAATTAAGACAAAACAAAAAGGAACTTTTAAAAAACAGATCGAACTTTCTTTAGATGTTAAAAAGCCTTTGATGATCCATTGCAGAGAAGCTTTCGATGATTTGATTGAGATCCTTAATTCATACTTCAAAATTCCTAATTCGGAAGCGCCAGGCATTGTTCATTTCTTTACTGGCACCAAGGAGCACGCCAAGGCGCTTCTTGATTTGGGATTCTATTTCACTTTTGGAGGAGTGATAACCTTTGCTCGAAGTTATGATGAGGTGATAAAAATGATTCCAATGGATCGGATTTTGTCCGAGACGGACGCGCCGTATGTGACGCCGGAGCCTTTTAGAGGCAAGCGGAATGAACCTGCGTATGTGGTTTACGTGGTGCGGAAGTTGGCGGAATTAAAGGGAGTTTCGGAGGAGGGAATGGCGGAGCAGATTTGGGGGAATGCGAAACGAGTTTTTAGGTTATAGGTGTTAGGTTTTAGACAGGGAAACTATTCTATAATTCGTGCGAATTAGCGAATAGTTGGGTTTGACGTAGTGTTGACTTTTTTTAGTATTCTGGTAGTGTGTTTAAAGTTGTATTTAAGGGCTGTCAACTTGTGAAGGGAGTTTTTATGGACTATTCAATTCAGGCGTCAATAGAGGGTCCTATACAGAGATCTCTTGCCGATCAACCCACAGTGGGACGTTCTCTGGAGGTTCTCGTGAGGATGTCAGAAGAGAAGAGATCTGAAGTTAAGACTCTTTTCAGTTGTAATGATATTGCGAGTATTACAGTGCCTCTTCTTGACGATACAAGCCTGCCAGTTCCAGGAGCTACCACTATAATAATGCATGCTCCGCATGTCCTAAACCTTGATCAGCTTTTCAATCTACTTGGAGAATGGGCTGAATCGTCAGGGTATCCAAAGATTATCGCGGCTTTGTTGGCCATCAGGGATGAAGCTGTTCCGCTCGACGCATTTCCGAGAACTGGATTGATTATCTATGCTTTTCCTTCTATCGAAAAGCGAGAAGCGTTGAAAGAGAAGTTTCAGCGTTTAAGGACCGATGCCATGATCGAATTCTTCGGTATAAGTGTTTTTCCCTAGTTAGGAACAGTTTTGACCCGTCCGGGGATTTATCTCGGGCGGGTTTCTTTTTGCGAAAATGGGAGAGTTAAAATCTCAATCGGTAGATCCAGTTGTGGTGGCCGCAAGTCAAGAAGAGGGCCGTGTTGTTATCTAAAAATCTAAAGACGATTCTGTAATCTTTGTCTATTCTAAAACTCCAAGCCTGCCTTCCCTTAGGTTCAAGTTTTTCAGTATTTAAGGAGGGGTAGAATGGATTTTGCCGAAAGAGTTTTTCTTGTTTTTCTGCTTTCTTTTGAATAGACAAAGGAAGATCAAGATAGCGTTCCTTGAACTCTTCAGCGAAGATAACTTTAATCATAAACGAGACTACTTTTTGGCTCGGAGGTTTTTAAGAGACTTTGCCTTTATGATTCTTCCGGCCTTATAGTCACCTTCGGCACGATCCAAACTGGTTTCAAATTCAGGATTAAAGAAGCCAAAATGAGCCGCTAGTCTCTCTAGTTTACTCGCATCTATTTCAATCGAGATCTTTCGGTTTTTTTGGGTTTTAATGTTTAGGTCTAATGTAGACATATTCTAAGTATAAATTCAGTAGGAAGATTGTCAAACTTTTTGCGAAGGAGGAGTTTTTGCCGGGTAGTAGAAATTGAACTGGCTGTGGGCGTTAGAGGGAAAAGGTTCAATTTCACTACCCGATTTTGATTAGGCCTAGTTTTTGCTCTATTATTAGGAAATACGATGAAGAAATACGATTTTAAGAAAATAGAGGCTAAATGGCAGAAGCGGTGGTTGGAGGAGGCGGTTTTCAAGGCGGACGATAAATCCAAAAAGCCAAAGTTTTATCAATTAGAAACCTTTCCTTATCCTTCGGCGGCGGGGTTGCACGTGGGGCACCCGAAGGGGTATATCGCGGAGGATGTGCACGCCCGGATGATGCGAATGAAGGGATACGAGGTTTTGTATACCATCGGATGGGATGCTTTTGGCTTGCCGACGGAAAATTACGCGATCAAAGTAGGTAAGAGTCCGCAGGAGGTGGCAAAGGAGAATGTGAAGAATTTTAAACGACAGGTGCAGATGTTCGGGCTTTCGTATGACTGGGACAGAGAGATCAACACTTCGGAGCCGGATTATTATAAATGGACGCAGTGGCTTTTTATTCAACTTTATAAAAAAGGTTTGGCGTATCGCGCCAAGGCGAAGGTGAACTGGTGTCCGAAAGATATGACGGTGTTAGCGAATGAGCAGGTGATTCAAAAAGAGGGAAAAAATGTTTGTGAGCGATGCGGAGTGGAGGTGGAGCAGAGAGATATGGATCAGTGGTTTTTGAAGATAACGGATTATGCTGAGAGGTTACTCGCGGATTTGAAAGAAGTAGACCCCGACG
>CAYIIM010000045.1:0-7022 GCA_964363455.1 uncultured Candidatus Saccharibacteria bacterium
ACTCCAACAATGACTCTAGGTCGGTTAAAACTTCTCTTTTCTGTATTTACACTATTATTTCCCATAAAAAAATTATATCACAACAACTCCCCCTTTCTTTTCACGTTCAAATGCTCATACGCCGCCGGCATTACTAGCCGCCCCGCCGAAGATCGCTGCAAAAACCCCAAGCTCATCAAGTACGGCTCATAGATGTCTTCAATCACGCCCTTATCTTCATTAAGCGCCGCTGCGAGCGTGTTAATTCCCACCGGGCCCCCGTTAAACTTCTCAATAATCGTGGAAATTAATCTCCGATCATTGGGCTCCAATCCCTTCTCATCAATATCGAGTAGTTCCAGTGCTTTCGAGGCAATCACGGTATCGATGACCCCATCACCATGAACCTCGGCGTAATCCCGCGCCCGCTTAAGCAACCGATTCGCTACCCGCGGCGTCGCCCGCGAAGCAGATGCGAGTAGTTCCACTGCCGCAGTGTCCACCTTCACCCCCAAAATCCCCGCCGATCGGTGAATAATTTTTTTAATATCGGCTACGTCATAATAGTTTAACCTAAACGTCGCTCCAAAGCGCGACCGAAGTGGCCCCGACAATAAATTCTCCCGCGTCGTCGCCGCAATCAAAGTAAACGGCGGCAAGTCGAGCGTCAGCGTCCGCGCGCTCGGTCCCTTGCCCCCCACTAAGTGAAGCTTGCGGCTCTCCATTGCTGGATAAAGCACCTCTTCAATCATCCGATTCATCCGGTGGGCTTCGTCGATAAACAAAATCTCTCCGCCTTCCAAGTTCGTCAAAATCGCCGCCAAATCCCCGGCCTTTTCGAGCGCCGGCCCCGAAGTCACCTTCACTTGTCCGCCAATCTCTCTAGCGACTAAATAAGCCAAGGTGGTTTTCCCAAGTCCAGCGGGTCCACAAAACATCAAGTGGTCCACCGACTCACCTCGCTTCTTCGCCGCCTCCATAATAATCTTCAAGTTACTCTTTACCCGATCCTGACCGACATACTCCACCCAATCTAAAGGCCGCAGAGCCTGATCGATGCTCAAATCATCGCTGACTTTGGTCGAATTTGACACAAGTTCTTTCATCTTCTAAATTATATTCCTTGCTAAGTTTTATGGGAAATCAAAAACCCGAATCCCGTAGTAAAACTCGGATTTCCCCATCCTAACCCAATATTCCGAGTTTTTAGTATCGGGACTTGACAAACGCAAAAAGTTATGCTAAACTCTAAGCCTAAAAGTTAAGCTGCTTTAAACCTGGGGGCATGGACTTATTCCTAGTTTAGGACGGTGTGGTTTCGGCGACACCTATCCTCGGAATGAATCTAACCTTTTTTGAATATTAATTCGGAAGAGACCTAACCTCTCCCTCCTTGGGAGTCCGCCCCCAGATTTAAGGCAACTACTCTAACCTCGTAAAACCAGTCCCTCCTTGGAAGACCGCCCAGCCAAAATCTTGATTGGCTGATTTTGTTTTTCGAAATTTTTCCAAAAACAAAATCAATCAACCTCTCCCTCTTCAACTTATCTGCTACTCTTCGTTGGTGATTAGCATTTTTCAGAAGCTCTCGGAATCCCAACGGGCTCGGTCTTCGACTTTAGGTCGAAGCCGATGGGGTGAGAGGCAGGTGCGCAATCACCGCTGGAGTGAACGCGACACCGGTTCTAAAAACGCCAATCACCAAACTATCGGCCCGGTCACACTTTCCACTTCCGCAAATGAAGTAATTCCTCGTAGCGCTTTTATCACTCCGTCCTGTTGCATCGTCACCATCTCCTGCGCCAACGCCAACTTCCGCAAAGCCACCTCCGAAGCTTCTTTCAAAATCGTCTCTTCAAAATTGTCGTTCGCTTCTAAAAATTCAAAGATTCCCACTCGACCTTTGTATCCAAATTGGTTGCATTTTTCACACCCCGCCGGAACGTAAACCTTAATCTCCCGCGTCACCTCTTCCAAAACTTTCCGATCTACCCGCTTCGGCAATCCTTCCAAATATTTTTTTATTTTCGCCTGATCCTCTGGAGATGTTTCAGTGATTTTTTTACAGTGCTCACACAATTTCCTTACTAACCTCTGCGCAATTACCAAACTCAAGGCCGGACCGATTGTCGTGGTCTTCACTCCCAAATCCACCAACCTCGGCACCGCCCCCACGGCGTCATTGGTGTGAAGCGTCGAAAAAACCACGTGCCCCGTAAGCGCCGCCTGCATCGCAATCTCCGCCGTTTCCAAATCTCTGATTTCACCGACTAGGATTACATCGGGGTCTTGTCTCACAATCGCCCGCAAACCCTTTGCAAACGTGTACTCCGCGCTGGCGTCCACCTGAGTCTGCTCAATTCCCGAAACTCGATACTCAATCGGATCTTCGATCGTAATAATTTTCTTTTCTGGATTCGAAATTTTTCGCAAAAACGCGTAAAGCGTCGTTGTCTTTCCAGAACCCGTCGGACCGGTGTTCAAAATCAACCCATTTGGATTTTCGAGTTGCCTAAAAACCAAAGCCAAATCGTCTTCTCTTAAACCCAAACTCGCCAAATCCACCGCAATTGAATCCGGGTCCAAGATTCTCATCACGATCGTCTCGCCAAATTCCGACGGAATAATCGAGGCTCTGATCTCAATATCTTTATTTGTTAGACCGATTGTAAACCGGCCATCTTGTGGTGCTCCGCGAACATTAATTTTTAAGCTCGCTAAAAGTTTTATCCGAGAAATTAAATTTTCATAATTCTTGCTTGGCAAACCCGAGAGCGCATCGTGCAAAATTCCATCAATTCTAAACCTCACTCGCGCCCCGCTTTCCAATGCTTCAAAGTGCACATCTGAAGCTTTGGCCGCGAGCGCCTCTGCTAAAATAATTTCAATTAAATCTCCAATTTTTACCTTCGACAAATCCGACGTCTCCATCTCGGATTTGAAATCATTCAGTGTCGCCCATTTTTTTGTCAGTTCCTCAAATCTCTGTTTTTCAATCTCAACCTTCCCCGTAATACTCTCCGTCTCTTTAGCAACAAAATCATAAAAATGCCAAGCTTGTTTGATTCCACTTAGCGACCCAATAAAAACTTTAACTTCATAATTTTTATCATTCAGGTGCTTTCGCGCCTGAATCTCATCAATCACCTTTTTCGTCGCCGGCATCCTCGGATCCACTACCGCCACCGCCATTTTATTGGCCTTTATTCCAACCGCCACCAACTTTCCCGCCTCCGCCTGGTCTTTCACCACTATCTTAACGGCCTCAAGCGAAATCGGCGCCTTGCTTAAATCCAAGTACGGCAATCCTAACTCTCGAGCCAAACGCTCCGCCGACCTCTCTTCGCCTTCTCTCCGAAGATTAGATACTCTCTGTTGAACCTGAGTTGTCCTAAGGTCAGCCATTAGTTAAAATGTATTGGTAGATTAAAATCCTCAACCAGGCAGTGAAAACTCAAGCAAACTCTTACTTCATCTCATACCTTATATATAAAGATTACTGCCAAACCCCCACACCCAGACACTTCTCTTATGCTTAAGACTAACTTGAGTTTCTACTGCCTGGCAAGCGAAAAAGGGGAAAAGATTTTTTCAACAAATAAATCAATGAGCGAGCGCCCACCCCACAACGACCTTGAAGACGAGCAAAGATTCGATGCGGCCGATTTTGGCTACAACGATGAAGATAATTTCAAAAAAATTGGCAATGGCGGAAAAAATGGCGAATCAAAAGAAAGAGATAGAGACAAAAAACCCAAACGCGGTGGCAAAAGAGAAGTCGCGGCTATACCAAATCAAGATGCGCTCGAATTGCCGCACGATAAACCCACCGCACTAAAAACCCCCGAAAGCGAAAACACCTTCGATCAATTCAAAGATCCCGAAATCAAAAACGCGGCTGAAATTGTTGTCCTAAAAGGTAAAGTCTCGCCATCTTTCCTAGTAAAAAAATTGAGTATTGGATACGGTCAGGCAGCAAAAATAATGGAAAAACTTGAAAACATCGGGGTTATAAGCAAGCGTGACGAAAACGGCGACCAAACCGTTCTTTGGTCACATGAGGATTTCGTCCGAGGCAAATCTCTCGCCACTAAACCAACCCAAACCCCCGAAATAACTTCTAGCAAACCACCAGAAAACAAAACTCTCTCTGAACTACAAAAAATTTCTCCGGAACCAAATCCCTCAATTAAAACCAAACCTAAAATCGATCGGCATAAAATCGTAACTGAAGGCCGACTCCTTTTAAATCGAGAAAAAACCGCCCACAACAATACCCTAAACAACCTACTCGACCAAGGCATTATTAACGCCGACCAATTCAGCCAAGAACTTAACAGGTGGAAAAATTCTGACAGCAACTTCGTAGAACTTAGCCAAGGCTTTCAAAGCGAAAAGTTCGATGAGGCCACTTATAAAGAACAAATTATTAGCTATATCGGTGATCGAATAATCCCAAAAGATTGGCTTGAGAAACTCAAAGAAATTAAAGCCCAACCCGAGGAAAAAACAATCATAAAAAACCACTGACAGAAACCCCACAACCAACCCCGCCTCCAAAAACTCCAGAAACAGAACCACCCCTACCGACTAAGCCGACAAAAATAATCTCAGTAAATATTCCCGAACAACCTTCGGCCAACCAAAAAACCACACCAAGCGTCAAACCAGCAATCATCTATCCGAAAACCAAACCAAGACCCCCGCTAGTAGCTAAAATCAAAAAAGAATCGCCCATCCCCGTCTCAGAAAAAACCGTAATTCCAGACGAAGGCTACTTCCCACTCCGCCGCAACCGCCTTGAACACAATCCAGAAACGTCAGCAATAACCGAACCGATCACCTCAAAAGAAGGACTAGGGAGCAACTGGAATGAAAAACTCAAAGACCCAGAGCTTTTAGAAGCCGCCCGTATGGCTCTCTCCGCCAAAAAAGCCAGTCTTAACGTTCTCCGTTTTATGAAAAATAGAGCGAATTATAGCGAAGAAAAAATTAAAAATTTATATGATCGCCTCAAATCCTCTGGAATAGTAACCGTGGATAACGAAAAAGAAAATGTGACTATCTCCATTAAGGACCTAGAACGCGCAAAAAAATCTCTCTCTAAAAAAACCAAAATTACTCAAAAACCAAATCTCCCTCCAGAAAATACCGCGGAAGAAAAAGGTAGCGAAATTATAGATAATATTCAACCTGAATCTAATCAAGAAAAAATTCTGGAAAAACTCGCAGATATAGTAAAAAACTTCACTCGCGATATTGAGTCTCAAATTGAAATCCTAAAAAAAGAGGAGGAAAAACTCAGAGGGGAAGCTAAAAAACTCGACCCGATTAAAAACGCTCAAGCCATTGCCGAAATCGAAAAAGTTTTTACTGGATTGCGTGAAGTTTTCATCGCCTGTAATCGAGCTCGAGGAGAGGTGACCTTTTTAGGCCAAGACGCTAAAAATCACCCTGAAAAAACAGCGGATTCCATCGCCAAAGCTCAATATCTAGTTACTGAAACTGAAAAGAAAATCGAAGAGTCTAAAACACTCCTTCAAAAAGCGTTCGAATCTTTACTTAAAAACGAATCGCTTCCAGTTTCTGAGCCCGAAGACGCAGACAAATCTACTATCCGTAAAATTAACGAAAAAAGAAATAATACAAGTTTTGCAACAGCCGAAGACGCCAAATTCGAACCAGTTAACCCAAACGAGAAAGAAAATACCACTCAACCCAGCGCCGAAGAGTTAAGAGAATTTCAAGATTTTTTTGACCAACTCAAACTCACCACCAAAACCAATCTCGATAAAATAAACCAATCTATCGAATCTGAAAACGCTAAAAATTCCCCTAGTTCTACCGTAAAATATCTAAAGCAAGCAAAAAATGCCCTTGGGAATCTATGGGAAGAAATGAACACTCAAATAAAAAGTATTAATCCCTTAAGTCCTCCCGCAAACCTCAGAGAAACTAAAAAAATCCTTAGTGACCTCGCCGCCGAAACCGGAGACTATATTTCCGGTATTGGCCGAAAAATCGCCTCTGAAACAAGATCCGTCCGCAATGCTGAAAAAATTAGAGGTTTCTTGAATCGGCACGACGGGAATTTCAAATCGTTATCCAAAAAGATAACTGAAAAACTCAACCTTATTTATAAAATCATTAAACCAAACCTCTTAAGAACCAGTTTAATCGTCCCATTTTTAATAGCTTTCCCAACCCAAGAAACCGGCCAAGAAAATTTCCGAGGTATGAATTTCAAAACCACCACCGTCGACAGCATCCAAAAAGACAACCAACCCACCCTCGACTCATTGTTTGCCGAAACCAATCCTGACACAATCAACACCGCTCAAACTGAAACCGCTAGAAAGTTCGGCTATCGCGTTAACCCATTTCTTAGTCCAGAAGATGCTCGACTCAGAGACTCTCTAGCCGAAGAGAATATGGCCGACAACCGTTTCGATATGCTTACTTTCAATTCCAAAATCGCCAAAGCTGAATACGACAAAATTAAAAATATATCGACTTCTGAATTCATGGAAAAATACCTTAAAAACAAAATCTCTGATTCAACGGCTTCAGAGCAAGAACTTGAGCACCGCCAAAATTTTGCCCTTCAAATTTCCCGAATCAAAAATTTCAACTTCGATTCAAAAGAGCCACTCGAAGACGAATTAATCAAAATGTACTACAAAAAAACCAAATGAACATCTTAAACGACCTCGGCATAGAAAATCTTCCTGAAGACGAAAAGAAAAACCTCCTCGCTTCTCTTTCTGAATCATTCCTACGTCGAATCACGGTTCGGATTTACGAAAATCTCGACGAAACCGATCAAACTGAATTTGAGAAAATCGCCGCCGAAAACAATCCCGCCAAACTCGAAGAATTCTTGAAAAGCAAAATTCCCAATATTGAAGAGATTCAAAAAAAAGAACTTGAGGAATTAGTCCGAGAAATCAAAGACTTCCAAGCCGAGAACAAGTAGCTTGTCACAAAAACTAGCGGCCGACGGGACCCGCCCAGTACTGAAATTTGAAATCCCGCAAACTTCA
>CAYIIM010000046.1:0-6823 GCA_964363455.1 uncultured Candidatus Saccharibacteria bacterium
GAAAGTAAAAGATAAAAGCGGCTCCGAGGATGATGGTAATCGCCCAACCGAAAATAGTGGCGGGGTAGTAGACAGCAACGATGCCGAGCTTGGCGGGTTTGAAGTGGTAGGTTTTCATTTTAGGATTTCAAAATTTTTTCTTGGGTGATTTGAACTTGGGTTGGGTCAAAAATGATGTAGGTGTCGTGGTAATTTACACCTGTCCCCTCGCCGCCTTCGAGAGCGACGACACCTTGATACCCAAGCGACTGACAATATTCTTTGAAATTCAGACCCAAACTAGTCACTAATTCACTCAAGTGGCCAGACCTAACTTTCTCGGGAGTGGTATTCTCGAGAGCGGTTTTGACCGAAATTTCTTTTAACCAATTTAGTTTTTTGGTTTCAAGTTCTTGGACGAGGTAGGTTTTAAAACCAGCGAGGAAAATTTTGATGTTTTCTTTTTTCCGGAAATCGACGAGTTTAAGATTTTTAACTTTAGCGGAAGCCACAACCGGTTGGACGGGTGAAAATTTGGTCTTGGCGTAGTGAACGGCGATTTCTTCGTGGGGTACGAGGTAAAGGCTGGGGCGGGCGGAGATGGGCTGACTTGGGTGCTGAGGGGTGTGGAAAAGATTTTTTTGATAAATAAAAACGCCTAAGCCGTCAGGCGTTGGTTCGTCGACAAGCGCATACTTTCCGATTTCGAAATTGGGCATCTTGAGAAATAAGAAAAGCTATCTTATTCCTTTATAATACCGCCCGTAAGCGTTCTTGGGAAGTTTAAAATTGGATTCGGGGAAATGATCAATAACCCACTCTGCGTACGTATTGCTATTAGGGCCGAAAATCGAATATTTTTCGCGGAAAGGGTAGATTTCTTTAGAGTTATCAATGAATTTAATCATTTTTCGGGCGGTTGAATTTTCGCCGCCTTCAATTTGACTAATGATTTTACCCGCCCAGTGAAACTTGTGAAACAAGGGAATAATCTCGAGGCCTTCGACTGGAGCAAGATAGTTCAAGTGGAGATAGCCCCAGCAGGTCGGGCACTGATTTTTCCGAAACAGGATTTCCCAGCGAGAAACTTGGCCCTTTTCGACACAGACAAACCAGGGGTGAGCGCCGAAGGAAACTGGGATATTGGCGTTGGAGGCGAAAAGGAAGACTTGATAAGAGTCTTTCTTGATTAAACCTTGGAAAGATTCTTGGGTCACTTAATTAGATCTTTATAGAAATTGACTTGGTAATCGGGAATGCCGAGAGAAATGCCGTAATTAGTAGCCGCGTCATACTCGGCTTTTTTAGTGCGGTCAACTTTGAAAACTTTATCGCGGAAGATGATGTAGTGGAACTTATCATTTTGATAGTCGGCGTACCAGGAGCTGACGTGGCTGATATCAATCAGATGGCTAAGTTGTTCGGCGATGGATTCGGCTTCGGTTTCCGGAATCTCGACTTTGTGTAGTGTCCACTGCTTAGCCCAGGGAGTTTGATGCTTGTCTTCGATCGGTTCGACTTTGGTGCTTAGAATTTTCACTTCCTTCAGAATGGCAGGGTTTTCTAAACTCTCTTCGATGATGGTGCCAAGGTAATTCATTATATAAAATCAACCCCTGCCCCAAAAATATTAAAGGTTAAAATAACCCCTTTCGCAGTTTCACGCTTTAGGGAGTTGTGGCGTGGTATCATCGAGACAAACCGACCATCTTGAGTTTCTACTTTACAGTGTTTTTTGGATTGCTTAATGACAAAACCACACTTCTTAGCTATTCTCACTAGCTCATCACAAGAAGTACTTTTGGTGTTAACGCGTAACTTTCTCACGATTAGGAATTACAAATTCGATACTGGAACTTTTTTCTCTGACTGGGAAAATATCAAGTTTTTTGGCGACATCAACGGGAGGGATGTAAGTTGGCGTATAGGGTTGAAACTTCCTCGGAATATCTAGGTAGGTATTAACAGCGTCATTCACCATTTCAATTAGCTCAGAGAAAGTATTAGCTTCGGTAAAACAACCTGGGAAAGTTTTAACTTCAGCGCAAAAGCCGCCGTCGTTAGAGCGATCGACTTGAACTTTTACTAATTTTGGAAAAAGACTCCTTAATCGGTTTATTTCTTTAATGTCTTTTTTGGTTAACTTAGCCATGGGTGGAATATACTACTTAAAACGCTTGGGGTCAAATTAGGTTACTTTCATTTTAAAACCCAGGTTTATTAGTATATCCTTTGATTTATCTAAATGCTCTTTTCTAACTAAAATATAATCTTTGGAATAAGTAGAAACGACAAGAATGTTCATACCGGCTGAGGCGATGGCGTTGGTAACGGCGGATAAAAATCCGACGGCATAAAAAGGGAGGGAAATATTAAGAGCAATAAGAGAATAGGTTTCTTTATTGCGTTCTATAATTTCTAAATTTCCTACTTCTTCTTCTTTGGCGACAATCGTAATTTCATCTTTGTCTTTTGAAACCATAAAAATATTTGGGTTGGACGGAAGCTCACTAACTTTTGCGTAAACAAAATCCCCTTCTACGACTTCAAAAGTGCTGGTTTCGATCACTTTTTTAAGATCTTCAGTCATGATTGAATAGATTTTACAACTTATTTCTCGTCTTTCCAATTCCATCCCGATACCACTGATGCGATTGATAGGTGTTTAGTCGTTTTTCTTTATAATTTCTCTTAAACTTTCGATGAGATAGGTTTTTTCCAAGTAGGACGCGGTAGAAAGGAAGGGTTTAACTTTCTCTTGAATATCTAGAGGAGATTGTTCGAGGAGTTTAGAAAGTTCGTTGTCGGTTTCTGGGTGCAGGTCGACGACCTCATACCCTTGATACTCTAACCATTGCCGTAGAGCTAAACCAAAAAGAGGGTGGCTGGATAAGACTTTTTCTCTCACTTTAATGTGGAGGCTTCCGTGATGAAGGTCTCGAAACGCGGTGATACCCTTAGCAACGGACTCTGTTACAAATTGGCGGAAATTTTCTTCAACATACCCTTCAAATGAAAGCGTATTACGCTCATTCAAAGAGACGTGGCCTACTTCTTTCCCGGCGTGGAGTACGGCAAAAATCATGGGCGTTGCGGTTTCATACTCGCCGCGTGTCTATCGACAAGGCGATAAGCGGAACGAACTCTTTCATTATTAGCGCTCGAGACATCGAACTGAGGATCCGCTTTTTTTATAACGCCTTCGACAAGACGAAAGTCCTTGATATTCAAGTCGTGGGGTATATAGAAATACTGCCTACAAATTTCTGCCCAGTATTCCTTGGCTTTTTTGTAAAGTTCGTATTTTTTATCTTTGTTTTGGATTGATTCTACATACCAAGACTGGTACCGATCCGAATCATCGAGCCGCTCACCAACAGCTAAGAGAAGATTGATTCTTTCTTCCTCCGTCATTTCTTGATCACTATCCCAGTCATTGGCGTGGCCCAATTCGTGCGAGATAGTAGAGTTGGTAAGAACATGGAGATTATCGTCTTTTGTTAACCTCATTAGGGTGATATTAGCTCTTCTATCCCAATCTCCACCAGCGCAGGATCCGGCCACCTGCCCTTCTATCCCGTATTCCTCTGGCATTCTCTCATCAATATCAACCTGGCGAATGGCGGCAACCTCGTTTTCAATCCAACCTTTTGGATATGATTCTACTAAATACTTTCTCAACTCTTTTGGGGTTAATGTTGCGCTACTTGTTTCGAGTGATGAAGTTTCTAGAATGGGTGGCGCATTATACTCGGGACTAGGCTGGACGACCGGACTGGGTTCGGATTGTGGAAAGATTAGTTTATCAAGCCAACGGTCTAATACGCTCCGCCTTTTAACTCCTTCGAAAAAGGAAAAGTCAGAATTTTCGCGTTCGAGTCTTTGTTTATCTGAATCTAAAGACATCTTTTCATACCGCAACGAAAACGGAGAGTGGTTACCGAAGAGGCTATCAAGTTTATCAGTTCTTTCTTGAAGAGGTTGCAATGTAGTTAGTTGTTTGTCTACCGCTGTGATTTCATCACGGATCTCCTTATGTTCGTGAACTTTTTCGATAATATGAGCTACTCCCGTGGCCGTAAAAGAGCCGACTATTAGGATAACAGCCTTGAGCGGTGGGTATTCTCGAATACGTCGCCGTATTTTTTCTAAGGCACTTTCTTTCTCTAGTTTTTCACTAAAACCCGGCCTCCTCGTGCCATTTATACCAGCATGATCGAGTGGTAGTTCTTGACCATTTCTTTCCTCCATTGCTTCAAAAGCCATGATTATTTATAACAAATTAGACCTTATCCTTCCAATTCCATCCCGATACTAAAACGAGAAAAATTTAAACTGCTAATTGAAAATCAAATTTCTCGTTTACTACGGGACAGGCCATCTTTTTTCTTATCAACCCAATACCACCATTTCAGTTTAGCAGGTTCGTATTTTCTATGGTTCGCATAATAAACCGCGCAGCGGAAAACATAGAGTAAGCACCGGTCTTGTTTGGCGCCAACTTTTTTGTTGGATTTTTCATAAAGTTTTTCGGGATTTTTGCCTTTCAAATCTTCGACAGAATTAACCCCGATATCTTTGAGGTTGCGGGATACACTCTTGCCAACACCAGGGATAGTTCGGAGAGGGGTTTTAGTCACGAATGGAATTTGAGGTAAAGCGGACGGAGCCAATGGAGGCGGTAGCCGAGTTTGGAGCGGATATATTGAAAAACGTTGAGCGGGAAGAGAGTGTAGAGCGGGTCGCAGATGTGGCCGTGGAAGAATAGCTTGTCGCCTGAAATGTATTCTTTGACCGAGGGAATGTTGAGGTCGCGAGTGATGTTTTCGTCGTGGTTGCCTTGGAGATAGACTAATCCCCCACCTCGCTCGCGTTGTTTGATGAGTTCGATAATGTCGGGGTATTTTTCAGTAAGTTTTCTGGGAGTCATATAAAACAAATCAAAAAAGTCGCCCATGATGATAACTTTTTTGTCGGTGCGGTTTAAGATGGACTTTATTTTTTCCATCTGCTCATTTGGGTAGTCGAAGATGCCAAGGTGGACGTCGGTTATGGCGACAACTTGATCGTCTTCATAAACATTGCCTTCGTGAAAGGTCCCTATGACGGTAAAGTCTTTTTCTTTACGCGGGGTGTGGAGGTGGCCTAAAACGGCAAAGTTTTTACCTTTGGATTTTAGAAGTTTGCGGATGTTGTGGAAGTAGAGGGAGTAGTAGGGAGTCATTTGGACAGAAAATCTTTCATCTTTTCTAAATTTTTTACCGGATCGTTAGTGACTTTCCATCGAGTTAGTCTGTTTAATCCGAAGGGTTCTGATTGCTTTTCGATTAAACCATCTCGCACTGCTTTTTGAAAAAGATTCTTGCCAGCATCGGTAAAGTCGGTTGAAATGAAGGTTTTTCCTTCCCCTACTCTTCTAAGGAAGTCATGGAAAACAATGTAACCAAAACCGAATCCACTCTGCTTACTCCGAATGTTGATAAAAAATGGCTCTCCTCCTGAAAAGTCGGCGTCGTAGTCCGCCATTTTTTCAGAATCAAAAACTTCAAACTTATTATCAATTACATCCTGAAGAATATTTTTCATCTCATCTTTAGAAAAGGCTCCTTCGTCAGGAAAATTTTGATCTTTATCCGCGCTTACAGTGATGACGGGGAAATTGGAAACATCAACGGGCCCGTGATGAAACACGTGAGGTATGCCAACAAAGAGAAGCGGGGCCTGCCCTTCTTGAAACTTTTCTCGATAATAAGCTTTAGTCCTTCCTGGAATTGCGGCGTGCTCTGATAGATTTTTTGGATCATAGGGGGCGAAATTATCCGGGCTTTCATCTTCAACGCCTTCTTGATACAAGTACACTGTCGTTTTATTTGGGTCGAGTAGTTCTGGGTCAATTTGGTAAAACTTCATTTCCTTAGGATGGAATCCAGCTTCAACGAGGGCTTTTTTTAATTCTTCGGGGTGCACGGCGGTAAATTGGATAACATCGCCCCAAGCAGCCTTTTCAAGAGTCGGGATTAACTTTTCCGACACCGTACTTCTTTTATCTAAATCAGTAGGTTGTTGGTACTTTCCTATTTCCAACTCGTACAGTCCCGGAAATTTCTCCTTCAACATGTTTAAAGGGTAAAGGACTTCCCGCCCTTCTTTGTTGGATTCCATCTCTTCTGGAACTCGGTGATAAAGATACTGTTTACCCTCGCTCATAGTTTGATTGTAACTTAGCTAATTCTTTTTATATTGATTCACCGATGCGGGCAGCCAGCCCAACAGCAAGGCCGGCACATTCCGCTCTTTAGCTTTGAGAGGGCTTTTTGGATGCGAATATCTCTCGTTTCGGCTTTTTTGCCGGAGGTCACCCAGCAGATCCACTCATTGCGCGCTAGGGGCGTGATGTCATTCCAGATTGATTGCGTCGCTTTGGTCGAGGCTACAGCCTTTCGGAGATCGGCTGGTAGACTGTGCAGTGCGTCGGTGGAAGTTGGTTTTTTGGGCATAGAGTTGGTTTGGGTTTTTAATCCCTTAACTCAAATATAAAGGAAAAATAAAACCGCACAAGGCGGGTTATTTTTGCGGGGGGAGGCGGGAGATTCGAACGTCGCTCATATTCACTCGCTCCCAATAGGGCTTCCGCCCTCTTGTCCTCGTCCGCCGGTTGGCGGACTTCGGTCACCCCAACGGGGAAACCCTAGCGCTTTTCCCCGACCCCCTTTCGTGTCCGAATCTCACTCAACCTCGTTACTATAACAAAAAAAATAATACCCACGAGGAGTATTACTTTTTTGTTAAGGCGGTGCTTCTTGTTTGATGTTCGATCATATTTTAACGAAAATCCTGACGCTTT
>CAYIIM010000047.1:0-6781 GCA_964363455.1 uncultured Candidatus Saccharibacteria bacterium
GTAGGATAGCGGACTCTGAATCCGTTCATCTTGGTTCGAATCCAAGTCCGGCAGCTAATGAATTTGAAATAATAATCACATGAAAATCCACATCATAATTCACGAAAGCTTCGAAGCGCCTGGGGCGATCGAAGATTGGGCAAAATTAAATAATTGTGAAGTTACGTATACCCGTCTTTATAGTGGAGATGTATTTCCGGAAGGCGTCGATGGTTTTGATTATTTGATCGTTTTGGGTGGGCCTCAGTCGCCAGATACCACTACCGCTGAATGTCCGCATTTTGACGCGCAAAAAGAAATCGCTTTTATCAAGAAAGTCATCGATCAAGGGAAGCTTCTTTTGGGAGTTTGTCTGGGGGCCCAGTTTATCGGTGAGGCATTAGGAGCAAAATACGATCACAGTCCGAATCGAGAAATCGGTGTTTTTCCGTTGACGCTTACAGAAGATGGGAAGTATGATCCAATAATCGGAACGTTCCCTGAAAAATTTATGGTTGGTCATTGGCATGGGGATATGCCGGGACTCACGCCAGAGTCAAAGGTGTTAGCGACAAGCGAAGGCTGTCCCCGTCAGATCGTGCGATATTCTCCTAAGATCTACGGATTCCAATGTCACTTTGAATTTACCCAGGGTGCAATCGAGGGGATGATCCAAAATTCTACCAGCGAACTAGAGGCGTATAAATCACTCCCTTATATGCAAAACGCTGATCAATTGCGCTCGAATGATTACCAGCCGATGAATGCTCTGCTGTTTAAATTTCTCGACTATATGAAATCCAGTCACGAATTAGTAAAATAAAATTGTTTATAGGGCTTGATCTAGGAAGGTTCTAAGCTAAACTTTATAGATGAAGAAGGTTCAAGTGCTAAGGGTGCATGGCGGGATGACTTTTAAGAACGATAAGAATTATTTGCATTACTTAAGAACCAAAAAGATTTCGACTAAAAAGAAAATATCTTGGAAGGGGGATTACCTAGAAAAATCCTTGGGCAAAAAGTTTGAAGTGATTGCGCCACAGATGCCGCTTTCAGATAATGCCAAGTATCGAGATTGGGCAATTCTTTTTAAAAGATACCTAGCGCTTTTGAAGGGCAAATATATTTTGATTGGATCTTCGCTTGGCGGAGTTTTTTTGGCCAAGTATCTTTCGGAAAATAAATTATCTAAAAAAGCCTGGTCGGTGTACTTGGTTGGCGCGCCGTTTGATAATACCGTCCTCGGAGAGGATTTGGTGGGTGGGTTTAATTTGAAGGCGGATTTGTCTTTATTGGAGAAGAACTGTAAAAATCTTTATCTTCTTTTTTCGGAAGATGACGACGTGGTGCCGATCGCGCATTCAGAAAAGTATAAAAAGAAACTAAAAAACGCTCGGATTTTGGTTTACAAAAACAAGCATGGCCATTTTAATGTATCGAGATTTCCCGAAATTATAAAACTGATTAAAGAGGACGTGCGGAAAACCTAAGAGAGGTGAAGAAGTTTTCTTTTTAGAAGAACGGCAGTGAGGGCGCCGAAGATTAGGGCGGAGATATAAATTCCCATTATCAGACCATATTCCCAGGGCAGGTTTTTGATCATCCCAAGTACAACTGCGCTGATCCAAGAGATCATAGAGATGCTACCACTGATCAATAAAAGGCTTGATCTCTTTAAAATAGCCGGAGAAGAGGCAAAGTGAACGCCCAGATTCTTTTTTAAAAGGGGAAGGTGGGAAGCGTGGAAGATAAAGCCATTGATGGCGATAATGCCCACGATCGACATTTTGGCGAGAAATTTATCCGAAGTTAGATATTCTTCGGGTTGCAGAGCAAAAAGACAGAGTCCGGAGACGATGAGGATGGTAAGTCCGGTCCAAATCAATCGGCCGCCTAAGCGCATAAATCGCATCTCGGTTTGGGTGATGCGGCCGTCTTTGGCGGAGCTCATAAACATAGCATCGCTCGTAAAGGCACCACCGGCGCCTAAGATGGCGCCAAAAACGTGAGTGATAAGGAAGATGGTTTCTAATTCCAGAAAAGCGAACATACCTTTATTATATTAAAAAAAGTTTTAGCTGGCTATTTTGCGGCTAGGTTGCTAACTGGACGATTAAATCGATTGGTTTGAAAACGATAAAGGGAAGTGATAGTATAAAAATAAAATGTATATTTTTATTGGAATCGTCGTTTTCCTTTTGATGGCGGGTTTGAGACAGATTAACCAGTACGAGCGGGGGGTGAAGTTTACGATGGGGCGGTTTACGAAAATTATGGAGCCGGGATGGCGATTGGTGGTGCCGGTTTTTCAGTCATATCGTAAGGTGGATATGCGGGTTAAGGCCGTGGATGTGCCGGACCAAAAAGCCATTACGCGAGACAATGTTTCGGTGATTGTAAACGCGGTGATTTACTATAAAGTTTTTTCGGCGGAAAAAGCGGTGATTGAAGTGGAGAATTTTCAATACGCGATTTCGCAGTACGCGCAGACGACGATGAGGAATATTGTGGGCGAGGTGAGTTTGGATGAACTTTTGGCGAGTCGAGAAAAATTGGCGGAACGGATTCGGGAGATTGTTGATCAGGAAACGGACGCCTGGGGTTTGAAGGTGAATAATGTGGAGCTCAAAGACGTGAGTTTGCCGGGAGATATGGAACGGACGATTGCTAAACAAGCCGAAGCCGAACGGGAAAAGCGAGCGGTGATTATCAACTCTGAAGGTGAGCTGGCGGCCGCAAAAAATATGGCCGAGGCGGCGAGGATTCTTTCAGAAGTGCCCGGGGCACTTCATCTTCGGACTTTGCAATCAATTAATGATGTTTCCTCTGACGCATCAAACACCATCATCTTTACCGTGCCACTGGAAATCATGAAAGCCTTTACGGGTTTTATGAAGGATAAAGAAAAATAGTTTTTTTGAGAACATTTTGTTCCAAAATAAAAAGGCCCGCTGGTTGTACGCCAGTCGGGCCTTTTTTGTGATACTAAAACACTTTCACTTGCTGAGTATGAGCGCGGCGATGTCGGGGAAGTGCTCGGTGTAGTCGCCATAGATCTGGCAGATGAAAGCTCCGGGTTCGAGCTTGCTCCAGGTAATTTTTTCCTTCCCACCGGCGCCGGAGTAGGAACCGAAACTCATCGGCGAGGAGTGGATTTCAATAAAGCCGGCCCAGGCAGGAATTTCACTTTCTTGGGTTTCGATTGGTTCGTCCGCAAGATAGTCTTTTTTCAGATGCGGCACGACACAGATGGGAAAGTCAGCCGCGATGCCGCCGCCCAACTGAACGAAAGCCAATGGTTTTTCGGTGGCTTCATCCATATACCACTCGGCAAGACGATGCATGTAGCGGAAGGAGTGGTGGGCGATATTAGGATTTAGCGGTTTTTCGGCTTTATTCTCGGCTTTGTAACCCTTGAGAAACAGATGATTCCCGTTGTAAGAGGCCCAAGCGAAGATGTTGCCCATGGTTGAATCTTCTACTCCGCCGACGAAAACTGGGACGTTGTGAAGCCAGCATTGGTAGAGCCAGCAATCATCCGGATTGGCGGTCGGATCGAATTTGATCATTTCTCTTTCGAACAACTTGAAGAAGTACTCGTGCCAGAGAAGGTGATTGCCCGTGGTTTCGGCCTCTCGCCAAAGAGTCATGAGCGAATCCAAAACGATTCGAACTGATTCGTCTTCGGGCAAGAAGGTGTCCGTGATCCGGCGGAGGCCGGCCCGATCGAGCTCTTTTTCCTCTGTTTCAGTGAGCTCGTTGTAGTCGGGGATATAGGCATAGTGGGAGTTAGCCACAAGCCTATACAAACTTTCTTCCATGTTGGCGCCGGTTACGGAGATAGCGGCGATTTTTCCAGCGCGGATGAGTTCTCCGATAACAATGCCCATCTGAAAAGAAGAGCCCGCGCCAGCCATAGTGAGGAAGATTTTTCCGGCATCATCGCAGTGCTGTTTTAACCAGAGGCCGGCGTCGACGGTTCTGCCGCCATTGCAATGGCGCTTGGTGTTGACGAGCCAGTTTGAGATTGGGGTTTTTGGTTGAGGTTGGTAGTCCCTCTCTCCAGTGCGAATTTTTGCTTGGAGCCCGGACGAGAGTTTTGATAACTTCTCTTTGATTGACGGAGGCGTTTCCATGACGATTTCCTTTCTGTGGAGTATGAGAGTTGTGAACGAGTTGTCAAAAAGAATGGATATTTCTAGTACTAAGCCAGATGGTAATACAGGGATTTTAAATCGTCAAAGTTATGTAAAGATGAAAACTTAGGAGGGTTGGCGAAAATTCTAATTCGTGGTAGAATGTGGGCTAAATTACCGCACCTAAATGAACGAACAGGTCAAAACCGTCAATGTAATGCCGCAGGGCAATGTGATTATACGCTTTAATAAGGTGTCTTTTGAGTACGGGAAAAAGATGATTTTGAACGAGGCGGATTTTTCGGTGCGGGAGGGGTCGAAGATTACGCTGATGGGTCAGAATGGGGCGGGAAAGAGTACTATTTTTAACTTAATAACGGGAAGTTTGCACCCCGAGCTAGGAGCGATTTCAATCACAAAAGGACTTTCGATGGCCACCGCCAAGCAGGTGATCGGACGGGAGGAATTGAAACTCACGGTGCGGGAATTTTTTGAGAAAGCCTTCGATAAAAAAGTTTACGACATTGAACCGAGGATTGATAAGATTTTGGAGGTGGTGCACCTTAAGGTTTCCCAGGATAAAGTTTTGAAAGATCTATCCGGCGGACAACAGGCGCGGGTGCTTTTGGCGCAGGCTTTGATTCAAAATCCGGATATTTTATTGCTTGACGAGCCGACGAATAACTTGGACAAGCAGGGGATCGCGCATCTGACGCAGTTTTTGAAAGATTATAAAAAGACGTGCATTGTGATTTCGCACGACGCGGATTTTTTGAATTCTTTTACGCACGGGGTTTTGTACTTGGATGTGTTTACGAAAAAGATTGAGCAGTACGCCGGGGACTATTTAAAGGTGGTGGAAGAGATTAAGGCTCGACTGGAAAGAGAGCGGATGAAAAACGTCCGACTCGAGAAAGACATTGCGCACCGAAAAGAACAGGCGGGATTTTTCGGTCAGAAGGGTGGGCATATGCGCGACGTGGCTAGGAAGATGAATGAAAAGATCGCGGAGCTCGAAGAGGACATTGTGGAGTTGCGGCAGGAGGATCGGACGATTCGCGGTTTTGTGATCCCGTGCCAGGAGGAGATGATTGGCAATATTTTGGAGCTAAAATCAATTTCGATTATGGATTTGAAAACTCATAAACCGGTGACGAAGAAGGTGAATATTGAGCTCAAGCGAAAACAACGATTGCTTTTGGCGGGGCCAAACGGGATTGGGAAGACGACTTTGCTTGAGAAGCTCGCGAGTGGGCACGCGAAGGGCGAGCATGTGCAAAAAGGAATTCAAATTGGGTATTACAGGCAGGATTTTTCGACCTTAGATTTTGACGAGACGGTTTATAAAACTTTAGCGGACGCCATGAAAGATGGGACGGATCAGGACTTGCGGTCACGGGCGGCCGGGTTTTTGCTCGACGCGGAAATTTTGAAAACTAAAATTGGATCGCTTTCGGAGGGGCAGAAAGGGTTGGTGGCGTTTGCGAAGCTGTCGCTCGAGCGACCTGGGCTTTTGATTTTGGACGAACCGACGAACCATATTAACTTCCGGCACATTCCGGTGATTGCGAAGGCGCTGGACCGATACGAGGGAGCGATGATACTCGTGAGCCACGTACCGGATTTTGTCAGTCAAATTAAGATTGATCAGGTTTTGGATTTGGGGGAACTAAAATAGGGTTTAGCGACTAGCCAATAGCCAATAGGGAAGAGGAAGAAAAGTTTTAATGATGCGAGTGTTGGAATGTGAGAGCGTGGGGATGGTTGGAAAAAGGCGAGTGCTAAACTATCTGACGATCGTTGGATAGTTTAGTATTTGGAGACTTGATTTTTTGGGGTAGGACTCAATTGGTTGACGCCAATTTTTCTATGGGTTAATTTATTGTTAGTAAACCAGCAATTTGTTAACGGATCTAACCGCTGTTTTGATAAGAGGGGTGGAGGATGACGAACTTAAAACTTCTCACGTACGAGAGAATTCCCTGTTGGTACGAACTCTCATGGAAGGGGAAGGGTGGGCGAATTGGAACAAGTAGAAGAAGAAAGAATTGAAGTAACTTGCGATGGGAGAGTGGTTAGCGAGGTTATAGTGGCGATGAAGGGCGCTCACCCATATGAAGAGGTGGCGTATGATGTTTACGCACTAGGAGATATGTAGATGATTGCTTAATTAGCGAAATGAGCGTAGGGTTCTAGTATATGAAGTATCCGACTGTTTCTCTTGTGGAACTCAATCAAAAGCTTGATATCGAAGCAAAACGATTGGTGCGCGATCGAGAGGAGGGAATCGTGAAGTATGTCAGCAAAGTGGCCAACTTGAATGGGAATTCGAGGATGGTTTTTAAAACTCGGAGTGGGGATGAAGTGACGCTGACTTTTCGACTGAATGTGGATGGGAATATCCGGTTGGCGTATGAAGAGCAGAAGTAGGGTTTAGCCACTAGCCATTAGCCAATAGGGAAGAGTAGGGGGGGTTGGAATGATGGGAATGTTGGAATGAGGGGGAAATGCGTGAATGATGGGAATGTTCGAATGCTTGAGTGGAGGAAAAATGTGTGAATGATGTGAATGTTGGAATGCTTGAGTGGTGAGTGGTGAGTAGGTATTTAGAGGTATAATGGGGTTGACACATTTTTTTGTATAGTACTAAAATATAGGCATGGAAC
>CAYIIM010000048.1:0-6199 GCA_964363455.1 uncultured Candidatus Saccharibacteria bacterium
AGGTTCTAAGTTCTACTACCCGGTTTACTAGTTTGTTTTTCTGAATTATAATTATTTTAAGCTTTCCACTTATGGGTAGAGGAGGTGATCGGTATGCCCATGAATGATCGAATTGCGTTTGGAAAAAAGGATGGAGCGACCCCGCATAGCGCTCCGCCCCCACAAACTGGCCATTCACACTTTCCAGGCTTCGGCGAAACAGACTCTCCTATTTTCTCAGGAGAAACCCCGGCGCCGAAGCTCGAAGATGATGGCCGCAAACGCACTCAAGCTCCACCGCCCTAGTAGTTTGATTGGGGCGCAAGATTTCAAGGGGTTCCAGGCTTTAAGCCGGAACCCCTTTTGATTTTTTATGATGTTTTAGCATCGGGTTGTGGTTGGTATACACAAACCTACGCTTTTCCCTCAAAGCCTTTTCAGGTAAAATTAGAATATGCCACAAGTGAGATGTAAGATTTGTGAGACTGAGTTTTATGCAAAGCCGAGTTGGCTTAAGCGTGGGGTTGGCAAGTATTGTTCTGCAAAGTGTCAGCATGAAGGGCAGAAGAAGGGTAGGATAGTAAATTGTTTTATTTGCAACAAAGAAGTTTATAAATCGTTAAAGGATCTAAAAGTTTCAAAAAGCAAAAAGTATTTTTGCACGAAATCTTGTCAGACGATCTGGAGAAATACCATTGTTTTTGTTGGATCTAAGCATTCTAATTGGAAAGGAGGAGAGAATACATATCGCCGGTTAATTCTTAGGAACGGAGTTTCTCAGATTTGTCGTTTATGTAAAACAGAGGACAAAAGAGTTTTGGCTGTACATCATGTCGATAAAAATAGGAAGAATAATAATCTTGATAACCTTGTTTGGTTGTGTCATAATTGTCACTTTCTTATCCATCATGATATTGTGGAGATGAAGAAGTTGATGGAGATATTGGTGTAGCAGCAGCACAACAGGTTGTGGTCCTGTTAGCACGGGTGCAATTCCCGTATATCTCCCCAGACGTATAAATATAGTTTTTGTCAAGTGTGATTTATTTTTGATTTTCTATTCCGGGTTCGAATCCCGATAGGCACCCAAAAGTAATCCACTGGTTTTAGACAATTCCTCGATTTTCGGGGTTGTTTTGTTTTTGAAGACCTTATAAACTAAGACCATGCCCCGGAGGAAATGGCGAGAAAATTCTAAATATTTTTGAGCCGTTGTCGGTTTTCGGGGTTTAAGTTGGACTGAGGTGCTTTTATACATAGTCGATATAAATAAACGAAAAATATTTAATTTCCTACGGGGCATGCTTTTATCGCAAAATCAGATTGAGGAGCACATAAAAAAGGGGACAATCGTCATTGATCCTTTTGAGGCCAAGAATTTGAAAACAACAAGTTACGATGTGACATTGGGGCCGTGGTTTTGGCGAGAGAAGGCGCCAAAAGGGCGGCATACGATTCATAATTTATATGACGAACAATCGACTAAAACCGTTTGGTCAGGACCGTTTGAGGCACAATTAGCGGGAGAACATCGGAAAGATTGGGGGATTGAACTCAAGAATATTCCGGACGGGGCGAAGATAATTTTACTCGAACCAGGCGAGACGATCTTGGCGCATACGAATGAGTTTATTGGTGGGCGAGATATTTGCGTGGCGAAAATGTACGCCCGCTCTTCGATGGGCCGAAACTTTGTGGAGGTTTGTAAAGACGCGGGCTGGGGGGATGTCGGGTATTTCAATCGGTGGACAATGGAGGTGACGAATAATTCCCAGCATTTTTCAATCCCACTTGTTGTTAACCGGCGGATTGCGCAGATGGTTTTTTATGAAGTGGCGCCGCTTAATAAAAAGGAAGTGGATTATGTCGGTGAAGGGGGGAAGTATCAGGTGTCGCAAAATTTAGATGAACTAAAAGCCGCGTGGAATCCGCACATGATGATTCCGCAGATGCATCGAGATTGGGAGATTCAAGCGGGGCGGTAGGGTATAGCCACTAGCCAATAGGGTTTAGAGAAAAGGCGGGTTTTTGTTTGTAAAAAAAGGGTTTTGAAATTACACTTATAGGCAATGAAAGACAAGGTTAAAGGTTTGAGTGCCCGAATGCTTGAATGTTGAAATGAAAGATAAAACAATAGAAAAGTTAATAAGATTGGAAGCGAAGCGGCAGAACGAGATGATTAACCTGATTCCTTCGGAGAATTACGTGTCTTTGGATGTGCTTGAGGCGTTGGGATCTGTGCTGACAAATAAATATGCCGAAGGGTATTCTCGGGCTCGATATTATGGTGGGAATCAATTTGTTGATGAAGTTGAAAATGTGGCAAAGGCGCGGTCGTTACAAGCTTTTGGTTTGAAAGAGGCGGACTGGGCGGTGAATGTTCAGCCATATTCTGGTTCGCCGGCGAATTTGGCGATTTTGGTGGGGTTGGTGCCGCTCGGTGAAAAGATTATGGGGCTACAGCTCGATATGGGTGGACATTTAACCCACGGGCATAAAGTGAGCTTCACTTCAAAGGCGTGGGTTTCGACGCCGTATGTTTTGAATAAAAAGACCGAGGAGTTGGATTATGAAGCGATTGGAAAGTTTGCGCGGCAGGAAAAACCGAAGTTGATTATCGCCGGGTTCACGGCGTATCCGAAAATCATTGATTTCAAAAAGTTTCGAGAGATTGCGGATTCATGCGGGGCGTACTTGATGGTGGATATGTCGCACTTTGCCGGATTAGTGGCCGGTGGGGCGTACTCGACTCCATTTAAATATGCGGATGTGGTGATGACGACGGCGCACAAGACTTTACGAGGTCCGAGAGCGGGGGTGATTTTTTCGAATCGAAATTCGAAAATCGCCCAGATAAATAAAGTGGATATTCCAAAGGCGATTGATAAGGCGATTTTCCCAGGACTGCAGGGTGGGCCTCACGAGAACCAGATAGCGGCAATTGCGGTGACGATGAACGAAGTACTACAACCGAACTTTAAGAAATACGCTAAGCAAGTGGTGGTAAATGCTGAGGCTTTAGCGAAGGAATTGGCAAAATTGGGATTTCGATTGGTGGCAGGCGGGACTGAGACGCACCTGCTTTTAGTCGATTTGACCAATAAAAGGATGAGTGGGGGGGAGGCAAGCGATAGACTTGAGAAGAATGGAATTATATTGAATAAAAACACAATTCCATATGATCCGAGGCCGCCGATGGATCCGTCGGGAATTCGGCTGGGAACACCAGCGCTCACTACGCGGGGGATGAAAGAGAAAGAAATGAAACAGGTGGCGAAATTTATTTTTGAAATTTTGGTAAATGGAAAAGATGTTTCGAAAGAGGTTCGGGTTTTATGCAAGAAATTCCCGCTTAGTTATTAGTTATAACTATTCTCTAATTCGTACGAATTAGAGAATAGTGTAAGTTGATGAGTAAGAGGTAAAAAGAATATAATAAATTTATGAAAGTTGGAATTGATTTAGTTTTGATATCGGAGTTTCAGGCGCGGCTCAAAGAGGAGGGGGCTTTAGAGAAGATTTTTTTGGATTCAGAGAGAGAGCACACCAAGTCCGCCGAGAGTTTGGCGGGGCTTTTTGCGGCAAAAGAAGCGTTTTTCAAAGCGGTGGGAAAGAAAGGGGATTGGCTAGAGGTTTGGGCGGAAAAGGATCAGTGGGGCAAACCGACTTTGAAGTCGGCGGATTTTGATGGAGAGATTCAGCTTAGCATTTCACATAGCGGGGATTATGCGGTGGCGGTGGTGGCGATTAATTGATTACAAAGATTTATGAAAGAAAAATTTGAGCAGTTTCCCGCTAAAAAAGAATACAATATCGAGGAGTATAGGGCTGAATCCGTAGAGATTGAAAGTTTTGTAAACGCGGTTGAAACAAAGTTATCACAAAAAGGATTTGATGTTTTAAGGCCGGGTTTTTGGTTGGAATTAACACAAGCCGAAAATGAATTGGCGGTTGAGAAGATGAAGAATTTAGGACAGGATAGCGAATCGGGCAGAGTGGCTCTTGATTATGATTCTTCTGAGACAAGATCAGTCGGGATGAGAGATGTTATTAAAAGTCGGGCGCTTCCTCATTTTGGTTATGATTCTTACTTCGCTAATATTTATACAAGAGACTGTTTTAATTATTTAAAAAATGTCGGATTGCTTACTGAGACTGATAAGGAATCATTTATAAAATCGGCATGCTATTTTGGATCCGAGGCGAGGGATATGAATCTGGATGAAGAGGCTTTCAAGAGATTGAGAGTGATCGTGTTGAGGCTTTTTCAAAGCTTTCTGACGCTCATAAAAGAGAAATCGAGAATATCATTAATCTTGCTAAGAAACGTTTTAGGGTGATAGCCCACCTACACCAGATATTGAAGTTTTCTCATTTGGGGAAAGATGGCGAAGGCTATCTAGCTGATCGAAAAGAAATTTATTACAAACTTCATTATGATGATATTGTAGATTTTGCTGTTGTTGAGAAAGTTGCACTTGGTGAATATGCTCAGGTTATTATTCATGATAATTGGTGGGAGACCTGGCAAGATTCTACGGCTTATGTAGTTGGCTCAAATCTTTCAATGTTTGGTTGGTTCCCCAATGATACGAAGTGATCGTTCCGGTTCATGTCGCGTTTGATTCGGCGGTATATTATTTGAGTGAGAATTTGGGATTGGGTTTACATAAAACGATATAAGCTTTAGATTTAGTACACACTTCGTTGCATCGATGCTAATGTACGAATGGATACTAATTATACAAATTTATGAGTGCAATAGACGGGAAAACTATCGCCAGCCGAATTATAGAGGAGCTGAAAACCAAGCTTGGAGATTGGAAGGGGAAGTTTATGGGCGGGATGTTGGTCGGAGAGGATCCGGCGTCGGTGAATTTTCTGAAGCAAAAGGAGAAGGTGGCCGAGGAGTTGGGGATTAGTTTTCGACTATATAAGGCGCCGGCGAATGTGACGACGGACGATTTACGGGCTGAGATTGGGATGCTGTCTAAGCCGAAGAATTGCGGGGGATTTTTGGTGCAGTTGCCATTGCCCGAGCAGGTGAATAAACACTATGTGTTAAACGCCGTGGCAAAAGATAAAGACGTGGATTGCTTAAGCGAGCAGGCCTTGGGCGCGTTTTACACCGGACGAGGTAGGGTGGCGCCACCGGCGGTTGAAACAGTGGCGGAGATTTTAAAAAATCAGTTTGGGGAAGAGAAGTCTTTGCGGGATTTGAAATTTATTTTAATCGGAGCAGGATTTTTGATTGGGAAGCCGGTCGGTTTTTGGTTACAGAATCGAGCAGGGGAGGTGACGATTTATGATAGTTCGGTCAAAAACTTTCATCCGAATTTGAAAGAGGCGGACGTGATAATTTCTGGGACGGGTGTGCCCGGACTTTTTTCGGCGAAGGATTTGAAAGAGGGAGCGCTAGTGATTGATTTTGGATATGCCTCAAAAGATGGGAAAATTTCGGGAGATTTTGATCCGGTGGGAGCGGATGAAAAAAATGTGATTTATACAAAAACACCGGGCGGAACAGGGCCGGTGTTGGTTTCTAAGTTGTACGAAAATTTTTGGAAGTTGAATTCTTAAACCCTCTATTCTATATTAGTGGTTAGCGCGCGCTTAGCTCAGTGGTAGAGCGACTCGTTTACACCGAGTAGGCCCGGGGTTCGATCCCTCGAGCGCGCACATCTTTAGGACTTGGCAATTTTTGAAATGAGGGTATAATGTTTGGCAGTAGCTAACGCTTTCGAGCCTAAGGGGGCGCGGAGGCATATCCTCACACGTTTTATTTGGAGGGGTTTTGTATGAACCGTCTTGTGGAAGTTACGCCGTCAACGCCAAGATCTGGTGTTGTAGGACAAACTCGCGTGATGATATTTTCCCCCTGTCATGAGATCAAGGGGAAGAAAGTTGGGGTTGGCGCGATTATCAAGCCGGATGGCGGTCATGAATATGGAGTGGTGGTGGGGGAGCGAATGCTTAAAAAGCATCGTTCAAGCACTCCCCTTCATCCAGACGATGTTTCGATTGTTGGAGAAGTTGGTCAAGTGACCGTACACGTTCGTGGTGTTCGGGTCAAGACCATGAAAATCGCCTAATTTGCAATCCACACAATCATAAGTTTATGAAGGGCTTCGTTGCGAGACGAGGCCCTATATTTTTTAAGTTGTGCCCTCGGAGGGAATCGAACCCCCATCAAGACCTTAGAAGAGTCCTGCTTTATCCA
>CAYIIM010000049.1:0-5992 GCA_964363455.1 uncultured Candidatus Saccharibacteria bacterium
GTCCTTGGATATCAGTCAGTATTTTGTAGTTTGCCTGCTTGTCCTGAGCCGTGTCGAAGGATTGGTCAATCATAAGTCCCATTGCAATTCCGGCAGCCGGTTTTCGGATCGGCACTCCGGCATCCATTAAAGACAAGCTTCCGGCGCAAACCGTCGCCATTGAAGATGATCCATTCGAAGACAAAATTTCCGAAACCACCCGAATCGTATACGGGAATTCCTCTTTTGAAGGAATCAGGCTTTTTAAAGCTTTTTCTGCTAAAGCGCCATGACCGATCTCTCGACGTCCCGGACCTCGAAAAGTTCCTGTCTCTCCCACCGAGTACGGCGGGAAGTTGTAGTGAAGTAAAAATCTTCGCTTCCAATTCGATTCCATCGTTTCAATAATCTGCTCCGCTCCCGGCGCGCCCAAAGTCGTGATCGCCAACGCATGCGTGTTGCCTCGCATAAACAGCGCTGACCCGTGCGTGCGTTCAAACAAATGCACCTCTCCCTCCAATTTTCTGACCTCGTCGAGCGCCCGTCCATCCGGTCGCTTATCATTTTCTAAAATATTTTTGTGCACCAAAACATTTACCTCTTCATCAAAGATAAAGTGAGCGTCTTTGGCCAATCGCGCTTTGTCGTTCTCTGGAAAATTCTCATGCAAATGCGCCACCAAATCTTTTTCAAGCTTCGCCAGCCCTTCGTAATATTTGGCTTTATCTTTTACATACACCGCCTCCTCTAATTTTCCGCTTAAAAATTTACCAGCGGCGGCGTTAATCTGCGGGTCAATCTCCGCCAAAACCAATTCGGCTTTTTCTTTACCGATTTCTTTGATTATAGTTTTTTGGAAATCTACTAACTTATTGATTTCCTTCTGCGCCATTTCAAAAGCTTTGACCGCTTCAGACTCGGGCGTTTCTTTCCCGCCTAACTCCACCATATTAATCGCGTCCGTTACTCCCGCTACAAAAGTATCAAAAACAAAATCTTCAGCTTTCAATTCGGAATTATTGGGGTTAACCACAAACTTATCACCTACTTTCGCAATCCTCACTCCCCCAACTGGCCCGCCCCACGGGACATTCGAAATCGCGAGCGCCGTTGACGCTCCAATGAGCCCTACAAAATCTGGATCGTTCTCTTCATCGTAAGACAAAATCGTCACCACCACCTGAATCTCCCTTCGAATTCGATTATCAAAAAGTGGTCGTAAAGTTCGATCCACCAATCTCCCTGAAAGAATCGCCTCTTCTGATGGGCGACTCTCCCGACGAATAAATCGCGAACCGATAATCTTCCCCGCCGCGTAAAACTTTTCCTCATAATCCACCTTAAGTGGCATATAATCCGTCGAAGAATCATTCTTCGCCATTACTACCGTCACCAAGGCAATCGTCTCGCCGTATTTAGCTAAAACCGCCGCATTCGTTTGCGGCGCCATGTCCGATACTTCTAATGTTAATGTTTTCCCGCCTATTTCTGTTTTAAATTCTTTTCTTTGCATAATTAATTTGTTTTTTTATTAATACTCATCCCGCTTCGGGATACCAAAATTTTTCATTTTGATTTTTAAATTTTTATTTCCGCAGGATAATACGTGGCACCTCTTCCAAATTAATAAACCGATCCGCCGCTTCCTGAATCTTTCCCGAAGCCGTTCTCTTGAAAGCCGCGACTTCAACTAACCTCCCCACTCCCCATTTAAAGTAATCCACGAGTGGTAAAAAGTCCCCGTCACCCGTCACTAATATCACCACATCCAAAAACGGCGACATCCGAATCGCATCCACCGCCATCCCCACATCCCAATCGGCTTTCTTAAGTCCATCCGGATAGATCTGCAAATCTTTGCATCGCAGTTCGAGTCCCGATTTTTCTAAAGCATCAAAAAACGCCGACTCGCCCACCGCGGTTTCACTTTTGACCACATAAGCCATCGCCCGAATAAGCTGGCGATTACCCACTAAAGTCTTCATAAGCTCCGGATAATTGATCCGGCCATGATATAGATTTTTCGAAGAATGATACAAATTCTGCACATCCACGAAAATCCCCACTCTCTGATTCGCGTAATTCGCTCCTAATTTCATCTGTTTATGCCACCGAACAAGAAGGCTTTACGAATTCAATGATTAATCGGATTCGTACAAAATTCTTATTCCGTGACTTTATTGTTGTTGTTTTTATTTTTCTTCCCTAGACCCTATTGGCTAGTGGCTAGACCCTACTTCTTAAGCCCCAACTTTTTCACCGTCTTCGCGTAAACTTCCGGCTCTTTTTTCTTCATGTAATCCAAAAACTTCCTTCTTTTTGAAACCATCTTCAAAAGTCCCCGGCGGGAATGGTTATCCTTCGGGTTCTTTTTTAAATGTTTCGCGAGTTCATCAATCTGCCGGCTCAAAACCCCGGCTTGAACTGACGCCGAACCGGTGTCTTTTTCGTGTTTTTGGTGTTCGCCGACCACCTTTGATTTCACTCGCTTCGTTAACATGTTTTGCCATTCTACCCCAAACCCCCCAAAAAAGCAAATTAATCCCCCGGACGCGCAAACGGCCGGGGGATGTCGATCAATGAACTTTAACGAAGTGGTCGTAATCGTAAAGCGGGTTACCCAAATACAGAAAGCTTAATGTCCATCTCCATCTCGAGGGATCATTACTCGAATCCTCATCTGTTGCGATGACGGGAATACGAATCTTACCTGCTTCATCTTTCCATTTTGTACCTGGAAAAATGAGGTCGTGGTTGATACACGAATCGAGTGATCTTGCCCATGAATGAAGGGCTTCCTGAACCATGGCCATTGAGAGAAGGGCTTCGGCATGCCTTTGTCCAAGGTTTAAATTCATTCGTTTTGCGCGACGACAGATTGCTGTGTTTTGCTGAATCACTCGATCTCTCGGCTCTCCTTTTTCTACATCAACAGTCGAAATGATCGGTAGGGATTCGAGAATTAAATCGCCGCTAGGCTCCCGCACATCTTCCATCAACGTCCACCCCCTCTTACTCATATCTTTTATAAAATGAGCTTCAGGATTGAGGTGGATTCTGAAGGAGTAGGGACTGAAACAACCTTCCGAGATTGCCTGAAGAGACCTTGATACTTCTTGTGGATCAAGACTACCTTCCCTTACACGCCTAAAAAGGTCGTGTTGTTGCCGAGCAATTTTGCCCAGCACTGAATCGTCAGCGACTGTTTTGGTCACGACGAGTTCTCCTTATTTTGGTCACGTCCGCTAGGACTCGACCGGGTTGTGATTAAGCTCACCATGAGCCTAATGCTACCCATACTTTATACTGATTCGCATACTTTTGTCAAGGCTAGTCAGAATTCACATTATTAATCTCAAATTAGCGTTATTCGCAATTACTCATCAATCTGTCGCAAAATGATATACTAATAATAAGTTTATCCAATTCGCATTATTAATCTTAAATTAGCGTTATTCGCGATTACTATGAATATCGAAACTCTCCTCCAAGACTATTTAAACTATTTAGAAATCGAAAAAAATCGCTCCCCCAAAACTCGGGAAAATTACGAGCGCTACCTCAAAGAATTCCTGAAATTCGCTAAAGTGAAAAAAGTGGAAGATGTGACTGACCGCCTCGTCACTGAGTTTCGCCTTTTCCTCGCCCGCCGCGATATCAAAAAAATCACCCAGAGTTATTACGTCATCGCCATCCGCAACTTCCTCAAATACCTCATCAAGAAAGATTACAAAGTCCTCTCGCCAGACAAAATCGAACTCCCCAAAATCTCCCGCCGCCAAATTGAAATTTTGGAATACAAAGATTTGGAAAAAATGCTTAGCGTCCCCGATGGCTCCAATCTCCGCGGCCTCCGCGATCGCGCCATCTTAGAAACTTTTTTTTCAACTGGATTGCGTCTCGCCGAACTCTGCTCGCTCGATCGCTATCTCGATTTTGAACGGGGCGAAATCACCGTCCGCGGCAAAGGTGACAAACTCCGCATTGTTTTCTTGTCCCAATCCGCCAAAGAAGCGATCAAAAAATACCTTGATAAACGTGGTGACCCAGAAAAAGCATTATTTATTAGTCTCACCAAATCTAAAAGTCCCAAAGTTTTAGGCCGCATCATCCCCCGCACTGTTCAACGGTTAGTGAATTTCTACGCTCGCAAAGCCGGCATATTAGGCCACGTCTCGCCTCATCAACTCCGTCATCAATTTGCCACAGACCTCCTCCTTAACGGCGCCGACCTCCGCTCGGTCCAAGAAATGCTTGGTCACGCCAACATCTCCACCACTCAAATTTACACTCACATCACCAACAAAGAGTTAAAAGAAATCCACGAAACCTTTCATGCTCGAAGGCGGAAATAATCTTATGTCCAAACTCAAACTGCCCAAACCAAATCCAATAATCTTCTCTGTTTTTATAACCGGAGCTTGTGTTCTGATCGTCGAAATAGTCGCAGTCCGAGTTCTTTCACCTCACTACGGGAACACCATCTTCACATTTTCAAGCGTTATCACTGTGATACTATCGGCTTTAAGTATTGGATACTACTTCGGAGGAAAACTCGCCGATCTCCGCCCTTCGCCTAAATGGTTCTACGGAATAATCCTGATCAGCGGCATCGCCCTCTTAGGATTCCATTTTTTAAGCATCTTAGCCCTCCCGATATTAAGCTTCGTTCTTCCTCTAACCTCCGGCCCATTAATTTCCTCTCTCCTGCTATTTCTTTTTCCAGCTTTATTACTTGGCACCCTTTCACCGTATGCCATCAAACTAGAAACTATTCACTTAAAAGAGCAGGGCATCGGAAATATCTCTGGAAAAATATTTTTTTGGTCGACCCTAGGAAGTATCACAGGCAGCTTACTTTCGGGATTCTTCCTTATCCCGCGCTTTGGCATAAACAACATTTTCATCGGTACCAGTGTTGTCTTAGTCATCCTTGGATCTGTTCCTCTTTTATTAACCAACTTTAAAAAATTCAGGCTAATATTTTTATTATCCATTTTTGTGTTGATTTTTTTCGCAACCAACTATTCGACAAGTGAAACAAAAACAAAAGCCGTCTACAGCAAAGATGGTGTGTATGAAAAGATAGAAATCTATGACGATTTCCAAGCTGGCCGGCCAACTAGATTTTTCAAACAGGACAAATCTTCTTCCGCCGCAATGTTTCTTGATTCCAACGATCCGAAAGACCTAGTTTACGACTATTCAAAATATTATTCGATCTACAAAATAATCAAACCGGATATTAAAAACACACTCATAATCGGCGGAGGTGCCTACTCAATACCCAAGACTTTACTAGCAGAATCCCCCGATATCTACGTCGACGTGGCCGAAATAGAACCTTCACTTTTTGAACTTTCAAAAAAATATTTCAATTTAAAAGAAAACCCGCGACTCAAAAATTATATCCAAGATGGCCGACGCCTACTCAAAGATTCAGATAAGCAATATGATCTGATATTTAGCGATGTCTACTACTCTCTTTTCTCAGTTCCGGCTCACTTCACCACTCAAGAGTTTTTCAAACTCGCCAAACAAAAACTATCAAGAGATGGTTTTTTTATCGCCAATTTCATAGGTGACCTATCCGATAGCTCTCCATCTTTAACCATGAGCGAAATTAAAACCTTCAAAAGCGTTTTTCAAAACAGCTACTTCTTCGCTGTCAGATCAACCGAGGAAACTAAATCTCAAAACATAATATTCGTCGGAATAAAAAATAACCAACCTATTGATTTTGAATCCAATTCTATCACCCAAAATTCAAATCCCTTCCTTCGTTCCCTCAAAAACAAAGAGATTGAGATCGGCAAACTCGACCTATCTCCTCACCTCATCTTAACCGACAACTTCTCACCGGTTGAGTACCTCACCTCTCAAGTACTCAAAAGAAAAATTAATTAAAAAACATCTGGATTCAATATCGGTGGGCGAGGTGGGACTCGAACCCACACTCCTTTCGGAACACGGTCCTAAGCCGTGCGCCTATACCAATTCGGCTACTCGCCCA
>CAYIIM010000050.1:0-5963 GCA_964363455.1 uncultured Candidatus Saccharibacteria bacterium
CCAAACAATATCAATCGGAAACTTCATATCCTTCATCCAAAATCCCTGCACCGAAGATGTTCCAAAAATAAAATACATCCCTTCGTTGTCCCCAAGTTTCTCCTGCCCTGAAAGTCCCTGCGCTTGCGCCATCATCGTCTCCGCCACATCCACCCTAAAAACCCTCTCATTAATTCTCACCTCGCCTGTGCCAAAATTCGCCTTTCCTTTAAAGCCGAAAAAATAAGCCCCCAACCCCACCAAAACCGCAATTGTGATCAAAGACCAAATCAATTTCTTGTTTTTCATTATCTTTCTACAAGTAAATTATACACTACTATCCCCGCCGCCACCGAAACGTTCAGTGATTCCTTTTCGCCCCGCATCGGAATCTCTAAAATCTGATCGCACTTATCCAAAACCGATTTCGGCAACCCCTTCGTCTCTTCGCCAAAAATCAGAGCATACTTATCCCGAGTCCCTTGAGGAGCTAATGCAATCTTTTGTACTACACTTTTGGACGGTCGTCCAAAAGTGTAGTAGGGTATCGATCTTTTATCCTGCTCCACCGCCAAAATCTCACACCCTTCGGACTTTAATTTTTTATAAACCTCCCTGAAACTTTTAAAGTGTTCCCACTCCACTGTTTTCTCCGCCCCGAGTGCTACCTTCGCAAAATCCGCCCGAAACTTTCCAAATCGATCTAAGGGCGTCGGCGTCACCCCGACTAAATAAATCTTACTCACCCCAGCCGCATCACAAGTTCGAAAAACCGACCCAACATTATAAACACTGCGCACGTTATTTAAAACTAATACAATATCCATAAATTAGATGTCCCAAATACGAAGCCCCGTAGTGAATTTCGACTATTCATATGACTTTAGTCGGTCGAAATTCTACTATCGGGGTAGAAGCTACATTATATACACTCCGAATATTATGAAGTACTAAAATTAATTTCATTGCGAATTCTTCGGACTGGGCGTATCCATCACCCCAAAACCGGCTCCAACATCCGGGCTTGAGCGACCATAGCTCTTATCCTTCGGAATATCCGTCCAAACCACCTGATCCACTACCACTCCGGAAGCGTTGTATATAGTAATGGAGTTGTTAGTATACGCCAAAGCGTAAGATGCCGGCCAAGTCACATCCCCTGCTACCGCCCCCGCGTATCCCCCTTCGTGCGTAATCAAAAGATATTTCCCCGTCGGAACCACCTTGCCATTTAGCCGACTCGCCGACACCAAACTCGACTCCGCTCCACTCGATGTCTTCTTCTTTATACTCCACCCCGTCAAATCCGCCGCCTCCGTCCCATAATTATAAATTTCAATAAATTCATCATCAGAGGACGCACTCGAACCAACCATCACTTCACTAACCAAAATCTTCATCGCCGCCGGATTTTGTGGCGCCGGCGGATTAGTCTGGGTCGAAGAACTATTTGAACCCGAACCCCCACTCCCTTCCTCCGGCTCTCCCCCGTTTACCAAAACCGGTATCGAATTTATTGCGCGCGGTGTCCCACCGGAAGAAACGGATGTGTGCCAGGCAAAATCATTTAAATTCCGCTCCAAAGTTTTCTTCGCCGCGTTCTCTCCGCCAAAATTCCCCCACCCCCAAGACGCATTCACCTCATCCACTAAATCACAACCCGCATCGAAAAGTTTCAGCCACTCGCTTTCATTCGACATCGCACCTTTGTAAATTTTATCCGCCACCACATTTGGCACGGAGTTATCATCCATTCTCTCAAGCAACATCAAACTGTTTGCTAAAATTTTTTCACCCATCTCAAAAATAATTTTTATCTTCTCACTTTGGTTTTTTATCTGCCAACCTTGAAGATTAATTTCCGCTCCCGAATTATTTTTAATCTCTATCCACTCATCGCTCGCGGAATTGACTCCGCCCATCCACGCCAACTCATTAAAAGAAATTCGCCGATCAAAATTAGTAGCTAAAGAAAAATCACACTCCTTCACCGAAACCTCTTTTGGCTTTTCCTCTTTCGCAATCTCCGAATTTGAACTTTCTTTTTTCTCAACCACCACTAAAACTGGCTTTTTCTTTTCCTCACCGCTCGTAAGAGTGTTAGTTTTCGGTTTCGTTATCGGCTTCACCAAATTTTGAACCGAAGCCAAACTTTTTTCCGATTTTTCTCCATCTTTTTTACCGCTTAGCGAACCCAAACTCTCATTTTCCAAAAAATTTCTCCCTTTCCCAGTTGCCAAATCAACTTCATAAATCGGTTTCTCGCTCGTCGAGCCAAAAACATCCTTCAAAGTTTTACTAAACGCGTTCGAAAATGAACTGCTCTCAAAAATTCTCCCTCCTAAAGAAAAAACTAAAAACAAAACCAAAGCCGCTCCTGCTCCCAACCAAAAATTCTTCTGTTTATAAAACTTTTTTTCTTTTAAATCCTCTTCTTCCATTTAAAATAAAAGAAATTTAAAAAATTTATTTCGAAAGCCGTATCGCCAAAACCTGTCAACCCCGTTGCCACAACTTCGGAAAATAAACTCCTCCTGCTGTCAAGCATCCGAAGTTGTGGCACGGGGTGTCAATCCCAATAAAACCAAGACTTTTATACCTTCAGAAATCCTACTTCACCTCATCATAATAACTTTCCCCTTGGAGAGCAAATTGGTGTTAAGTTATCCACATTTGAATAAAAATCCGAGCCTCACCATGGTGGTAAACTTAAGTCCGCCTAAATAAACCGGGCAGTGAAACTTCGAACTAGTGCAGATGCTTCGCAATTCGAAGTTCTACTGCCCGGAAAAATAAAAACGTCGAAACAAAAAACCGCCACAGTCCTCCAGGACTTTTCTATCTCAACGATTTGCGTGAGGAACAAATCGAAGAGATTGAAAAGTTAGGAGGATAAAGCAAAAAACAAAAAATGTCTCCAAAGAAAAATCATTTTAAAGAAATCATCAAAAGAGATGGCCGTGTGATTCCATTTGAGCAGGAAAAAATCACCGCCGCTATCAAAAAAGCCATGATGGCTGCCCAAGAGGGTAATCCCGATGTGGACGCCGAACGCGTTTCCGATCAAATCGTTAACGCCTTAGCTCACAAGTACGAATCCAATCATGTTCCCCAAATCGAACAGATCCAAGACATGGTGGAAACGCAGTTGATGGCCACTGGTTTTACTCAAACCGCTAAATCCTACATTATTTACCGCAACGAACGCGCTCGAGCTCGCGATCAAAAACGTGAAGTCCCTGAACACGTCCGCGACTTAGCTGCGCAAAGCAAACAATATTTCAAAAATCCATTAGGCGAATTTATTTATTATCGAACTTACTCTCGTTGGATCGAAGAAGAAAACCGTCGCGAAACTTGGATCGAAACCGTCGACCGCTATGTGAATTTTATGAGAGAAAACTTGGGCGACAAATTAACCGCCGAAGAATATTCCGAAGTCCGCGAAGGAATTTTAAATCAAGAAGCCATGCCTTCTATGCGTCTCCTCCAATTTGCCGGCAAAGCCGCCGGTTCTACCAACGTCTCCGCCTACAACTGCTCGTTTATCGCTCCGTCTAAAATCCAAGACTTCGCTGAGATTATGTACATCTCAATGTGTGGCACCGGCGTCGGCTTCGCCGTTGAAAGTCAAAACGTTCAACAACTTCCGCAAATCAAACGACAATCCCCCGAGAAACCTTCAAACCACGTGGTGAACGATTCTAAAGAAGGCTGGGCGGACGCTTTGGCTCTCGGTATGAAAACTTGGTTCGACGGCAAGGACATTACCTTCGATTATTCCCAACTGCGTCCCGCCGGCGCTCGACTTAAAACTATGGGCGGTAAAAGCTCCGGCCCCGACCCCTTACGAGAACTTTTAGTTTTTACCCGCGCCAAAATTTTAACCAAACAAGGCCGCCGACTTTCCAACTTAGACGCCCACGACATCATCTGCAAAATCGGCGAGATCGTCGTCGCGGGTGGCGTCCGTCGCTCCGCCTTGATCTCTCTCTCCGACTTAGACGACACAGAAATGCGAGACTCTAAAAAAGGCGCTTTCTACACCTCCGAACCTCAACGCTCTTTAGCCAATAACTCCGCCGTCTACCTTCAAAAACCCTCCGCTCCGGAATTTATGGACGAATGGGTGGCTTTAATGAAAAGCGGCTCCGGCGAACGTGGCATCTTCAACCGCGGTGGCTTAGCCAAAACCCTACCCAAAAGAAGAATCGAAACCCTAAAGGGTGATATCAGTGAACTAGGCACTAATCCTTGCGGCGAAATAATCCTCAAGTCAAAACAGTTCTGCAACCTCTCTGAAGTTGTCGCTCGCGCTGACGACACCGTCGAAAGTTTGATGCGAAAAATCCGCCTCGCTACCATCGTCGGCACCTACCAAGCCTCTTTAACTCACTTCCCTTATCTATCAAAAGAATGGAAAGAAAACTGCGAACAAGAAAGGCTCCTCGGCGTCTCCATCACCGGCCAATGGGATTCAGAAGTGGTTAGAAATCCTGAGGTTTTAGAAAAATTAAAAAATGAAACCATCCGCGTCAACCAAGAATATTCCAAGCGTTTCAAAGTTAACGAATCCACCTGTATCACTTGCGTCAAACCCTCCGGCAATCTCTCGCAAACTGTTGACTGTTCCTCTGGTCTCCACCCTCGCCACTCCGAATTCTATATCCGCCGCGTCCGGATCTCTCATACCGACGCGCTTTTCAAAATGCTTCGTGATCAAAAGATTCCCTATCACCCCGAAGTGGGCCAAGCGATTGATTCCGCCACCACTTACGTCGTCGACTTCCCAGTTAAGTCTCCTAAAAATGCCGTCTTCAAAAACGATGTCTCCGCGCTTGAACTTCTCGAACACTGGAAAGTGGTAAAAATGAAATTCACCGAACATAATCCGTCCGTCACGATCTCTGTTGGCGACAACGAATGGATCGCCGTGGCTAACTGGGTTTATGAAAACTGGGAGATCATCGGCGGCCTCTCTTTCCTCCCGCGCTCTAATCACGTCTACCAACTCGCGCCGTACGAAGAAATCAACAAAGAACAGTATCGAGAACTTGCCGATCGATTTGCCGGCTTAGATTTCTCGGAAATTATGGCGTACGAAAAACGCGACGAAACCGACATCAAAAAAGAACTAGCTTGTGTTGGCGGCGTCTGCGAAATTGATGATTTAAAAGCCACTGAAGCTTCTCACGTTCACGCGTAAAAGAGTTGAACAAGAAAAATAAAAACTGCCGCTTAGAAGTGGCAGTTTTTATTTTCCACCAACATCCTATCTCTTCATCGCTTTAATCCTCAAACTATTCCCCACCACACTCACACTCGAAAAAGCCATTGCTTATCAATACCAACTCCTGTACCATTCTCTCATCTGATTTATTTCACTAGTCTGAGACTGAATAATATCTTTAGCTAGATTCTTAATTTCTTCTTTACCTGAAATAGTCTCCACCATCTGCGCCATCATCACCGCCATCTGGTGATGCGGGATCATCTGACGAATAAACTCGGCATCAAAATCCTTTGAATTTTTTAACGCTTCAATGTCAGTCTCGTCCCCCATCATCCCACCCATCATCATCCCCCGGGAATGGTTCATCATTGAATGGCCCATATAGTTAACAGAATCCGGAATATCCGCATCATACCAATCTTTATACCAACCCTTCATTTCATTAATTTCTTTAGTTTGAGCCGTAATAATCGCTTCGGCTAAAGTTTTTATTTCAGATTTCTTGGCCTTCTCTAACGCCAACTCCGCCATCACAATCGCATCTTCGTGATGTGAAATCATCTGCTCAATGAAATGTCGGTCAATGTCTCCCATAACCCCTTGCCCATTTCCCATCATGTTATTTTGGCTATCACCGCTCATCATATAACCGTTCATCATGTTTGGATAACGAGAATTCAAGCCTACGGAAGCGAGCGATGGAAAAATATTAACTAAGATAATTCCAACGATAACACCCACAACACCATAA
>CAYIIM010000051.1:0-5683 GCA_964363455.1 uncultured Candidatus Saccharibacteria bacterium
GAGGCGCCAAAAGGTTTTTCTCTGCTTTCTTTTGATTATTCTCAAATTGAACTTAGAGCATTCGCGGCGGTGGCGCAGGACAAAACAATGATTGAGGCGTTTAAAAAAGGCGTGGATATTCACACACTTACAGCGTCTAAAGTTTTAGGTTTGGGTTTGGATGAGGTCTCAAAGGAAGATCGGAGGTTAGCGAAGGCGTTAAATTTTGGTTTGCTTTATGGGATGGGAGTGTCGGCTTTTGGGAAATCGAGCGGACTTTCGCGGGAGAAGGCCAAAGAGTTTGTGGAGGCGTATTTTAGAGAGTTTTCGGAGATTAGGGATTGGCAAGAGCGAACGAAGCAAGAGGCGAGAAAGTTTGGGTACACAAAAACTTTGACGGGGAGGCGGAGATATTTACCATCGATTAATTCTTTTGCGCAACAGTTTGCGGCGGAGGCGGAGAGAGCGGCGATTAATCATCCGCTTCAAGGGTTAGCGGCGGATATTATGAAGATGGCGATTGTGAAATCAAAGGAAAAGTTAGTTGAGAAAAAGTTTTTTGCTGAAAAAACGCGGATGCTTTTGACGATTCACGATGAATTGTTGTTTGAGGTGGCGGATGATATTATAGAAGAAGTAGGAGATTTGGTTCGGCGTGAGATGGAGGGAGTTTTTGATTTGGGAGTTCCGCTAAGAGTAGAAATTTCCAAAGGGAAAGATTGGGGGAATCTTTCTAGGCTAGAAAGTAGAAGTAGGAGGTAGAAAGTAGAAGGATAAAAAATGGCGAATACGTTTGATCCGGAAAAAGTTGAGATTACAAGCCCTTTTGATATAAAAAGGAAGCTGATTTTGGTTTCGATCGCTTTGCCGATCGTGGCGGTTGGGATTTTGGGGGCGGTTTATTTAGAGAGGATGCAGGGGGTGATAGTGGTGGCATTGTCGATTTTGGGCGTGGCGGGAATTTCGTTTTTTGCTTATATGCTAGCGAAAAAGAATTTTGATTTATTAACCGAGAGAGAAGAGCTGCGGAGCGTGGTTTTGAATTTAGAAGATGCGACGGTGATTTATGATCGAAATTTTAAAATTTTATTTTTTAATCCTTCAGCCGAGAAACTATTTGACCTTGAATTGAAGGATGTAATTGGGACGACGGTGACGCCGCAAGATATGGAGATTGAAGCCAGGCAGAGATTAGCCCAAGTGATTTATCCATCACTCGCGCCATCAATTGCGACGCGATCTAAGGCGGGGGTTTATCCGCAGATCGTGGACATTTCTTTTGAAAATCCAGATATGGAGCTTAGAGTAATGACTTCGCCGATCGGTGATAAAGGTGGAGGGATTTTGGGATTTATGAAAGTGATTGAAGACCGGACACGAGAGCAGTTTCTCCTTCGATCAAAAAGTGAATTTGTGACGGTGGCGTCGCACCAACTTCGCGGGCCGGTGACTAATATCAACTGGGCGCTGGAGACTTTAAGCAAAGACCAAAGCGTGGGCGAGGGGAGCAAGGATTTAGTGGACAATGCTTTGAAGGCCGGTCAGCAACTTTTAAAAATTATTGAAGACTTGATTAACATCGCGAAGATTGAAGAGGGGCGGTTTGGTTATAATTTCGAGCCGACAGATTTGGGTCAGTTTATTAATAATATTTTGAGTCAGGTGATGCCGCAGGCGCGGCGGGCGAGTATTAAAGTTTTTTTTGATAAACCGAAAGAACCGTTGCCGCAGGTGATGATTAATCGAGAGAAGATGACGATGGTTTTTTATAATTTTCTGGATAACGCGATTCGCTATAACGTTCAAAACGGAGAGGTGGTGGTGAAAATCGAGCCGGTGGCGGGCGAGCCGTTTGTGCAGGTGAGTGTGAAGGACACGGGGATCGGAATTCCATCCAATGAAATCAATAAAATTTTTGGCAAGTTTTTCCGGGCGGATAACGCTTTGAAGTTTCAGACAGAAGGGTCGGGATTGGGTTTATACATCAATAAGAACATTGTTTTAGCGCATGGAGGAAAGATCTGGGCGGAGTCGGAGATAAATAGGGGAACGACTTTTCTTTTCACTTTGCCGACGAGTATGGAAGTGATTCCGGAGCGGGAGATGCCGATGGAGGACTAAAAATAGTCGTTAGCTACTAGCCAATAGGGTATTGAAAGGTAGATAATAAGCTCTATGCCGGAATTGCCCGAGGTAGAAACGGTAGTAAGAGATCTAAAAAAACGCGTGGTAGGGCGGAAAATTTTGGATGTTTGGACAGATTGGCCAAAGTATTTTAAGGGAATGAGTTTGTCGCAGTTTAAAAAACATGTAGTTGGGAAAAAAATTGTTGGAGTTTCGAGGCGAGGAAAGAATATTTTGATTGAAATTTCCGACCCTCCTTCGCGCAAGGCTTCGGCGAGGCGAGGTCATCATTTAATTTTGGTGCATCTTAAGATGACGGGGCATTTGCTGGCTGGAATTTGGAATCAGGAATTAGGAATTTGGAAGCCACGGGATAGTTCTAAAGAGATGAAAGATCCGAAAAACGGTTTTATTCGGTTGATTTTCTTCTTGGATTCCAAAGAGTATTCGATGCTGGCGCTGTCGGACTTGCGACGGTTTGCGAAGGTGGTTTGCGGACCGAAAGAAAAGATTTTGAACTTGCCGGATTTGAAAAATTTAGGACAAGAGGCATTAGAAATTTCTTACCAGGATTTTCGTGAGCTGTTTAAAAATAAGAAAGGAAAGATTAAGCAGGTGCTACTCGACCAGAGTTTTGTGGTGGGCATTGGAAATATTTATTCGGACGAGATTTTATATATGGCTAGATTGCATCCATTAAGTCGAGTCGAGAAGTTGAAGGAACCGCATATCAAAGCGCTTTACTCGGCGATAAAAAAGATTTTGGAGAAAGGGATCAAAATGCGCGGGACGAGCTCGGATGATTTTCGGGATACTTATGGCAAAAAAGGGAATTATGGGAGTGTGATTTTGACGTATCAACGGCATGGACAGAAGTGTCCACGGGCCGCCTCCGTTAAAACTTCGGCGAGCCAAGGCCATATTATTCATCGGGCCAAAGTGGCGCAGAGGTCCGCGCATTTTTGCCCAACCTGCCAACGATTGGTGGTTTGATTTTTTTGATAATTGGTTTAATATGGATTTATGGTATCAATAACTCTAAAAGCTAAAAAGAATCAGAAGTCAGTGAAACTTCCTGTTGGTGAAACTCGAAGGTTATTTTCTGTAGTTTCTGGGCTGGCGGACTCTCTTGAGGATATTCTTGAATCGAGGGGGGATTATAATTCTGAATTTTTATCTGGCTTGAGTAAATCTCTTAGCGAATTAAAATCGGGAAAAACTTTTAAAATTAGTTCTCTTTCGAATCTTCGCTAGAGATTAAATGCGAGATCTTTTTGTTACGGGTCAGTTTAGAAAAGATTTATTGAAAATTCCAGACTTTGCTAGGGGTGAAGCGGATTTGGTTGTTAGGAAGCTGAGAGTTGATCCGATTGATAAAAAATTAAATGCAAAAAAGTTGGTGCAGATTAATCCTTCGGTCTGGCGAGTGAGGGTTGGTTCGTATCGGTTGGTTTACACTTTTGATGGGACCAGTGTTACTTTGCTTAGAATTAGACATCGAAAAGATGTCTATAGGAATCTATGAAGATTGATTGGAAGAAAATCTTGGCAGTGGTTGGGGGGTTGGTGATTTTGGCTGGGATTTCTTACTTGGTTTTGTGGTTGAAGGTGGATATGAAGCCGAGCGAAATTCAGTCAGAAATTCAGAATGGAACTTCGATGATGGATAATATCCCAGAAAATGCGATTCCGCTTATGCTTAAAGGAATAGTAAGAAGTATAAAGAGACCTGCGCCCGATATCCCCTATGATTATAGTTTAGAGTTTACTGAAGTATCCCCGGAGTTAGAAAAGGCTTTTTCTCACGCTGATCCTCCTGGGGTTCCGAGGGGCGTCGTTATACTTCCTGGTGGTGCGCTAAACCAAGATAGTTTTGAGACGAATATAGGCAAGAATGTGGTTATTGAGGGATACCTTTTTGGGGGTTACGTAGAATCGCTCGTTTTTACAGTTCTTTCGATCCAGCCGGGATTGGAAAAGCTTCCCGTAGACTATACAAAGCCCCGCGGTACGAGAGTTGGATATGTAAAAAAAGTTTACGAAAGCAATGGGAGAATATACATTGATTTTGATGAAGCTAAGTTTTTTTGTGGTGAAGCAGCTATAAAATTTTTGAAAGAAAATGGTGGTTGTACGGCGTACGATGGAGATGGTTGTTTTATACCTAGTGGTTGTATAGTACCGAATAAAGATGAGGCCGTTCAGTCTTTAATAGTGAAAGAAAGTTCAAGAGTTACGGTTCTTAGTAATGGCTGGGATTTAGTTGAGCCAAATGGTATATCTATTACGCCGGGGGAGTTTGAAAACAACTTCGGCCTTGAGTTGGATAATAGTAAGCCTAGAGTGAATGCGTTTTACGTGCCATCCTATCCACCGTATTGGATAAATCAGGATGAAAATGGCGCGATCACTTCAATTGCCGAGCAATATATGCCCTAAGTATGATAATTTTTCTTTACGGGCCGGATGACTATAGAAGAGAAGCCAAGAAGCGAGAGATTTTGGCGGAGTTTCAAAAGAAACGATCGGATTTAGGGATTGGGAGGTTTGACTTAGCGGGAACCCGCCTTCGCTCTGGCACAGAGCTACGGCGTGGCGAAGGAAGTTTCGATGAATTTAAGGAATTTTTGGCGAGTCAGTCTTTGTTTCAGTCAGCTAAGCTAGTAATGCTTGATAATGCCTTCGAGTTGGAGGCGAAAGTTTTGAAAAAGATTCTGCTTGAAGTTTTGGAAAATAAAAACATTACCGTTTTGATGTCGGAGAAGGATAAGCCAGTAAAGGCGTTAGATTTCCTTTTGAAGGAGCCGGCGGTGAATCAGAAGTTTGAACATTTAGAAGGGAAAGAGTGGGAGAATTTTATCTTGAAAGAGGCGAAGCGATTGAGCGTTAAGCTCACAGCAGGGGCGCTCCGGTTTTTGGCGGGAGTGTATCAAAACAATTCTTGGGGGTTGGTGACGGAGTTGGAGAAGTTGGCGGGTTTGGATAGGGAGCTCGTGGACATTAGGGATCTGGAGGAGTTAGGGGTGGAGCAGGCGCCGGTTTTTTGGAGTTTGATTATGGGTTTCAAGTCTAGGAATCTAGAGCAAAGACTATGGGCATTGGAGAAGGTGCTAGGATCAAATGAAGAGCCAGCGAAGATTTTTAATATCTTGGCGTATCAGCTGCCCGACAAACTTCGGGATCTGGCGAATTATGACCTAATGGTGAAGTCGGGGAAGATAGAATACGAAGAAGCGTTGGTGGATTTGATGATAAGGTAAAAAAATAACCCCCGCCATGGCGGGGGTTATTTTAAAGTTTACTTAAGTTTTTTCGCGAGGCGGGATTTGAGTCGGCTGGCTTTATTATTTTTGATGGTGCCGGCTTTAGCGGCTTTATCGAGCGCTTGGAAGGCTTTGCTGATAATACCTTTGGCTTTGTCTAGGTCTTTGCCCGCGACAAGCTTACGGAACTCTTTAACGGCTTTTTTGTAGGTCTCTTTCTTTTGGAGGTTTTTCTTGCGTCGGCCGATGCTTTGCCGGAGGGCTTTTTTAGCGGATTTTATAATTGGCATTTGTTTGAATGTTGTAGTGGCAATAAT
>CAYIIM010000052.1:0-5500 GCA_964363455.1 uncultured Candidatus Saccharibacteria bacterium
CCGGATTTGGCAGCATGCAACTGCTCGGGGGCATCGGTGGGTTTGATTTCTTTGGCTAAGTCAGAAACGAAGATGGCGGGGGAGACGACGGTGGACGCGAAGGTGTTTTATCGGGACGCGGCAACGGGGATTTTGAATAGCGGAGATTTTCCTTTGCAAGTCGGAAAAACAACGCAGTTTATAGTTCACTGGATTTTAAAAAATTATTATACGGATATTTCCGGGGCGGAGTTTTCGGCGCGATTGCCGGCGGGCGTGAAATGGACGGGCAAGGTGAAAGCGAATTCGACTAACGAGCCGATGTACGATGAAAATAACAATCTTGTACGGTGGAAGATTGATCGAGTGGTGGCGACGAGGGGTGTGATTAGTGAGCCGTATGAAGCTATTTTTCAGGTTGAAGTAGCGCCGACGGCGGGGCAAGTTGGGCAAATTTTGGATTTGCTTGGGGCCACAGATTTTGTGGCTCGTGATGATTTTGCCGACGTGACAATTACGGCCAGTGATGTTAAAGTGGATACTAATTTGCCAGACGACACGACGGTTGTTAATTCAATGAAAACAGTGCAGCCGTAAAGAGTAGGAATTATGAATAAGGAATTAGGAATTATGGAAAACAATGAGTAAGGTGCGGATGGATAATTTGATGGAGAAGGTGGTGAGCCTTTGTAAAAGGCGGGGTTTTATTTTTCCCGGATCGGAGATTTATGGTGGGTTAGCTAACTCTTGGGATTACGGTCCTCTTGGGACGGAATTAAAGCGAAACGTTAAACACTTGTGGTGGAAGATGTTTGTCCAATCTCGAGATGATATGGTGGGACTGGATGCCGCGCTTTTAATGAATCCGAAAGTTTGGGAGGCCTCTGGGCATCTAAAGGAATTTTCGGATCCGCTGGTTGAGTGTAAGCAGTGCCACACTCGATTTCGAGTCAATGAAGCTTGGAGCGATGAGGTTTGGTGGAACTTAGCCAAGGGATTGGAAAACGCAAAAGCGGCAGACAAGGAGCAGGTTGTTCAAGAGGCGCTAAAGGAGTGTCCGAATTGTGGCGCGAAGGGAAAGTTTGCCGTCCCGCAGAATTTTAATTTGATGTTTAAGACGTTCATCGGCTCGGCGGAGGATTCGACGAGCGAAGCCTATTTTCGGCCAGAGACAGCGCAGGGAATTTTTGTGAATTTTAAAAATGTTTTAGACACGTCCCGGAAAAAGTTGCCGTTTGGGATTGGGCAGATTGGGAAAGCTTTCAGGAATGAAATTACGCCGGGGAATTTTATTTTCCGAACGCGGGAGTTTGAGCAGATGGAGGTTGAGTATTTTATTTACGAAAAGGACTGGGAAAAGACATTTACGATGTGGTTGGATGCGATGAAGGATTGGATTAAGGCGATCGGGATTGATATGAAAAAGATCCACGAGTATGAGCATCCGGAGCGGGATTTATCTCACTACTCAAAACGAACGGTGGATTTTGAGTACGACTTTCCATTTGGCCAGAAAGAGCTTTACGGCTTGGCGTATCGGACCGATTTTGATTTGAAAAATCACGAGAAGGCATCGGGAGAAAATTTGAAGTATCGTGATCCAGAGACGAACGAAGAATTTTGGCCGCATGTGATTGAGCCGTCACTTGGAGTGGACCGGACGATTTTAGCGGTGCTTTTGGACGCGTATGATGATAGTGATGAGAAGCGAGTGGTTTTGCGGCTGGCGCCAAAATTGGCGCCGTATAAAGCGGCGGTGTTTCCTTTGTTGGCGAATAAGCCAGAGCTTGGAAAGTTAGCGAAAGAAATTTACGACGACTTGCGGAAAGACTTTAGTATTGCGTGGGACGATAGGGGGAATATTGGGAAAAGATATTTAAGCCAAGATGAAATTGGGACGCCGTTTTGTCTGACAGTGGATTTTGATTCGTTGGAAAAAAAGGATGTTACCGTGCGGGACAGAGATACGGGAAAACAAGAGAGAATTGAAATAAGTAAGTTGAAAGAGTTTTTGGCGGAAAAACTAGCGTAGAATTTTTATTTTCTCAACCCGCTTCGCTCGTCCAGCGACTCGCTTGCTTGTCCTCGGCAATCGATTCCTCGATGACTCGGGAACCAAGCTCGATTGCCTGCGAGGGTTTCGAAAATAAAAATTCTACTTATCTTTTACCAAAACGAGTGGGAGGGGGTGGGAGGAGGGGTAGAAAAATGTAGCCCCGGTACGCGTGAAGTATGCGTCCGGGGCTGTGATTTGAAATTTTTGTTACTAAGGATTTAGAAGTCTCCCAGTATCTGGATCAAAGTTGAGTTTGTCCCACCACTTGTGTTCGCCCTCACCGACCCATTTGAAAGACGCGAACGTATCTGGGTTGTCCGTGTGCGGGAATTCAACTCGAGCAACTGAAAGTTGCCAATCCCTACCTTCCTTATACACAGTGATCATGGCGCAACGATGAGCCTTCCATGCTCCCGTGATGACTCCTGGTGTGTGAAATAGGAAGTGAACAGTCCTTGCTTCCTTGCCCTTGGGAGCCATAGCACCACCACTTTCACGAATACTTTCCAAGACCACTCCGTCGTGCGCAGTGGTTGGAATGATGCTCTGGGTGAACAGGGCTTCAAGACCAAGTTGTGCAGTGCGATGTGATCGAGTAAAACGGATGATGTGTAGAGTTTTCTTCTCTCGGGTTTTTCCGATACTTTTTTCCATTCTATCCTCCTTCTGCCATAGAGGCAGTTTGAATCCTCGCTAGGGGATAAGGTTAGCGAGGAAAAATTGTTGACGATCCACACAATGTGGATTGCTCTCGGGTTACACTACCTTAAATTCTGTCTTTTGTCAAATAATTTTAATCTTCTGCCGTAACTAAAGCGGAGGAGGGGGAGGAGAAAAACGTAGCCCCGAACGCGCGTATGTATGCGTCCGGGGCTATTGTTTGTTGTTATGTTGGTCGGCAGATTTCGTCGAAGATTGCGTCAAACGTGGAATCGTTTAAGGCTGAGTTTAGACTGCTCTCGGTTTGTGAGGGACGGAATACAAAATACATCTCCCCTCCTCCTACCACTGTGCCGATGTGTTGAAAGATACTCATCACCCTGACTTGACTTCTTGAGTTTGTCCAGTCTTTTACGGAAGACATGATGATAGCTCTCCAGGTTTTTTCTGGATTTTTTTCAAGCGGTACAACTCTTTGAATTCCGCCAAAATTTCCATCTTCATCTTGGATATATAGACATATCCAAGCTTTGCCGATTTCAGCGAAACTTTGGAGAAATTTCGGAAAAATATCACCTTTGTTGGCTCTGTAGACCATAACCACATCTGGCGCTTTAACACCCCAGAGTCTCCATTCATCTTTAATTCTCCGGAGTTGTGGAAATTGCTTTAGCGCTTTTTCGATGTTGGTAATCTTTCTCGTCATAACTACCTCCTGGGCTTTTGCCCTTTGACCCTTCTGGGTCTGGAAGTGAATTGTTGGGATAGGACTTATCCTATCGTTGCCGAGTAAGATTATTGAATACTTTTGAATTTTTGTCTATGAAAAAAATGTAGCCCCGGCGCGCGCGATGCGGGCCGGGGCTGTTGTTTGCGTAGGCAACAAAATCTGCTTGTATTTAAGTTAAGTAGATTGTGTTGTGGGCACGCTGAACAACCATTGTGCGACACGTTCACAGATCGCACCCAAGAGGATTGGAATGAGAAAAATGCAGGCAAAGATCATGTTCGCTAGGTAGAGAGACGGATCGGCTAAGGATTTCAAACCCTCGAGTCCGTTCTGTTGTGCTTGATGCAATACTCCATAAGTGAGTAAACCGATCTGGGCGCCAACCCAGGAAGCGACAAGAGTAAGTGCTCTTTGAACCCATGTTGACTGCCTACTCTGGCTGTATCCAAAGCAGATCAATGACAATGAGAATAGCGCGATCGCAATTTTCCCTGTCGCGAAATTCTGGGAATCGGTGAAAGCCCAAAAAGAGAATACTGCGATGACAGCGGCGAGCGTCGTGATGTACGCGAGCTTTTTCATATCTTCCCCCTGTGTGGTTGTTAGATTGTTCTAGATATTTTATAGACGATTTTACTTTTTAGTGCAAGTTTTTAAGAAAAAATGTAGTTCTGGAACACGAGTATGTGTGCCTGGCGCTGATCTTTTAACGGATGATTTTTTATAAATTTGTCAACTTGACGGGTGGGTTTTGGGGTATAAACTTTAAGTATGGTTAAGAAAAATGGCGGAAAAATGACGTTGGAAAAATTGGCTACGATTGTCCAGCGGGAATTTGCGGCGGTTCGTGGTGAGATGGTCACAAAAGTTGAATTTCGTCGGCTTGAAGATCGGGTGACTCGAGTAGAGGATAAAGTGACTCGAATAGAAGAGAGAATGATTCGGGGTTTTGAGGAGATGAATCAAGCCATTACTAAGCTTACGGCGACGGTGGAAAAACTGATTAAGGAAAAGGAATTGCTCGAAGTTGAAATTAGTATACTTTCAAAGCGAGTTATGCGTCTCGAAAAGAAAGTTGGGTTGTCTAGGTAAGAAATTAATAATATGTAAGCCCCGGCGCGCGCGATGCGGGCCGGGGCTTTGGTTTGGTGTAGGCTACTCGCCTACGTGTCCATGTCGCCGCAGAAGGCGAGTTTAGTGTTGCAGTCGCCGAAGGCGAACTTGCGGGACGATGCTTCTCCACAAGAGAAGCGGGTGCTGCTACCTTCACCCTCGGTGCGGTGAAGTTTGGAGCTCAGATCTTCCATGATGCGTCTCCTTTACTAGTCACTCATTTCGATCAACATACCTACCTCCTAGTCGGAACGTTCCATAGAACCTCCTGTTTTGGAGCTTGGGTTTATTGTACCACAATTTAGATTCCTTTCAACCCCGATACTAGAAATTTGAAAGAATAAAATACCTCAAAATTCAAATTTCAGTACGGGGCAGGGTTTGGTTTATATGCCTTTAAGGATTTTGATTTTAGCTCCAAGTTTGTTGAGTCGATTCACAAGATCTTCGTAGCCGCGGTTGATGGAGTAGACGTTTCTTAGGATCGAAGTGCCTTTGGCGGCGAGCATGGCGATTAAAATAATTACAGCCGGGCGAAGAGCGGGCGGGCAGATAACTTCGGCGGATTTTAATTCGGTAGGGCCGTTGATGAAGACTCGATGGGGATCGGCGAGGATGATGTCGGCGCTTAATTTAACGAGTTCCATATAGTAAATAGCGCGGTTTTCATAAACCCAGTCGTGGATCAGGGTTTGGCCTTTGGCTTGAGTAGCGATCGGGACGAAGAAGGGGAGGTTATCGATGTTTAAACCGGGGAAGGGGCGGGCGTAGAGTTTTTCCTCGAGAGCGACGAGTTTGGAGGGGAAAGTTTTTATATCGACTAAATTGGTGTGATTGTTATGGGCTTTGTAGGGTTTGGAAATTTTGAATTTGAAACCCATCTTCTCAAGTTTTAAAAGTTCGAGTTCGAGGAAGTCGATGGGGCAGCGTTCGATAACTAGGGTCGAACCAGTGGTGGCGGC
>CAYIIM010000053.1:0-5269 GCA_964363455.1 uncultured Candidatus Saccharibacteria bacterium
ATCGCGGTTTTGCAGACCGCTGCGTTAGCTACTTCGCCACGTGGCCATATTTATGCCTTAGTATCTCTTTTTGCTGATGATTTTTCAAGAACCTCTCTCTTTTAGCTGCTTCGCTTCTCGTGTTATAGCTCTCTGATCCGAGCAACCTCCATGGACGATATGCCTTGGTTGATTTAACTTTGCCAGCGTTATGAAGATTGATTCTATTACTCAGATTCTCCGTCGATCCAATATATAGATCGTTATTTTTTAGACTTAACAAAAAATAAACAAAATACATAAAAGAGTTTTGTCTCGCTACGCGAGATCTGGCGTAGCCAGACAGACAGTCGCGTTGCCACTTCGCCATGCCGCCAATTATCCTATTATTGTCCAAGGGGCTTAATTTATCAATCCCCTTTTTTTACCTTAGCTATTTATCCTCTTCTAATAATAATTTCTCCACTTGGGCGGCGTTTTCGGTGCCGTGGTCAATTTGGAAATTGAGTTGGGGCATCATCCGCATCATCACTTTTTTGCCGAGGATTTTTCGGAGTTCAAACTTGTTTTCGTTTAAAGTTTTTAAACATTCTTCGGCTTTTTCGGATGGGAAGACGCTGAAACCGATCTTGGCGTGATCAAGTTTTTCGGTAAAGTCGACGCTTATAATAGTGACGAGTGCGCCGGGGAACTCTAACTCTTTCTCAATGATTTTTGAGAGTTCGGCTTCAAAGACTTTAACTAATCGTTCTTGGCGGAAGTTCATAGGGATAGAATACTGAATTATGGATAAAGAATAAAGGGCTTATAAAGTAGTTGCCCCCGCTCGATGGAATCTGAGCGGGGGCACTGGATTGGATGTTGCACTACTTCTGGAAAACAAGTTGAGACTTGAGAAGTTTCTTGTTGCCAGAGTAGGCGTAGTCGGCGGCCAAACGATGATCATTGTTGTCGCGACGTTCTAGGCGGAACGTGCTCTGGCGGCCATGGGAGTCGCAGATCGGCTCCATCATAACCCATAAACGGTCGACATCGAGGCAGTGTTTGAGGTCAAGAAGAAGTTGCGGGGCAAGATCGGGAGGGCAAAGTCTAAGACCTAGCTTCTCGGCTCTGGCTATAATCTGGCAGTTTGTAACCAGGGGGCTTTTGAACCCCAGGTCCCTTACCTCAATTCGAACCAAGTTGAAGGTTCCCGGAGAATGACTTCCGACGAACCCAGGACTCAACAATAAATCTTGCGCCCATGGGTCAACGAAGCAAAAGGCAAGATGAATTTCTGCGTCAAGCTCACTTCCTGGTTTAAGGCGTGTGGTAATGCTACGCCAAACCTCGAACTCAGGACGAAGAGGTGGAAGATCGAGCATGCTGCGGAAAATGTCTCGATCCATCTCTGCTATATGCGCTAGACAGAGATCAGAAAGATATCCTTTTGATAAGATTGCTTGGATCTGTTTCCGGTCGGCGCCACTTTCTTTCATAGTCTGGAGAATTTGGACTACTTGATCTCCAGTCCATTCGTCATGGGTTGCCATAGCAACTCCTCCTTAGCGTCGCTACTCGTCCTGATTAATCAGAACTTTGGTTTCGCCGTTAGTTGTGAAAATATCAAACTCACCATGAGCTTGATTCCGGATATATTTTATACTAAATTTGGCGTTTATGTCAAGTACTTACTTGATAATAATATGATCCCCTTTTTGGATGGCCATACTTGAGTTCACAATAAAACCGCACTCTTTACCGGTTTCAACTTGTTGCACTTCAAGCTTGCCGGATTGGAGACTCAAGATCTTGCCGTGGCCGACGAGATGAGGATCGGTGTCGACGGCTTTAGTTGGATCAGCATCCGGCGCCGGCGGAGTAACGCGGTGGATTTCGACGTTAGCACGGTTTTTCATGACACCATCAATGACTTTGCCGCCGACTAACTGCTTTTGAAGTTTGGCTTGGTTGAAGACGGCGAGAACTTCGAGCCGGCCGGTAACGGCCGCGGCTTCCGGTTTAGCGAGGATCATTTCGACGTCTTTGATTAAATGATAGACGATGTCGTTGGTGAGAATGCGGACTTTTTGAATATCAGCTAAGTTTTGGCTGGACTTAGAAACTTTGCTTTTGAAACCGATGATGATGGCGCGGGAGGCGGCCGCGTTTTTGATGTCATTATCGCCGATATCTCCCACTGATTCATCCAAAATCAAAACCGGTTTTTCACACGGCAAAGATTTCATAATCGCGGAGAGGGCTTCAAGGGAGCCGGAGTCGGAGGCTTTGACGATAAATTTGATAGCGTTTTCATCTTGGGCGTTGGCTTGAGTAATGCCGCGATTCAGAGGCGCGATGATTTTGTTGACCAAGTCAGTCGAAAGATTCTGGCCGGCGGTGAATTCTTCGCCGACTTGCGGGAGATTTTCAAAACCAATAATGAGCGCGGGCGCGGAAGGCGCGAGATCTTTAGCTTTCTCGCCTAAAAAGTTTTCTAAAATTTTCACTTTGCCTTTGGCGCTTAGAGTCACGATGTCATCGCCTTGCTTTAGGGTGCCATTTTTGACGATCGCGGTGACTTCCATACCACGCCTTGGATCGAGTTTGGCTTCGAGAATAAATCCGGAAGCTTCAGCGGTTGCGTCATAAGTTAAATTTTCGTAATCGGTGGCGAGTAAGATTAAATCCAAAAGTTCGTTGACGTTTTGACCGGTTTTAGCGGAGATGGGTTCGAAGCTCACGTGGCCACCATAGCCTTCGAGTAAAACTCCTTCGGTGGTGAGTTCTTGTTTTACTTTTTCGACGTTGGCTTCGGGTTTGTCAACTTTGTTGATGGCGACGACGAAAGGCGTTTTGGTCTCGTTCAAAATCTGGATGACTTCTTTGGTCTGGGGTTTTAAGCCTTCTTCGGCGGCAACGACAAGAATGGCCAGATCAGCGATTGAGGCGCCGCGGGAGCGCATTTTGGTAAAGGCTTCGTGGCCGGGAGTGTCGATAAAGGTAATTTTACGTGAGATGTTAGATGCAGGATGTTGGGGGTCTTTGATCTGATGCGTGATTTCGTAGGCGCCCACGGATTGAGTAATCCCACCGGCTTCTTTGCCCGCAACGTTAGATTTGCGGATATAATCCAGCAAAGTGGTCTTGCCGTGGTCAACGTGGCCCATTACAACAACAATGGGGGGCCTTGGGGTCGGTTTTTGCTTAGAATCACCTGGCATAGTTAATACAGGATACTGAAAAAAACCTTATTTGGCAATGTTTTAGTTCGATTTGGCTGGACTTTTTTGGGTCTAGTTTGTAAACTGCCAGCAGGCAGAAAATCAACAATTTCACGCATAGAAAAGGAGAAGGGTTATGAACCAAGATCCACGGAGTAACTTAACCGAGCTTAGCCGAAATTCATATCCAGGACGAGGAATTGTCATCGGGCTCGATGAAACTGGGAAATACTTCGTCCAGGTGTATTGGATTATGGGACGGAAGGAGAACAGTCGAAACCGATTTTTTGGATACGATTCGAAAACTGGCCGGGTTTTCACCGAAGCGGCTGATCCGGCTAAGATGAAGGATCCCTCGCTTGTGATCTACGATGCAATGCTCGAAAAAGATGGTACGTTTGCGGTCAGCAATGGCGACCAAACGAGGAGTTTTCTGGGTCGTACTTTTCAGGGCGGATTGGACGACTGGGCCTATGAACCGGATGTTCCAAATTTCACGCCTAGAATTTCGGCGGCATGCTATTTAGAAAGCAACCGCACGGGGAGTAAGGCGATTGCCGAGATTGGGATTACACGGAAGTCGGCGTGGGGAACTTCCTCTGATCGCCACATCTACTCTTTTGAAGAACTTGGAGAAGGAATTGGGTTGTGCGTTACAACCTACACAGGTGATGGCAACCCACTACCAGCATTCCACGGTGAGCCCTATCCTGTATTTCTTCGTGGATCAATCGAGGATATCGCGAACAACTTCTGGATAAGTGTCCTCGATATGGAAAATCGAGTGGCGCTCGCGGTAAAGTTGATCGACCGTCAATCTGGAAGGTCCACGGTTCAAATCATCAACAAGTACGAAAAGGTCTAGTTGTTTTAGACCAAAAAATCAATCATACGCCTGGCGGGCAACTGCCAGGCGTATTTGTTTATGGTATAATGGAGGTATGGCTGAATTGTTGAGTGGAAATAGGCTAGACTTGTCGAAGTCGGATCAAAAAGATTTTTTGGAAAAATCTCTCGAGAAGTTGGGGCTGTCGAATAAGGAGTTTGCTTCCCTCTTGGGCGTGGGGGTGCGAACTTTGACGGATTGGAAAAGGAGAAAATTTTTGCTGCCGGAAAAGGTAGCGGAGTTTTTGTCTTTAAAAACAGGAATAAAAATTCCGGAGTCAAAACTAGTGGATCAGTTCTGGTATACGAAAAAGGGAGCGCGGAAAGGAGCTTTGAGGATGATTGAGAAATATGGACGAGTGGGCGGCGATCCGGAGGCGAGGAAAGTGGCTTGGAAAACTTGGTGGGAGAAAACTGGGAAATTTCAGAAGAGAAAAATCTTTTGGCGGAAATCGATCACGAGACCGGGAAAAAGCGTAGAGTTGGCAGAGTTCGTTGGGATTATGATGGGCGATGGCGGGATGACTAAAAATCAATTAACAATCAGCTTAAATAGAGAGACTGACTATGAATACATGACATATGTAAAAAATTTAGTTAGGCGTCTCTTTGGAGTAGACCCAAGTTTGAGAGAAGATAGAGATTCTTTGGCGACTGATATTGTAGTTTCGAGAGTGGCGTTGGTTGAATTTTGCCAGAGTATAGGTTTGAAAGTTGGAAACAAGATCAAACAAAACCTGGACATACCAGATTGGGTAAAAAAGAATGGGCGCTTTTTGAAAGTTTGCGTAAGGGGTTTGGTCGATACAGATGGTAGTGTTTTTGTTCATAAATACAAAGTTGGTGGTAAAATTTATCGTTACAAAAAGATGGATTTCTCTAGTTGCTCGCCACCTCTCTTGAGCTCTGTATACGAGTTTCTGAATAGCTTGAAATTAAACCCCCGCATAACAAAAGACGGCAAAAAAATTAGGATTGAAAGTATAGAGGGCATTAGGAAGTATTTTTTGAAAGTGGGGTCGAGTAATCCAAAACACTTGAAGAGATACGAGATGTGAGCTATTCTACATACGTTTCGGGGTGAGGTGTCCGAGGGGCTGAAGGAGATGGTTTGCTAAACCATTATACGGACTTAAAACCGTATCGAGGGTTCGAATCCCTCCCTCACCGCATTTTATCCAAATCCCAGTTTTTGGGGGAGG
>CAYIIM010000054.1:0-5030 GCA_964363455.1 uncultured Candidatus Saccharibacteria bacterium
TCATTAATAAACTCGACCGTATGGGCGCCAATTTCGAAACCAGTTTCGCTTCTATCCATGAACGTCTTACTAAAAATGCCATCGCCATTCAGCTTCCGATCGGCGCCGAAGCCAACTTCAGTGGCATCGTGGATGTCATGGAAATGAAGGCCTACACCTCCGAAGGTGAGCACGGCGAAAAGATCGTTGAGCTTCCGATTCCTGAAAATATGAAAGAGGCGGTGGCAAAAACTCGCCACACTATGATTGAAAAAATTGTTGAGTGCGACGACAAGTTGATGAGCGAATATTTAGAAGGCAAAGAAATCAAAACCGAAGATTTAAAACGAGTGTTGCGAAAGGCCACCATCGACAACAAAATCGTCCCCGTGCTTTGCGGTTCGGCTTTGAAAAACAAAGGTGTTCAGTTTGTTCTAGACGCTGTTGTTGACTACCTGCCTTCTCCACTCGACCTTCCTCCGGTTAAGGGGCTTGATCCGAAAACCGGCGCTGAAATTTTCCGAGAGCCAAAAGACTCCGAACCCTTTACCGCTCTCGCTTTCAAAATTGCCGCCGACCCATATGTTGGTAGCTTAACTTACTTCCGAAATTACGCCGGTGTGATCAAGCGGGGTTCTTATGTTTATAACTCCGTTAAAGGCGAACAAGAAAGAATTGGCCGAATTTTAAGAATGCATGCCAATCAACGCGAAGAAGTGGAAGAAATTTATGCCGGAGAAATTGCCGCCATTGTCGGTTTAAAAAACACTACCACTGGCGACACCATCTGCGCTCCTGAAGCCCCGCTTATTTTAGAAAAAATCACCTTCCCCGAACCCGTTATCGGTGTTCGCATTGAGCCGAAAACCAAAGCCGACCAAGAAAAAATGGGCCTCGCTTTACGCCGCTTGGCTGAAGAAGATCCCACCTTCCGTGTCTCGGGCGATATTGAAACCGGCGAAACCATTATCTCCGGTATGGGTGAGCTTCACTTGGAAGTTATCGTTGATCGGATGAAGCGCGAATTTACCGTCGAAGCCAACGTCGGCCGACCTCAAGTCGCCTACAAAGAAACCATTACCGCCGAAGCCGAGGCTGAAGGTAAATACATCCGCCAATCCGGTGGGCGGGGGCAGTACGGCCATGTTTGGTTAAAAGTTAAACCCCTTGAAAGAGGCGCGGGTTTTGTTTTTGTAAACGACATCAAAGGCGGCGACATTCCGAAAGAATTTATTAACCCAACCGAAAAAGGCATTAAAGAAGCGATGGACAAAGGCGTCGTCGCTCATTACAAAGTCATCGACGTTGAGGTTTCCCTTTTTGATGGCTCCTTCCACGAAGTCGACTCTTCCGAAGCCGCCTTCAAAATCGCTGGCTCTATGGCTTTTCAAGAAGCCGCTCGATTGGCGAAACCCGTTATTCTTGAGCCAATTATGAAAACTCAGGTCATCATCCCACCTCAATTCTTGGGCGAAGTCACCGGCAACCTAAACTCCCGCCGCGGTAAAATTGATTCCATTATCGACCGACCGAGCACCAAAGTTATTGAAGTGAAAGTACCGCTTTCCGAAATGTTTGGCTACGCCACTGAAATTCGGTCTATGACTCAAGGTCGAGGTTCCTTTATGATGGAATTTGATTCATACGAACCAGTGCCGAAAAACATCGAAACCCAGATTGTTGAGGGTAAACGGAAATAACCTTACCGCCCCTCAAGCGAAACTTTTATTTTAAAAGAGCTCGCGCAGGCACTCTTCATTCCAACCGAGCGAAATAATTTTCCAGAGAAGCTATCGGAACCATCATCAGCTTGGCTTCGCGAAGCGAATGATGATGGTGAGATGCAGGCGCGCTTCTTCGTCCCGGCTAAAAGCCGAGGATCCACGACTGTAAAGTCGGGACTGGAAAGAAGCGACGCCGGTTCTATGGAAAACCTTATTGAGCGACCATTGACACAAAAGAAGAAAAGCCTATAATTGAAAGCTGTCGAAATCAAATAAAAAGTCGTAAAAAATCAGGTTTGGATTCTTGGCTTTAGGGCAGGGGAAATATCTAAAGCCTAGAAGCCAAACCAAAAAACAAAAAATAAAATAAAAAAATGGCAAAAGAAAATTTTGATCGTTCTAAGCCTCACGTTAACGTTGGTACTATCGGCCACGTTGACCATGGCAAAACCACATTAACCGCCGCTATCACCCACGTGTTATTCATGAAAGGGTGGACCAAGAAAGAAGAAAAAGTTGATCAAATCGACAACGCTCCCGAAGAAAAAGCTCGTGGTATCACGATTGCTTTGCATCACTCGGAATATGAATCCGAAACTCGTCACTATGCGCACATCGACGCGCCTGGTCACGCCGACTACATCAAGAACATGATCACTGGTGCCGCCCAGATGGACGGCGCGGTGTTGGTTGTTGCTGCTACTGATGGCCCTATGCCTCAAACTCGAGAGCACATCTTGCTCGCGTATCAGGTAGGTGTGCCAAAAATTATCGTCTTTCTTAACAAGTGCGATATGGTGGATGATCCAGAACTCATCGACCTCGTTGAGTCCGAAGTTCGAGAGTTGTTAAAGAAATACAACTACGACGGCGATGCCACCCCGGTTATCCGTGGTTCCGCTTTGAAAGCCTTAAACGCCAAGACTCCCGATGAAGCCGACGCCAAGCCAATCATGGACTTGATCAAAGCCCTTGATGAATATATCCCTCAGCCAGTTCGCGAACTCGACAAGCCGTTCTTGATGCCGGTTGAAGACATCTTCTCAATCGAAGGCCGTGGCACAGTTGTGACCGGTCGCGCCGAACGCGGCAAAGTCAAAGTTAACGAAGAAATTGAAATCGTCGGTTTGAAACCAACCCAAAAAACAGTGGTTACTGGCATTGAAATGTTCAATAAGCTTTTGGACGAAGGCCAAGCCGGAGATAACGTTGGTATCTTGCTCCGAGGTTTGAAAAAGGAAGATGTTGAGCGCGGTCAGGTTCTTGCAAAGCCGGGTTCAATTACTCCACATACCGAATTCGAATCTGAAGTTTATATCTTAAGCAAAGAAGAAGGTGGCCGACACACTCCATTCTTCAAAGGTTACAAACCGCAGTTCTATATTCGAACCACGGACGTCACCGGTGAAGTCACTTTGCCAGAAGGCACAGAAATGGTTATGCCTGGTGACACGATCAAGTTTAATGTTAAGCTTATCGCGCCAGTCGCGCTCGAAGAAAAGCAGCGCTTTGCTATCCGCGAAGGAGGCAAGACCGTGGGCGCCGGTGTGGTCACCAAAATCAGCAAATAACATTTTCCCTATTCGCGTTATTTGAAATTAATTAGCGTTATTAGCGATTACTCCATGGTTAAGAAAAAAGAAATTGATCAAATTCAGAAACTGCGACTTAGAATCCGCGGCTATGACCACAAGTTGGTTGATAATTCTGTTCACCAAATTGTTGATACTGCTGGTCGGCATGATGCCAAAATTATTGGCCCCATCCCGCTTCCGAGCGAAATCAAGAAATATACCGTGAACCGCTCCACTTTTGTTCACAAGGATTCTCGCGAGCAGTTTGAATTAAGAATTCATAAACGAATGGTGGATATCTTAAATCCCAACCAAAAGATTATCGAATCTCTTAGTAACCTTAACCTTCCAGCAGGCGTCGATATCGAAATAAAAATGATGTAGCCCAAAAAACCCCGAAAGGGGTTTTTTGATGTGAAAAAGGGATCTATGAAGATCCCTTTTTTCGTTTCTTTTTCGAGGGTTTTACGCTCTCGATTTTTTGAATAGTGCCCTCCGCGTCTCCGTTCCGCCAGTAACCCAGGCAGGATTTTGAGATTTTCCCATGAAGCTGTGTAAAACCACAATCCTCAAGGTAGCTCTCTGCTTTTCTTAGAAGGCGAAACGGTCCTAAAGCCAGTCCTTTCTGAGTCACAATCACTAACTGCATAAAGCCTCCAATCGGTTAGCTTTCCTTGTTTTCTAGCCTATTTTTACCATACTCAATATATCCAATCAACCCCTATAAAACCAGGACTAATAAAAGAGGCAGGGGACCCATGGATAAATAGAGCAATATCTGATAATCTAAGAACGCTATGGTAGAAATTGCAGCTGAAAGGCAAAACTTAATCGCCAAAACCTGTCAAAAATTTGGAGTAAAAATTTTGCTACTTTTTGGCTCCCAAGTATATGGCCGAATCCACAGTGAAAGCGATATAGATTTGGCTTTTTTGGGCAAAAAACTCTCTTTTGAAGAGCTGGCTCAATTTAATACCGAACTGCAAAAAATTTTCAATCACGACAAAATTGACACCGTAAGCCTCCTACCATTAAGTCCTTTGGTTATGAAAAGAATTTTTGATAACCACCAGATTCTCTATCTCGAAAATCGTTTTCTCTATCACACTCTTTCCACCTACGCTACAAAATCTTACCTGGAAACCAAGTTTCTCCGAGAAAATTTGAAAAAGCAACTTGAAAAAAAATATGTCCGAAATTGACAAAGAATTTGTCCGACAAAAAATCAGCCAAGCCGAAACTTACCTTGAAGAATTAACGGGTTTTCTTACGCTCAGTAATGAAGAAATTTCGGCCGAACTAAAAAATCGCTACGCCCTTGAACGCGTCTTCCTTCTTTTAGTAGAAGAAATGATTGACATAAATAATCATCTTCTAAAAAATCTCGATGTTTCAGTTAGCGACTTACGTTCGAGCTTTGAACTTTTAGGCGAAAATGGGATTTTGGAAAAAGATTTTGCTATAAAAATTTCACCGTTAACTGGAGTTCGGAATATCCTCGTTCATCAATATGAGAAAATAAATACTGAACTTTTCCTTATTAACCTCCGAAAAAACCTAGGCGATTTCAGCAAATATTTTTCATCAATTATTAATTTTTTATCAAAGTAATCGCCGGTGTCGATATCGAAATCAAAATGATGTAGCCCAAAAAACCCCGAAAGGGGTTTTTTGTTTATCAAAATTCACTTTTACATATTGTTTTAGGCACACACATATGGCGGGTTTGTTTGTCGGTGTTCGACCAGAAATT
>CAYIIM010000055.1:0-4699 GCA_964363455.1 uncultured Candidatus Saccharibacteria bacterium
AAGGCGATAAAAAGGTCCGGATTTGTAAAAAATGTGACGCCACAACCTAAACCATGTCTGAAACCAAACACAAAATTTCCTATTCCCCGCGAGGCTTTTTAGAAAAAGTGGTTATTAATGCTGGCGTCGGAAAGTTGAGCAACCAACCGAATTTTGAGGAAAAAATCCTGCCCGGAATTTTAAGCGACATCGCCACCATCACCGGCCAAAAGGCCAAGATCAACAAAGCTCGAAAGTCTATCGCGGGATTCAAGATCCGCCAAAACCAAATTGTCGGTCTTTCGGTCACGCTACGCCGGAAAAAAATGGTTGATTTTTTTGAACGTTTGACTAAGATAGTCTTGCCTCGCGTCCGCGACTTCGTGGGTATTGATTTAAAATCCATCGATAAAAACGGCATTTTAAACATCGGCCTCAAAGAACAATATGTCTTTCCAGAGATCAACACCGATAAATCCACTCTGACTTTTTCGCTTGGCATTAACATTGTGCCAAAATTGAAAACCCGAAAAATGGCCGAAGAAACCTATCGTGAATTAGGCGTTCCGCTTAAGAAAGTTAAAAAATAAAAAATCAAACTGTAAAATGACAATCCAAAGTTCAAAATTGAATAACCCTAAAATTATCCCGAATCCGTCGAGGGATACCTTAATTTTTAATTTTGATATTTAAATTTTAAATTTCCTATGGCTAAAACATCTGTCATCGCAAGAAGTAAAAAGAAGCCCAAATTCTCAACCCGAATCGTGAGACGATGTTTTCGCTGCGGTCGCAAACGATCCTATATTCGTGATTTTGGTCTCTGCCGAATTTGTTTTCGAGAGATGGCCACTAAAGGCGAAATCCCCGGCGTCAAAAAATCCAGCTGGTAAAGGGCTTTCTATAAATTTTTAAATGAACATACAAAAATTTATCAAGAAAACCTTTACCCAGCCGTACTTTTCATAATAACTTCATCCAAACAACAAAATGATTATAAAATCCCCAAACATCATCAAGTCGAACTCCGCATTACTGAAAAGTACGGCTGGGTGCTCAGTTTTATCAGTTGCTCAAACGGCGCTGATAAAATCAGCTTGTCTTCGCAAATAAAATTGGCATATGTACTACAACTTACTATCACAAGTTAAAAATTCCATTCAGGCTCGAAAGCATTCGCTGGTCCTTCCATTTTCTAAGATGGATTTTGAAGTTGCCAAAATTTTGGTCAAAGGCAAATACTTAAAAGATGCTCAGAAAAAAGTCATTAACCGGAAAAACTTTATTGAAATCAAGTTAAATTATCATGAAGAAAAATCTGTTATAAACGACTTCCGGATCTTTAGCCGACCGAGTCGCCACCTATATGTTAACTACAAAGAATTACATCCCGTTAAAAACGGCTACGGATTAGCCATCCTTTCTACTTCCAAAGGCATTTTTGATAACCGCGAAGCCAAGAAAAACAAAGTCGGCGGCGAATACCTTTTTGAGATTTGGTAGTCTCAAGTGAAAAATTAAAAAATCAAACTGTAAAATGACAATCCAAAGTTCAAAATTGAATAATCCTAAAATCATCCCGAGTCTGTCGAGGGATACCTTAATTTTTAATTTTAATATTTAAATTTTAAACTTATTACTATGAGCCGACTCGCAAAAAAACCTGTAAATATTATCTCTGGCGTCACGGTCACGGAAGACGGTAATCTTTTGAACTTCAAAGGCCCGAAAGGGGAGAAGCAACTCAAAATTTTAGACGGCGTAGCGGTTAAGATTGAAGGCGAAAATGTAAACGTCTCGCCCACTCGCAACTCAAAAGTTGCTAAAATGAATACCGGCACCGTGTGGGCTTTAATCCGCAACACTGTCTCGGGTCTCACCACCGGGTTCTCCAAAGTTTTGGAAATCGAAGGGGTTGGTTTTAAAGCCGCGCTCGAAGGCAAGATCTTAGTTTTGAATCTCGGGTTTGTTAATCCGATTCGCTTCGAATCCCCCGAAGGCGTTACTATTACGGTAGAGAAAAACGTCATCACAGTTTCTGGCAGTGACAAGCAAGCCGTCGGCCAAGCCGCCGCGCAAATCAGGGAGTTCAAGAAGCCCGAACCTTACAAGGGCAAAGGTATCCGATACCGAGGCGAAGTCGTTAGGAGAAAATCCGGTAAGAAAGCGGCCGCCGCGGCATAAACAACATGAACAAGCAAAAAAACATCAATCAAATCCGAAACCGAAGACAGGCTCGAAATCGCGCCAAGATTTTTGGGACTCATGAGTTGCCTCGCCTCTCGGTTCTTCGCACCAACAAAGGTTTCTATTGTCAGTTAATCGATGATGAAAATCACAAAACCTTAGCCTCCGCTTCTAGTCTTGGTCTTAAAGCTGACGAAAAAAAGAAAAAGAAGACCGAGCAATCCGTTTTAGTGGCGCAAAATCTGGCGAAAAAAGCCGCCGACGCTGGTATCAAAGGCATCGTCTTTGACCGAGGATCTTACCGCTATCATGGCCGCGTCTCCGCTTTTGCCGAAAGCTTGAGAAAATCAGGAATCAAATTTTAAACCATGCAAAGACGAAATTTTAAAGCTCAAAAAAGCGAATTCAAAGAAAAAACTCTTGACCTGAGGCGCGTCACACGTGTGGTCGCCGGTGGTAAGAGATTTCGATTCCGCGCTACTGTCGCTTTAGGCGATGAGAAGGGGCGCGTTGGTATCGGAGTCGGTAAGGGTCTCGACGTCCAAAGTTCCATTGGTAAGGCTAGGTTAAAAGCCAAACGCAATATGATTACGATCAGCCTAAAAGACGGCCGGACTATTTTGCATGAAGTTTCTGCTAAATACAGCGCCGCGAATGTAATTATTAAGCCCGCTTCCGCCGGTCACGGTTTGAAAGCCGGGGGCGCCGTCCGCTTTGTTTTAAATCTGGCTGGTGTTAAAGATGCCACCGCTAAAGTCCTTGGCCGAACCCCGAATAAATTGACCAACGCGATGGCGACTTTGGAAGCTTTGAAAAATTTAAAAACCGCCCATAAACAAAAAGCATCCCACGAAAAAATTAACGAAAAAGTATGAAACTTCACGAACTAAAATCAAAAAAACAGATCAAGCCTAAAAAGCGAGTCGGTCGCGGAGGCAAGCGCGGTACCACTTCTGGTCGCGGTACCAAGGGTCAAAAATCTCGTTCTGGCCGCCGTATCCGAAAATCTGAAAGAGATTTAATTTTGCGCTTGCCAAAAAAGCGCGGGTTTAGGAATAAAATAAAATCACCCAAACCGATTACTTTGAATTTGGAAAAAATTAGCGCTAAACTCAAGGATGTCAAAGTTGTTGATCGCGCGACCTTAGAGCAATTCAATCTAATTCCATCGGGTTATCGAGGGGTGATCAAGGTCTTAGGCAATGGGAATGCCACCCCTGGTTCAAGCTTTAAGGGTATAAAAATCTCCGAAAGTGCTAAAATGAAGATTGAGAAAGCGGGTGGCCATATAAGTTAAAAAATTAAAGTGAAAAGTATAAAGTGACAGTTCAAAATCTAAAAGTTAATAATTCTAAAATCATTCCGAGCCCGTCGAGGGATACCAAAATTTTTCATTTTGATATTTAAATTTTACATTTCTGACCATGAACAAGCTCCTCCAAATCTTTCGCATCAAAGACATCCGCAATAAGATCTTTATCGTCATTGGTCTCCTTGTGGCTTTTCGTCTTTTAGCTTCCATTCCAATTCCTGGCGTTGATCCTGCACGATTGGCTGAATATTTAGGTTCAAACCAAATTTTTAACTTCCTTAATATATTTTCCGGAGGCAGTCTTTCTAATCTTTCCATCGTCATGCTTGGTGTCGGTCCCTACATCACCGCCACTATCATCATGCAGCTTTTAACCATCATCTTTCCAAAATTCAAAGAACTTTATTACGAAGAAGGGGAGCGGGGTAAAGCCAAATTCAACCAATATTCTCGCCTCATTACCATTCCTTTAGCCGCCGTTCAGGCCTACAGCTTTCTTGCGCTTCTCGCAAGCCAAGGAGTTATCGATAAACCTGGCCTTTTTGGATCCATCACTAACGTCGTTATTATCACCGCTGGCTCAATGCTAACTCTCTGGATCGGTGAACTTATCTCCGAGCAAAAAGTTGGTAACGGTATCTCCCTTGTCATCGTCGCCGGTATATTAAGTGGCCTACCAGGCCAAATTCAGCTCGCCCTCGCTACCTTCACCTCAAGCGATCTTCCTATCTACATCGGCTTCCTTGCGATTGCCGTTCTCTTAATCGCCGGCGTGGTTTATTTAAACGAAGGCGAACGCAAAGTCCCAATTACTTACGCCCGGCGTGTCCGAGGCAATAAGATGTTTGGGGGCGCCTCGAGCTATTTGCCGCTCAAAGTTAACCAAGCCGGTATGATCCCGCTCATCTTCGCCGTTTCCGTTTTACTCTTCCCTCAATTTCTAGCCCAGATTACCACCTTTTTCTCTCCAGGATTTTCCGTGAAGTTAACCAATCTGGTCAGTTCATTTATGAATAACCAGCTTTTGTATGGTATCTTTTACTTCGGTTTGGTTTTCGCTTTTACCTATTTTTACACTTCTATCACCTTCAATCCCGAAGAAATTTCTAAAAATCTTCAACGGAGCGGCGGTTTCATCCCTGGTATTCGCCCTGGCGATAGCACTAGCCACTACTTTTCCAAAACCATCAGCCGACTGACACTATTCGGCGCCGCCTTCTT
>CAYIIM010000056.1:0-4442 GCA_964363455.1 uncultured Candidatus Saccharibacteria bacterium
ATGGCCATTTCCCCATCCTAGAGGAAACCGCCATATGTGTGTGCACATTACCATAAAGTATTGACAAAATAGTAGGGGTAATAAAGATAACTAAGCACGTTAAAAATCAACCCTATGATACAAAGATTAATACTAATAGCGGAACCGTAAATATAATAAATATTGATAAACTTTCGCTTGAAATGGATTATGCGATTTTTGAACTTTACCAGGGTAAGACATTACAGCAAGATATCAATAAAATTGCGAAGCCGTTGGAAGAAGGAAGGATTGATAGCACAGAGATTATTGTTGACGATGATGGTAATAAAACAAGCGAATCGATATCTGCAGACGAGAAGAAATATTTTGATATTGAACAGGTAATAGTTGCCAAAACAGAAAAGGCCCAGTTAACAGGATATTTCCTGTCACTGTTTAAATCTACTAATAAAGGTTATTTCATCTTAAATGATGGGACGAGGGTTACTTATCAGATCGTTGCTGAACATCCGGAATCTCTTTGGCCATCCATTATACACAAGGGAGTGGTGCGTATTGAGTGTACGGTGCATATTGATGAGAATCTAAAACCATCACTTTTGGAAGTTTATAAAGTTGAGATAATACAACAGAAATTATTTTAGAGAATTCGGGGGAGAAGGATCAAACTTCGAGCTTTATTTTTTGTGGAGTCGTTTTTCCGTTTCGGCGACGGCAATTGTGGCGGAGACGACGGTGTCGGGGTTTAAGGAAATACTTTCGATGCCTTCTTCCACTAAGAATTTGGCGAAGTCGGGGTGGTCAGACGGAGCTTGGCCACAGATGCCGATGTACTTCTTTTTTTCTCTACACTTATGAATGATTTCGGCGATCAACTTTTTCACGGACGGATCATTTTCGTTGGCAATGTGAGTCAAAGTTCCAGCATCACGGTCGAGGCCGAGGGTGAGCTGGGTAAGATCATTGGAGCCGATGGACATACCGTCGAAGATCGAAAGAAAATCATCAGCGAGCAGGACGTTCGCCGGGATTTCGCACATCACGTAGATTGGGGTGTTTGCCACAGCACCATGTCCTTTGGTGCTGGATTGCGGCCCTCGAGCGGAAGAAGGTTTTCTATGGCCTCGGGCCTCGTTTCTTTTTTCTGCGATGTAGTTGGTGATTAATCCTCCTTCTGCCATGATTTCCTGAATTTTGACGCCTTCTTCTTTAGTGCGACAGAAGGGGACCATCGGGTGGGCGTTTTCAAGACCAAATTCCTGACGGACTTTTTTGAGGGCCAAGCATTCGAGTTTGAATGCTTCTTTAAACTTGGGATCGTAGTAGCGAGAAGCGCCACGCCAGCCGATCATCGGGTTTTCTTCTAGGGGTTCATAGAGAGTGCCGCCGATTAGAGCGCGGTATTCATTGGTTTTAAAATCCGAGAAGCGGACGAGGACGGGATAGGGGTGGAAGGCGACGCAGATCTTGGCGATGCCATATGCTAAGTTGTCGACATAAAATTGAGCTTTGTTTTTCCAGCCGTAAGTGCGGCGATCAATTTCGTTTCGCACAACCCCTTTCATTTTGGAATAATTTAGAAGCGCGAGCGGGTGGATGCCGATGGTCGAGGCAATCACAAATTCTTCTCTCGCTAAACCCACGCCTTTGGCCGGCAAAAAGGATTTTTCGAAAGCCGTGTCGGGGGTGGCGATGTTGACCATAATTTTCGTTTTCGGTTTTGGCAGTTTTTTGATGTCGTGCTCAACGACTTTGAACTTTAGCGCGCCGTTGAAGACAATGCCTTCGGAGCCGGTGGTGTCCACGGTGATTTCCTGACCGTTTTTAAGTTTAGTAGTGGCGTTTCCCGCGCCGACGATGCAAGCAATGCCGAGTTCACGAGAGACGATGGCGGCGTGTGAGGTGCGGCCGCCTTTGTCGGTGACGATCGCGGAGGCGATTTTCATAATTGGTTCCCAATCGGGGTCAGTCATATCGGTGACTAAAACTTCGCCTTTTTTGAAGGTGCCGACGCCTTTGACGTCCATAATAATGTGAGCTTTACCGGTGGCAATTTGGGAACCCACGGATGCGCCACGGACGAGCTCTTTGCCCGATTGGAGACTGATGTATTCACGAACCTTGGAGAAATCTCTTAAAGCGTGGATGGTTTCGGGGCGGGCTTGGACGATGAAGAGTTCGCCGGTTTTGCCGTCTTTGGCCCATTCCATATCCATTGGGGTCCACTTGTTGGCTTTTTTGGTGTAGTGATCTTCGATCATAATTGCCCACTCAGCGAGTTTTTGAACTTCTTTGTCGCTGATTACAAAAGAATGTTTTTCTTTGGGCGTACACGGAATGACTTTGGTAGCTTTGACGCCGGTGGTGTGTTTGGCGTAGATCATCTTCTCGTCTTTGATTTGGAGTTTTTTAGAAATTATAGGTAGCCCCTCGTCGCTTCGCTTCTCGGGATGCGCGCTCGCAGAGCGAGCCGCAGACTTTTTCCAGACTAAAAATTCGTCGGGAGTGACTTTGCCCTGAACAATCATTTCGCCTAAACCCCAGACGGCGTTGATCAAAACAACGTCTTTGAAACCGGATTCGGTGTCGAGAGTAAACATCACACCGGAGGCGCCCAAGTCAGAGCGGACCATTTTTTGAACACCGACGGAAAGAGAAATTTTGAAGTGGTCAAAACCTTTGTCGACTCGATAGGAGATGGCGCGATCGGTGAAGAGAGAGGCCATAGCAGCGCGAGTGGCTTTCATTAAGTCGTCGGTGCCGCGGATGCCGAGATAAGTTTCGTGTTCGCCGGCAAAGGAAGCGCCGGGTAAATCTTCGGCGGTGGCGGAGGAGCGGACGGCGACGTCAACATTCCCACCGTACTTTTTTTCCATCGCTTTGTAACCTTTGATAATTTCGCGTTTTAAATCTGATGGAAATTCTTTTTCTTTAATCATGTCGCGGACGATTTTTCCGCGGCTAGATAAATTTTTTAAATCTTTGGTGTCGAGGCCTTTTAAGGCGGTTTTGATAGTTTTTTGGAGGCCGGTGGTTTTTAAAAAGTGTTGATAAGCGGTGGCGGTGACGATAAAACCGCTGGGGATATTAATCCCTTTGGGTTTTAGAGTTTGAAGCATTTCGCCAAGCGAAGCGTTTTTGCCGCCGACTTGGGCGACGTCTTTGATGCCGACAGAGTCCATTGGAACTACTAATTTTTTTGGCATAGTTTTAGTTTATGATTTGTTGGAATTTTTATTACTACACTATTTTAGCGATCGCTAAAATAGTGTAGTAAAGGTTGGTAATTAATTTTTTTTCTTATTATTACTTTTCGTCATATCCACTACTTTGTTTACGATTTTATAGCGATGACGAGATCGGAAACATTAGAACCGGTTTTGCCGGTTTGTAGATAATCGCCCGTTTTTTTGAAAAACGGATAGGAATTATTTTCAGCGAGATATCGGATCGGTTTTAGTTTCAGTTTTTCGGCCTTTTCAGATGTTAGTTTATCACAAAGGGCGCCAGCTGAATCAGTGTTGTCTATGCCGTCGGAGGCGAGGGATAAAATAAGGGAATCGGATTTTATGGTGTTCAAGGCAGAAAGAACGAGTTCCATGTTGCGGCCACCCTTGCCTTTGCCTTTGACGTGGACGGTGGTTTCGCCGCCGTAGAGAAGAATAGTTTTGGGTTTAGCGCGATTAATTTCGGCGGCAATTTTGGCGCCGATACCCCTGGCTTCGCCTTTGAGGCAGGTAGTGCAGATTTTAACTTTATAACCTAGTTTTTTAGCGGTGGCAGACATGGCTTTCAAGGCCACTTCGCTTGAGACGAAAATTTGATTGGAAACTTTGGAAAAAAATTCGTCGCTCTTCGGAGTTTCAACAAGACCGCAATCTTCAATGGCGCAAACCTTTTGGACGTGGTATTTGTTCAAAATTTCAAGAGCTTGGCGGATGGTGGTGGTGTCTTTGACGGTTGGACCGGAGGCGATGAATTGCGGGTCGTTGCCGATAACGTCGGAAAAAATTAGAGCGATGGATTTGGCGGGATAGGCGTATTTGGCCAAGTAGCCACCGCGGGCGACGGAGAGGTGTTTGCGGACGGTGTTGATTTCATTAATAGTGGCGCCGGAATCCATTAATTTTTGGACGATTAAAGTTTCTTCCTGACAAGTACCTTTTCTTGGAGCGCCCCGATAGTAAAAGTTCGGATTGGAGGAATTCGGGAGTGTCCGAACTTTACTACGGGGCAGGCATAAAAGGGTGGAACCGCCACCTGATATAACGAAAAGTACTAAATCATCGTAGCTTAAATTTTTAATAAGATTAACAATCTCGGTTGAGGCGTTAGCATTTCTTTGGGAGGGGAAAGGGTGGGAACCGGCGAGGGATTTAATGATCTTTAGTCCGCTGACTTTTTTAACGTCGAGAGCGATGCCGGCTTTAATTTTTTTGCCTAAAATTTTTTCAAGAGCA
>CAYIIM010000057.1:0-4258 GCA_964363455.1 uncultured Candidatus Saccharibacteria bacterium
ACCCGCGACGCCGTCAAAGACGACCACCGCTCCATCGAGAACTCGGAGCGAGCGTTTAACTTCAACAGTAAAATCGATATGGCCGGGAGTGTCGATTAAGTTAACACAGTATTCAAAATTTTTGTCGTCTTTGCGATAGGTTGGAATCCAGAAGGCGGTGGTAGCGGCCGAGGTGATCGTGATGCCCCTTTCTCGCTCTTGAACCATCCAGTCCATGACGGTATCACCCGTGTGAACTTCGCCGATTTTATGCGAGACGCCGGTATAAAAAAGAACGCGCTCGGAGACGGTCGTTTTTCCGGCGTCAATGTGGGCGATGATACCAATGTTGCGGATTTTTTCGCTGGGATATTTGCGCATAAGTTAGGTTCTAGGTGATAGGTTGAGGGTTGTAGAATGGACGAAAATTCTGGCTACTTGAGGCTGTAGCCTCAGGTGTCTTTTATTTTTTGAGCGATGGTCTTCGGGCAAAATGAGCGAACGCTCGGTTGGCTTCGGCCATGCGGTGGGTATCCTGTTTCTTTTTGATGGCGGCGCCTTCGTTTTTGGAAGCGGCAATGAGCTCAGCGGCTAAACGCTTGGCCATCGGAATGCCTTTTTTGGCGCGAGAAGCGGCGATAATCCAGCGAGAAGCTAGAATAAATTTCTTTTCAGGAGTGACTTCTTCGGGGATTTGGTAGTTGGCACCACCGACTCGGCGGGAAACCACCTGAAGTAACGGCGAGACGTTTTCGATGGCTTTTTCAAAGATAGAGACCGGATCTTGTTTGGTTTCTTTTTCGATTTCTTCAAAAGCGGAGTTAATAACTTTCACGGCCACGGATTTTTTGCCATCGCGCATGATGTAGTTAGTAAACCGGCCGATGTCGAGACGGGAGTATTTGTGATCGGGTTCGTAATATTTTTTATAAACGCGTTTTTTTCGCATGAATTTTTAAAAATTATTTAGCTTTGGTTTTTTTGGCGCCGTATTTGGATCTTTGTTGCTTTCTTCCATCCACGCCAGCGGTGTCTAGTACGCCGCGGACGACGTGATAGCGAACACCTGGTAAGTCTTTAACTCTCCCGCCACGGATCACCACTACGGAGTGTTCTTGAAGGTTGTGGCCTTCGCCGGGAATATAAGCAGTAACTTCCGAGCCGTTGGTTAACCTTACGCGGCAAACTTTGCGCAGAGCAGAGTTTGGTTTTTTTGGTGTCGTGGTAAAAACTTTCAAACAAACTCCCCTCTTAAACGGTGAGGCGGAAAGAACCGGCTTGTTTTTGATCGAATTAGAATAGAAAGACAAAGCCGGCGATTTTGATTTCGCTTTAGTGCTCTTTCTTCCTTTCTTTATAAGTTGGCGAACGGTAGGCATACAATAAAATTTCTAATTAACCTAATTATTCTAATTGACCTAAAAAGGGATTAAAAAAATGAACTGTCCGCTGGGCAGTTCAGGTAAGATAAGACTCTTAAACCCTTTAGGACATTAGGAGGAATTATAGGAAAAAAACCTGCTTATTGTCAAATGTCGCCTCGGACTTTGTTTTCAGGACCGGTTGTTCTCGCTTTCCAGCGAACCGAGCCAACCTGCGGTCTCGTCCCGACGGCCCCGCTTTGCGGGGACCAAGCCCGTCGCGGACTGCGAGAGCTCCCAAAAATAAAGTTCTCGCTCCGGTGAAATTTATAAGGAATGAAGAACCCCGGCCAGATGGTCGGGGTAAGGTTGGTGTGAACTTTTTGTTAGTTCGGGCTGTGGATTCTCGCCTTATTTTTTATTGATAGACCGGCGAGAAACGCGGCTGACGCGACGCAGATAATACCAATAATACTCAAAAACACGACTTCGGGGGCTTTGCCTTGAGGTTTAAAGACGTAGACAATCTCGTCAATGAGGTAAGTGTATGCGGACAGACACATGACAAATAGAAGCACAAGACTAATCCACTTCCTCTTTTCTCCGAGGTTAGGTCCGAAAACTCCGGTAATGATGGCGCAGAGTACCGACAAGATAATCGGCGCCATGAGGGTTTCCATAAATCCTCCGATCAGGTCGGGGTTTAGATTGAACTGGGATTGTAGCGCGTCTTACACTTGGCGAAGTTTTTTCGCGCCAGACCTTTTCCTTGTTACATATTTCAGCAACAGACCAAGAGAGAAGAGCGCACAGACTCCCATTACTGCGGCGGGGATCAGTTCGATCTTTTCCTCTTCGGGAATGACGGTATAGGCTTGCTGGAAAAACCACCAAGCAGACACGGCAAACACGCACACGATAAAGATGTCTGCATACTTGTTGCGTCCGCTTGTGAAGCCAAAAAGAAACGAGCTGATTGCGAAGGCGGCGATGGACAGATAAAGAGGGTTCACTTATCCTCCTGTGTTTTGGGGGTGAGGAATTGTTTTTCGAGTTCGATCAAGCCGCAGAGGCGGATTTTTCCTCTTCCGCTTTTTTGTTTGCCTTGAGGTGGAGGCCGATTTTCCCCCCTAAGGCAACGGACGCCATTGCAGTTAGAATCAAAGCGGTTATTTGAAAACCTTGTCGATCTGTTTCACTGTCTCTAGCTTTCTGCGACGAGAGACAGAAGAAAACAAGGCCAAGAACGACGAGTATCCACCCTTTGCTTTTGAGTCCTAGACGTAAAACGCCTAAGAGTAGAAAGATCGCGGAGAGAACGAGCAGAATCCAGAAAGGCGGCATGGCGAGACTCCTATTGAGTGGGTTGTGGCTGGGCGGTTTTAATCCGGCGCTTGGAGATGATTATACCGAGGAACAATCCAGCGGTTGCGGATACAATCATGGTGATTGTTGATCCGTAAAACCACCAATAGAACGAAGTCTCAATGGAGAAATTCTTTACGATTCTATCCATCGACCACAAGTAAGAACCCACAGCCCCAAAGAGTAGCGCAAAAAAGACGAGGAGAGATTCCATCCTCTTGAGGGTGATGTAGAGGCCTAAAAGAAAACAGGAGATAACGAGCGCGCTGATTGATAGATAAAGAGTAGCCATTTCTATTCTCCTATCGAATGGATTGCGGTTGAGTGGGTTTGGCTTTGGCTCTCTTTTGGTGAATGAAAATACCAATAACCATTCCACAGAAAATGGAGTAGATGATAACGATGACTTCGCTGATATACCATGGCGCCCGACCGCCTTTCGGAACTACATGAAACATGTAAAAGATGAAAAACACCGCGCCCAATGTAGAAACTACAAAGAGAACGTTGCCGGCCTTTGTGAGTTTCAAGCAGTTCACTCCAACCGAGAAGCCGGTCATAAAAAGCAGGATGGCGGATAGAGCCATAAAGACGTAAAGCAGTGTCGTATCCATGGGATTCCCCTTTCAGTCGTGATTGGTTGATGACAAGATCCTGGGTAGATTATCTACCAGCTCTTAAAATTTTTCAATCAACTTACTACCCTTGGAAAGAGGCGAGAAATTGGTATAGGGATCCTAAAACATTGGGGCCGGCGACGAACAGAAAAATGTGTCCGGCGATGTAAGAGATTACACTTGAGAAAAGAAAGAGGAACAGGAAAACAAAGGCGATGCCCATCAAGCCGATACGTTCGATTTGAGCGGCGAAGCGCGGGAAAAGGATGGGGAGGAGTTTGGAACCATCAAGGGGTGGGATGGGAACAAGATTGAAGACGGCCAAGTAAACGTTTAGATAAGCGATGAAGGCAAAGATGCTCAAAAGTTTCGAATCAAGAACGCCAAATCCGAAACGGGCGATTAATCCAAAGACTAAAAGAAGAAGGAGGTTGGAAACGGGGCCGGCGAGAGCGACTTTGAGGGGGCCGTATTTATAATCTTTGTGAAGTTTGTAGGGGTTGTACGGAACGGGTTTGGCCCAACCAAGAACCACTGGGGAACTGGTGACAAAAAGGAGAAATGGCAAAAGGAGCGAGCCAAACATATCTAAATGTTTGAGCGGGTTTAAAGTGAGTCGGCCGGCCATACGGGCGGTGTCGTCGCCGAGTTTTTCCGCCACAAATCCGTGAGCGACTTCGTGGATCATCACGGAGAAAATCAGAACGCAGAGTTGGAAGATTAAAAATTCAAAGTTCATGAGATTTATTTTACATAAAACATTTACTAATTACGAATTTCTTACGAACCTGCCTACTGGCAGGCAGGTATACGAATGAAAGAATGCTTTGCCAACTCTTTAAAAATTAGTTAGAATCATCACGAAAAGTACTCCCTCGTCGCCCGCTTTTCGCGGGCGCGCTCGGGGTGCTTTAATAGCTAAGCTGGCTAATCTCG
>CAYIIM010000058.1:0-4089 GCA_964363455.1 uncultured Candidatus Saccharibacteria bacterium
AATGTCGCCGATTAATTTCCTTGTTCGCTAAATTAAAAATCTTATACCCATCTCTCTTTAAAACTGCCATCTCGCCGTCTTTCAAGTACACCAATCGCCTGGTATGCGTCGCGATCGGCGTTGCGTCCGATGCCACAAAAAGTTCGTCTTTCCCTAACCCTAAAACCAACGGGCTAAAATTTCTCGCCACCACCAACTTTCCCACTTCTCGCTTATCAAAAGCCACAATCCCATAAGTTCCTTTCACTTCTTTCAAAGCCAACCTCATCGCCTCTTCGAGTGAAAGATCTTGGGATTTCTTTATCTCTTCCACTAAATGCGCAATCACCTCTGTATCCGTTTGCGATTTAAACTTGTGCCCTTTTAAAATTAAATCTTTTTTTAACTCTTCGTAGTTTTCTATAATTCCGTTGTGTGCCAGCCAAATGTTTTTCGAACAATCTGAGTGCGGATGCGCGTTTTTCTCTGTCACCCCGCCATGGGTCGCCCAACGCGAATGCACTAATCCCGCCGTTAACTCCCCATTGATCGCCTTATTCTTTTTGATCTTTTTCTCCAAGTAAACCACTGGCCCCACCGCCCGCTCACAAATCACCCGCCCGCTGTCGCTTAACACCGCCATTCCCGCCGAATCGTAGCCTCGGTACTCCAAATCCTTAATGCCCTGCAACAAAACCGGCGCCGCCCTCCTTTTGCCTAAATAACCAAAGATTCCGCACATATTACTTTGGATGTTTAGTAATTGCTATCACAAAAATCACGTCACGCTCGATCTTAAAATAAAACCGCCAGCTTTTATCTAATCTTCCCTGCCAAACATCTAACTTCTCATCATATTTTTTCGCCTTCACCGAAGGGTGACGAAAGTTTTTTAAAATCAACCCAAACTGTTTGTCGGCTTTCGCTTTAAGCTCTTTTGGTAAATCATTATAAGTTTGGATAGCTTTATTAACGAAGGCGATTTTCATCCTAAGATTTATCGTTTCTTAAGAGCGGCTTTGAACTCACCTAAGTTCTTAAACGGCCCGAAAATTCTCCCCGACTTAAGATCAGATAACCCATCCGCAATCGCCTTATCCACGACACTTCTCGACTTAGTCGAAATTGAAGCTCGGCCAGAATTAAAAGACTTTATAGGAATTTTGACGATCAAATATTTTCCAGTTTTCTCAATTGTCACTTGATTCATATCTCCATAATAACACGCTAAAAACCTTTCTACAAATTCCCTAAATATTCAAAGATTCCACACATCTAATCATTTTAATGCTTTTAAAGCTTCTCGGCAAAGAAAAGCCCCGCCGATCTAAAGACCAGCGGGGCATATTCACTTATAATTGGGATTGGACCTACCGACCTAGACCGTTTCCTGCCTTTGAATGAAAACGTCCGATCGCCAGTACGTCGGGTAGCCCGAGGTTGACTTCGGGTCAAGTACGAACAACTTGCCCGATAAGAGAGGTAGCAAACGCAGAAAAACTTCGAATCCTTCTTCTGACAACGAAAGCTTGTTGTCAGTACATCACACGAGTGATCCGGGCCATCACCTCGCATGATTCAACCAGCGATCTTAGATCAAAGGCATGCGGAGTTAACGTCATAAAACCCTTCCTCTCTGACTAAGGTTAACTACACAAAACAATTTTCCGCTAATATAATATATTAAATGTTAGAAAAAGTCAATACCCTTAAACCACCAAATTCACCAACCTCCCCGGCACATAGATCACCTTTTTCGGCTTCTCGCCTTTCAAATACACTTGAACTTTTTCACGTCCCAAAACTAACTTCTCAACGTCAGCTTCTGAAATCCCCGCCTCCACCTCCACACTATCTCGCACTTTCCCGTTAATCTGAATAATCAAATTAAAACTTTCATCTTTAATTAACTTTTCATCAAACTCGGGCCACTCCGCAAAAGTCATAAAATCTTTATGACCTAACTCTTCCCAAAGCTCCTGAGTCATATGCGGCGCAAACGGATGAAGCAGTTTCAAAAAGTCTTCGTAAAAATCTTTTGGTAATTTTTCCTGCTTTTCGGCATCGTTAAGCAAAATCATCAGCGCGCTAATCGCCGTATTAAAATTCAAGTTTTGAATATCCTCTCCCACCTTCTTAATCGTCTTATGCATCAATCTCTCTGGTTTATCATTTCCCTCATCTAACGTCTTACCTCGAACATCCAACGTTTCAAAGAGTCGCCAGACTCTCTGGAGAAACCGCTCCGCGCCGATCACCCCTTGAGGATCCCAAGGTTGCCCATCCTCAAACGGCCCCATAAACATCTCGTAAACCCGAAAGCTATCCGCGCCAAACTCCGCAATCAACTCATCCGGGTTAACCACATTCCCCCGACTCTTCGACATCTTTTGACCATCACTCCCCCGAACCAAACCCACGTGCCGCAACTTCAAAAAAGGTTCTGAGAACTTCAAATACCCTTCATCCTGCAAAAACTTTGTGATAAACCGGGAATACAAAAGATGGAGTACGGTGTGCTCCGCTCCAATTACATATAAATCCACCGGCATCCAATGATTAGCTTTTTTCTTGTCAAAAATCTCCTCCGCGTTTTTCGGGTCGGTGTAGCGCAAATAATACCAAGACGAATCCACAAAAGTATCGAGCGTCTCTGGCTCTCGTTTCGCTTCGCCTCCACACTTCGGACACTCGGTTTTAATAAATTTCTCCGAGCTTGCCAACGGCGGTTTCCCCTTTGGTCGATAATCCTCTAAATCCGGCAACAAAACCGGCAAGTCTTTTTCGTCTACTGGCTGAATCCCACACTTCTCACAATGCACCATCGGAATCGGCACCCCCCAGTATCGCTGCCTCGAAACCGACCAATCCCGAATTTTGAATTGAATCTTCTTTTCTCCGCCCACTGTTTTTGTGATCTCCCACTTCGCTTTTTCCGAATCCATCCCATCCAACTTTCCCGAGTTTGTTAAAGTCCCATGACCTTCAAAGGCAAAATCCCCTTCTTTAAACCACTTGATAATATACTCCAACTCCCCAACGGGCGTCAGGGACTTTAAATCTTCAAAACTCACCCACTCCACACTATGTAAGGCCTCTTCATTTTCGGAAATTTTAACTTGGTCCAAATTCTCAAGTTCGAAATATAAAATATGCGATGTCACATCTCGATTAACATCCTTGTGGGGAGCGTAAAACTCCACCGAAAAAACCTGTGGCATCTCCTTGATGAATTTAGCGCTACTATAGCCCGTCTCTTCTTTGATCTCACGAAGCGCCGCCTCTACTACTGACTCGCTCCCTTCTACTCCTCCCGTGATGGGTGTCAGCCATGGCATTTTCTTTGACCGCAAAGCAATAAACTTATTCTCGCTCGGATGTTTAACAAAACAATGAACAGTATTCCGTTTCGTATTCTTTTTTCCCTTTTGAGGTGGATTTTCCGAGTCAAAAATATAGGGCATGATCACCTGCTCGATAGGCAAGTTAAACTTCTTCGCGAATTCAAAATCCCGATCATCATTCGCTGGCACCGCCATAATCGCGCCTGTTCCATATGAACCTAAAACATAATCCGCCACCCAAACTGAAATCTCTTCTTTCGTCGCCGGATTAATCGCCTTCACTCCCTTGAGCTCCACCCCGGTTTTACTTCGCTCCGCTGAAGCCTCGTGCGGAGGCGAGTCCTGCCTCCCAGTCATTCTTTCTAACTCCGTCCTCTTCTTAGATTTTTCCACATACTCTTCAACTTCCTCCCAATTTGAAATTTGTGATTTGAGATTTGAAATTTCCCCATGTTCTGGACTAAGCACAAGATAAGTCGCTCCAAAAAGCGTATCCGGCCGCGTCGTAAAAACTTCAATAAACGATGGAATTGTTCGATCTCCGCGGGTTGGCGGATTGCTCGATCGCTTTGCTTGTTCGACTCGATCATTTCGAACTTCGAACTTCAGAAGCGCTCCTTCCGACTTTCCAATCCAATCTTCTTGTCTTTTTATCGTCGCCTCCGGCCAACCCGCCCCGACCGAACGGACCTTCTCATTTGCGTCGGGGTCTACTTCTTTCAAATCCGCGAGTAACCTCTCAGCATAATCCGTAATCTTCAAAAAC
>CAYIIM010000059.1:0-4040 GCA_964363455.1 uncultured Candidatus Saccharibacteria bacterium
GGCGCCCTTTCACGGCGTAAATAGGGGTTCGATTCCCCTTGGGGCTACGTGAAGAAGATTATTTTAGGCATCGAAACCAGTTGCGATGAAACGGGGGTGGCTTTAGTGGAGGCTTCGGGTGGTTTGAAATCACCAAAATTTAAAGTTTTAAAGAACTTGGTGGCGTCGCAAATTAAAATCCATGAGCCGTTTGGCGGCGTGGTGCCTAATTTGGCGAAGCGGGAGCACCAAAAGAACCTACCAGTTCTTTTGGATCGAATTACGAATTATGAATCAGGAATTAGGAATGGATCAAAATCCAAAATTCATAATTCCAAATTCAATATTCAGGATGTTGATTTGATTGCAGTGACGGTGGGACCAGGACTCGAACCAGCGCTCTGGACGGGAATCACTTTCGCTCAAGAGCTAGCAAAGAGATATAAAAAGCCACTGGTTGGGACGAATCACTTAGAAGGACACCTATACAGTTTTCTTTTACCGAAGAAAACTGTGAATTCCAAATTACAAAAAACAAAATCCAAAAATTTGGAAGTTGGAAATTGGAAATTGATATTTCCAGCAATTTCATTGCTGGTTAGCGGAGGGCACACAATTTTGCTTTTGGTAAAAGATTTAAAAACTTGGAAGCATTTGGGCGAAACTCGAGATGACGCAGTGGGCGAAGCTTTTGACAAGGTAGCTCGGCTTTTGAAACTCCCCTACCCTGGCGGACCGGCTTTGGAAAAATTGGCGAAAAAAGGAAAGGGTTCGGCGATTGAATTCCCGCGACCGATGATGCACGAAAAAAGCTATGATTTTAGTTTTTCGGGTTTAAAGACTTCGGTGCTATATCACTTACGTGATCTAGGGTATAGCCACTGGCCAATAGCCAATAGTAAAGAAAACAAAAAGCTAAAACATATACCTGAGGCCATAGCGGCTGATGTTGCCGCTTCCTTTCAAGCTGCGGCAGTGGATGTTTTAGTGAAAAAAACTCTGAAGGCGGTCAATGAATTTGGCGCGAATTCGATCATTCTTTCGGGTGGGGTGGCGGCGAATTCATTTTTGAGAAAGAACTTAAAAAAAGAAGCAGGAAAATTTGGAGTTCGATTATTGGTAGCGGAGCAGAAATATAATACTGATAATGGGGTGATGATTGCGGCGGCGGGCTATATGACTTATTTAAGAAAGAAAAAATATCCGATGAAGGCGAACGGAAATCTAAGGATTTAGAAAGTAGCCAGTAGAGAGTAGGAAGTAGTGGGGAGATTTAGAAGTTGACGGAGGGATTTCATTTGATACTATTATTTTCAGTGCGACTACTAACCAGTAGCCGCCCGGAGGATGCAGTAATGTATCTTAACCCCCGTACTACCTTGGCCTGTCGCGGCTCGACGAGCACCTATTGTGCATCGACTGAGCCCGAATGCGGCCAAGGAGCAGAGATTACCTAGCCCGAGCGCGGTGGCAAGGTAAGGACTCTGTAAGCACAGCGGCGCCAAAAGGATTCGTTCCTATGGCGCCGTTTATTTTAAAAACTTGAACTTTTTAGCGAAAGGAGTAGGTTTAATCTAGATTCAACCTTAGACAAAAGAAAGGGGATCACGGCAAGTTCGGCTTGAGCGAACTAAGGCGCTCCAATCAATCTCTTTCGCTTTAAAGAAAGCGAGTGGGAAAAATCGCCAGCGCGTGTGAGCACTGGCGATTTTTAATGGAACTAGAAATAAGCCTCGAAATCGCATAGAATCAATTAAATGAAGGAGGAGATGGAGTCGAGGTACGATATTAAAGAAGTCGAGGAGAGAATCTACAAACTTTGGGAAAAGTCGGGGTTTTTTAATCCGGATAATTTGAAACTCCCGAAAAGTGCGAAGTCTTTTTCGATTGTTTTGCCGCCGCCGAACGTAACGGGAGAACTGCATATGGGACACGCGGCGATGCTCGCGATTGAAGACATTATGGTGCGCTACGCGCGGATGAATGGCCTGCGAACCCTTTGGGTGCCGGGCACGGATCACGCCGCTATTGCTACTCAATCTAAGGTTGAAAAAGATATATACAAAAAAGAAGGAAAAAATCGGCATGATCTTGGCCGGGAAGAATTTTTGCGACGGGTGGAAGAGTTTGCGTCAAAGAGTCACGACTACATCGTGCACCAAATCAAAAGAATGGGGGCGTCCTTGGATTGGAGCCGGGAGGCGTTTACGTTAGATTCACAACGTGGAGAGGCGGTGGTGGAGGCGTTTAAAAGGATGTACGAAGCGGGTTTAATTTACCGAGGTGAGCGAATCGTAAACTGGGATCCAAAGATGCAGACGACTGTTTCGGATGATGAAATTGAATGGATGGAGGAAAAATCCGCTTTTTATTATTTGAAATATGGACCGTTTGAAATCGGGACGGCGCGACCGGAAACCAAGTTTGGCGACAAGTACGTGGTGGTGCATCCGGATGATAAGCGGTACAAAAAATACACCCACGGAGAAAAACTTGAAGTGGATTGGATGAATGGAAAGATTACGGCGACGGTGATCAAAGACAAGGCGGTGGATATGAAGTTTGGCACCGGAGCGATGACAATTACGCCGTGGCATGACGCGGTGGATTTTGAAATCGCGGAGCGGCATAAACTCGATCGGGAACAAATTATTGACCAGCTTGGGAAACTAATGCCGATTGCTGGAGAATTTGCCGGAATGAAGATTAAAGAAGCGCGACCAAAAATTCTAGAGAGACTGAAGGAGCAGGGGCTTCTAGTGAAGACAGACGAGAACTACACGCACCGATTGGCGACGAACAGCCGCGGCGGAGGCGTTATCGAACCTCAGGTGATGAAACAGTGGTTTGTGGATGTGAATAAAAAAGTATCGCTCCCCCACTCTAATTTGAAAGGCGTAAAATCGGGTGAGAAAAAAAGCTTAAAAGACTTAATGAAGCAAGTGGTAAAGTCCGGCGAGGTGGAAATTATGCCGGAGAGGTTTAACAAAATTTATTTTCATTGGATCGATAATTTAAGAGATTGGTGTATCTCGCGTCAGATTTGGTACGGGCATAGAGTGCCAGCGTGGTATTGCCTGAAATGTAGTGACGTTAGAATTGAACCGAAAATAAAATCGCGATGGTTTTTGGTGAGGCATGGGGAGACGGACGCTAACGTTAAAGGGATTGTAGACGGTGATCAATCATTAAACGCTCCGCTAAACGAAAATGGTAAAAAACAGGCATTAGAAACGGCACAGAGGCTTAGAGGACTGGGGATTGATTTGGTGATTAGTTCAGACCTGGCAAGAGCAAAAGAGACGGCCGAGATTATCGCTAAGGAGTTAGATATAAAAGTCTTAGAAGACCAAAGATTAAGAGAAAGGTTTTACGGAGAGTGGGAGGGTCGAACTTATAAAGAGATAAACGCGATGAAACCTGGACAAGAGGGTTGGTATAGAAAATACGACTTTAAACCTCCGAGCGGACAAGGATGGGAACAGCTAGAAGAAAAAGTTTGGAAAACTTTTAGTGAACACAGAGACACTCACAAGCATAAAAACGTAGTGATTGTTAGCCATGGAGGGACGCTCCGAATGCTTAGAAAAAGAATCATGGACTTAGCTCCGGAAGAAGCCATGGGTGGGGCACTGATAAAAAATGCGGGAGTTATACATTTAGGTATATCTGAAAAATGTAAAAAATGCGGCGGCGATCTTTATGATCAGGATCCAGACACGCTCGACACTTGGTTTTCATCGGGGCTGTGGACTTTTTCTACACTTGGTTGGCCGAAGGCTGGAAAAGATTTGAAAACATATCACCCGACGAGTGTTTTAGAAACGGGATACGACATTATATTTTTCTGGGTGGCGCGGATGGTTTTAATGAGTACCTACCTAATGGGCGAAGTGCCGTTTAAGAAGATCTACTTGCACGGACTAGTTCGGGATATGCAAGGCCGGAAGATGAGTAAAACCATAGGAAATGGCATTGATCCACTAGAAATGGCCGATAAATATGGAGCGGATGCGGCGCGACTGTCACTTATTATTGGCGCCGGGACCGGAAATGCCATC
>CAYIIM010000060.1:0-3789 GCA_964363455.1 uncultured Candidatus Saccharibacteria bacterium
CTTTGCTAGATTCAATTTCAAACCCTTTTTTACTCATATCTTTTCAATTGGATTTCTTCTGGAGTAATTTTCTGTTCTATGTTTCTAATCATCATCTCTAAATCTGAAACCTTCCCCTCCAAATTCCTAAAATCCCGACAAGCCAGAATCTTTCCTAACTCTACATAAATTTCCGGCCAAGTTGGAGTTCTAATATCTCTTTCCCCGTAATCAAATTGGGCTGATTTCTTATACCAAGCAAATGCTTTCGCAAATTCTCTCCGGTGGCTTTCGTCGCCCGCGACCCATCCTTCGTGGGATTCTCTAATTTTCGCTAATTCTATTACCAGTTGTTCTTTTGATTGTTTCATTTTTTTATTTCTTTAACGACCTTTCTATTAACTCTCTTAATATCTGACTTATGGTTTTATTTTGCTTGCGGGATTGGTTTAGGAGTTTCTTTTTTTCTTCGGGGGAAACTCTTATATGGATAAATTCGGATTTCATATATTCGGATTGATAAATAACATCCGATTTTCTTCCAAAATCAAACTCCGCCTTTTAAGATTGGCTACATAGGTATTAGAACTTCCCGAAGGAACTAGACCGACCCCAAAAAACACTTGTTCGCGCGTAAATCTACTTCCACTCCTTTCGGCTAAAAATTTCAAAATCCTACCCTCTCCACCCTTACCGGTTTTTTCAATCCACATCTGTATATTACTTGAAGTAGAAGTGATGGGTAATGGATTTTCAACACTAGAACCGCCGACAACTTTCCTAACTTGGTTTATAATCTCATCCCTTTTCCTTATCTCTAAATCTTTTTGGAGTAGTTTACTTTCATAATCATTTCGGAGATTTATTATGTTCGTATCTTCTTTGGGTTTTTCTTCTACGGGTTCAAAAACTTGTTTCCCTTTTTTATCCACAACTTTCTTTATTGATTTGGAAAATTTATCTATGAACCCTTGAATATCTACCTGCTCTAATTGGGGCATTTCAAATTTATCACCGAGTTTTTCCCTATCGGGGTGAAAGGTTTCCCGCTTTCTTATCTTTATGCGTTCAAAGATACCGAGAAACTCTGGCGACCAAATCCAACCCTCACCCTTCGGCAATGAAGGGAGCGAATCCATAAACTTCTCAAAATCTCCTTCGGCGGCGTGATATTCCACCCAGTCCTTCAATGCTTTCCGATCTTGGGGAGATACATTTTGAAAAGCGAGTAGAGTATCAAGTTGAGTTAGAACATCCTTGTTAATTGTTGCCGCCCGTTGATTGATAAGCGTAACTCCAATCCCACGATTCCTACCCATCACAACTAAATTACTCACCGCGTTAAAGGTCTTTCCTAATCCACCAAATACTCTTTGGGGAACGAACTCGTGAGCTTCCTCTATAAAAATATGTCGGGGTGTATTATTGATGTTCAGAATCTCCTCCGAAAATTCGGAGATGAGAAACCTTTGAGCCACCTTCGGCATCCCGAAAGTTGAAATAACACAAGACACATTTTCTTTGACCACTTCTTGGGCGATTTTTCGGCCCATATCCCTATCCAATTTTATATCAGCGTGTTCTAGTCCGAAAACCACAATCGGCAATCCTTTATCTTTACCATTTTTATCTAAACGCAACCCCCACCAAACATCTATCGGGTCAAAAACCACGAATGGGATATTATTTTTGAAAAACTCTTCGGCCATCACTGCTCCCGTGTATGTTTTGCCCGCCCCTCTCTTGGCCAAGATAGCAAAAGTTTTGGTTGCGGCGTTTATTGGTATTTGCTTTGACCCTAGATTGAGTTTATTCATATTAAAAGTGTATCACATTCGCTCCGTAATTAAAACCCCTTGCTTGGGGATAAGTATTCTCGCCCATACATTAGGGGGTTAGTTCTATATCACTTTTTACTTCATTTCCCCATACATCCCATCCTTCTGTTTTTTGGCGGGCAAAAAGTTCTATACGAGGGAGATCGCCAAAAAGTTCTATAATTTTATCTCTGACGATTGCGGGTTTTTCGCTGTGTTTAGTTCTTCCTGTAATTACTACCGAAGAAACCTTATTACTTTTGACAAGAGAGTGAGCTTTTCCTTTAACGCCAAGCAAACAAACCTCTTGATTGGACTTAGCATAATATCCCACCCCGAAAACCGGCGAACCATCCTTGTTTGTTTTGAGCCACGAAAATCCGAGTGTTTTATATTCAAATCCCCACGCCTTTATTACTTCAAGAGCTTCTGCTAATTGAGGGAATGTCGCCCACAGAAGCAATACGCTTGGATTGTCGGAAATATCCCTTACCGGAAGTGCCTTAATTTCAGCAAGTGTCATAGTTTTATACTGTGCGTTTACCCCCCCCTGTGGCACTCCGCCATTCTGATAAGTCCACGGCGGATCAGCATATATTATCTGGTATTTTTTATTGGTCATACTTTATACATTAGGGGGTTATAACGACTTTTTAAGAGATTGCGGGGTTATTCATATTTCCACCACCCTATCCTATTGTCTATAAATTCTTCAGAGTTCATAAATCCCTTAATATCAGCGGCGATATTCTCTCCATTATTGAAAACTGCCGAGCCAGTAATCCTTATAATCCTTAAACCCTTTTCCCACATAAGAAACCAGTCCCTCTCATTATCCCTAGCAATTTGACTAGTGGTATTGTGCCAGTCTTTGCCATCTACCTCAATTATAAGTTTCTTTTCGGGGATAAAAAAATCTACTCTGTATTTTCCTATTTTAACTTGGGGTTCAACGACTAGACCAATTGTTATACAGTCTTTTAAAAAAATGTTTTCTATCGGACTTTCAGCCTTATCTTTGAGTTCAAAATACATAATTGTTTTAATCTTTGTGGCTCGTCCTTATTATTTCGTGGAGAGTCCCTAAAGCCCTTTGTTAGGGTTCTAGGAAAGTTCGGGCGAAAAAATCGGTTTGTCCGTTCGCCTTATGTCTTTCTGTGGTTTGGGTCGCTTTCGGCCTCCCTCACCCTCTCACCCGAATCGTTAAGACAACAAACTTGACCGATTCCGGCACGCCATTCATTCATTACCCCGTGTGTCATCCCTTATCCCTCAAATTAAGATTACGGCGGGTAGCTCAAGGGTTCGCCCACTATTTCCCGCTATGGCTTTGAAAAACTAAAACGGCGCGCGAATTTAATCGTGTGCCTTATATAGGTTTCCAAATAAAATCCCCACTGGCCGGAGCAGGAACACACCTTGCGAGTGAAAACCTGCTACCACCACTAGGGACTTTTGATTATTTAGTTTCGCAAGGCGTGTATTTACCATACTTGAAGTGTATCATACTTCCTTTTTCAATACAAGCCCCCTATCCCCACCCTTAAACATACTAGGAATTATCTATGCTTTTTATCACTATCTCCGCTCTTGGATTTTCTTTATCAACACCGCCAAATTTCAATAATAGTTCCGGCACAACAAACCAGTTATCGTCTTCAATAACTTCTGCCTTAACCAAAGCATCCATTATGCTTTCTGCTTTGTTGGTTAAGTCCGATTTTCTTTTTGAATCGGCAAAAATCTTTATCACAATCCCCTCTATTTTTCCGTTGATTTTAATTCCTTTCAAATAAACGAGCGCGTCTTTTTCCCAATCAAGATAATCTTTTGAGGATATGATTATGGGTCGTCCGTGAACCTGGATTATGCGTTTACTATTCTTTTTGCTTGGAATCCGGCTAGGAATAGTAATCTCTTTATAATTAAATATCTTTTTCATTTACAATTTTTCCCAATAAACCACACCCAGTTATAAACGTATATGCTAAAC
>CAYIIM010000061.1:0-3443 GCA_964363455.1 uncultured Candidatus Saccharibacteria bacterium
GGGGTGATAGATAAGCCGATTGCTTTAAAACCTGGAACGACTAAGCGAACTGTTTATGGGGGCAAGATGGAAAAGGAGGCTATTACCGAATACGAATTAGTATCGAGTAAAGAGTATTTAGTATTTAGGGAGGATAGTAAGAAACATAAAGAAAAAAAAGATAAAATTTCTTTATTGAAAGTAATGCCGAAGACGGGAAGAACCCACCAAATAAGAGTGCATCTGGCAAGTATTGGTTGTCCGGTTTTAAATGACGTGATTTATGCGCCCAAAAAAGAAAAAATTGGAACGGGGCGATTAATGCTTCATGCGCTGTCAGTTGAGTTTACGAGTAAAGAGGGGAAGAAGATTTTGGTTGAAAGCACGGTGCCGGAGGAGTTTAATAAGCTAGCGAGTAGTAAGTAGGGGGGTAGAAAGTAGGGGTAAAAAACTTTCCCAAGTTTTGAGTAATAAAATTAATGTAGCCCTTCGTCTCCGCCTCCGCCAACTGGCGGATGGCGGATCGCTCGGGACGATTGAAAACCTAAGCCCGTACCTCGCTAAAGTTTTCCAATCGACTTATCCACATTTGGGCTTTTAAGGAGTTCTTTAGGCTATGCTATAATGAATTCAAGTAAATTCTCTGAAAGGTCGAGTTTAAAGAAAAAATTCAAATGCAAAAACAAGTAAAAGGTTTTACCCTTATTGAGCTTCTGATTGTTATTGGTATTATCGCGATTTTGGCCACGGTCGTAATTTTGACTTTAAATCCGGCCGAGCTCTTGAGGCAGTCTCGAGACTCTACCCGATTTTCTGATCTTTCGACAGTGAACAGCGCGATCGCGCTTTATCTTTCGGATGTGGCGGCGGCAAGTATTGGGACGAGTACGGCTGGAACGGCAGCGGTGGGTGATGGTTGGTGTTATACTTCTTTGCCCGTAGGAGCAACTCCAACTCCGGCAACTAATTGCGGAGGAAGATTTCCTGGTGCAGGATCTGATACCGTGGCTGGAACGATCAATGCTACTACATCGAGGTTGATTAATGGGACTGGGTGGATGCCGATTGATTTTACGGATATTAGCACAGGTTCTCCGTTGCCAAACTTACCAGTAGATCCCGTATCTCCTAATTCTGATGGAGCGGATGACGCCTCTGTAATTGACGATTTCTACTATGCTTATGGAGTCGGTGGTAATAATACTTACGAAATTAACACTAGGATTGAAAGTCAAAAATTCGCTAGTAGTTCGGAAAACGATGGCGGAAATATTTCGACATTGTATGAAGTTGGAACGAATCCAGGTTTAGCTCTCTAATTGATTAGGATAGAATATTCAGTATTGAGTATTCAGAAACAAAAAACGCCTTCAAGGGCGTTTTTTGTTGTTCAGACAAAGCCAGGGAAAAATGATAAAATACGAGATATGTTTAACACGGATTATCTAGGAATTGCTATTTTGGGTTTGGTTCTAATCGGCCAAATTCTTTATCGCCGACAAATTTGGTTTTTTAGAAATTTAGGGGGGTTGAGTACGAGTCTAAAATTTTCTAGGATGTTGAGATGGTTTTGGATTGTGTCAGTTTTGTTAATTTTGAGTATCCAAACTTATTGGTCGGTGGTTCAGTACCAAACTTGGGAATCTAATCCGATTTCGCAATATTTTCTGCCACCACATCAAGACATTAGTTATTTTTTGGGATACGTGGGGGCGAGATTTTTTGGGCCGTGGATTTTGGCCTTTGTCGCCTCGGTTATTTTTCGGTGGATAGCCAGGTTTTTGAATAAGAAATTTGATGAGCGGTTTTTTGAAAAGGAAGAGATTGAGCTGATCGCGCTTGGAACATTTCTCATGGGGTGGCCGGGATTTTTGTTTTACTTAGGAGTGATTTTAGTTTTTGGAATGCTCGTTTCTATTTTCTATCAGATTTTGGCCAAAGGTAGATTACCGCTTTATTACTTTTGGATGCCGTTTGCGATTTCTGCTATCATTATAAAGATAAAGTTTCTTTACTTGTTTGGGATCGCTGGGTTTTGGGGACAGTTTTCACTGGGGGATTTTTATAAGTTGTTTACGAATTACTAGTCGGTTACCAATTACGAATTCAGATACTAATATACTAATGGGAGAAAAATTTAAAGCGATTTATTCTTATTCGTATATTAGTAATTAATTCGTAATTTATAACAATGCGTTTACCAATACCCGCGGAACAACTCAAAGCCAAACTGATTCAGGAGGGTTTGATTACCGAGGAGAAGTTTAAGGAAATCACTGAAACCTCGGTTAGTAAAAATCAGGGGATTTTGGATTTGATTGTTTCGCAGGGAATCGCTGAGGCAGGGTATTTAAACGGGATTTTAAGCTCGCTTTTAGGAGTGCCTTTAGCCAAGCTCGAGGGGAAGAAGATCGATAAAGAGGTGGTGAAGATGGTGCCGGAAGATGTGGCGAGACAGAAAGAAATCATTGTTTTTCAAAAGCAACCCGATGGGAGTTATGACGCGGCCATGGCCGATCCGAGCAATCTTGAGACTCTGAAGTTCATTTCTCAGTTTTTGAAGGCGAAGGTGAATCCGTTTTTGGGAACGACGAGCGATTTAAACCGGGGGTATTCGGTTTATGGTTCGCAGTCGGCGCAGGATTTTAAAAAGCTCATCGAGGACAATATTCAGGAGTCTTTAAGGAATCAGGCGAAGACGGTGGAGGAGGCGGCGTCGCTTTTGCCCATCGTTTCGGTAGTCGAAAACCTTTTATCTTACGCGATGTCTTCTCGAGCCTCGGATATTCATTTGGAAATTTTAGAGGATGTGACGATGGTGCGATACCGAATTGATGGAATTCTGTTTGAGATTATGCGAATTCCGAAAGTGATTCATCCTGCGCTTGTCGCGCGCATCAAGATTTTGTCGGGACTCAAAATTGACGAGCATTACAAACCACAGGACGGTCGGTTTCATTATCAGATTGCGAGCCAGATGATTGATGTTCGCGTTTCGATTTTGCCGACTTTTTATGGGGAGAAGATTGTGATGCGTTTGCTTGAAGCGGCGCAGAAGCCACTTTCGCTCGAAGAGTTAGGAATGTTGCCGGAGACTTCGAAAGTTTTAAAAGAAAATCTTAAAAAAGCCTACGGGATGGTGATGATTTGTGGACCGACCGGATCCGGGAAAACCACGACGCTTTACGCGCTTATGGATATTCTAAATCGGCCGAACGTGAATATTGTGACGGTTGAAGATCCGATTGAGTACAACATGCGATATGTAAATCAAACTCAAATTAATGTGCAGGCAGGAGTGACTTTTGCGGGTGGTCTAAGGGCAATTCTCCGGCAGGATCCGAATATTATTATGGTGGGTGAGATTCGCGACAAGGAAACCGCCCAGCTCGCGATTCACGCGGCACTTACCGGCCATTTAGTGCTCTCTACGTTGCATACGAATAACGCCATAGGTGTTGTCC
>CAYIIM010000062.1:0-3208 GCA_964363455.1 uncultured Candidatus Saccharibacteria bacterium
TGTGCGCGGTAGAAGGATCGAACTTCTGACCTCTTCGATGTCAACGAAGCGCTCTACCACTGAGCTAACCGCGCATAGCCCATAACTAAACCTACCCAAAATCCAAACTAAAGAATAAAATATCTGTCTCTTTTTTGCAAATTTAAGCCCTTAATTCCCAACGTTTAAATTCAACTGCTTTGCCCCTTCCAAATCAAACTTAATCGCCTGATTATTGCCATTATCAGGATTAAAAATATTTCCAAAGATATCAGACAAAAAAGAAACGGACCATAAAAAAACCAAAACAATCACTACTAGAAAAATACTTCCGATGGCAACTAAAATCTTCTCGTAATGGTTTTTTAAAATTTTACTCATTGGCTTTAAAATAAACTTTGCCCTTTAACGCCACTTGGCCTGAACCCGACTGATTTGTCCCCGCGCTCAAATCTTCAAAAGACATCAAAAACTGCGGGGATTGATTTTCAAGAAAACTGATAAAGCTAGCTGCGTCAAAAACATTGCCTGATATCTTAATTGAAAAAGGATAATTACCAAGCGAACTTTCCATTGGATCAGTTTTATTCCCCGCAAAATCAAAAACCACCTCAACCCCATGCGTCTTCGCTTGATTCTCAATCCATTTCTTCAAATCGAAAATCTGCTTCTCTGTCGGTACCAAAACATCCATCACTCTTTCATATTTCTCCGCCAAATCCTTGTCTTCGCGAAGTTCGATCAGCTGAGATGATATCGTCCTCTGCTGACTAATCAAGCCCTGCACCCCCGCAATTCGAGAAGACAAACTTGATACCTGACCCTTCGCCACCCAGATAAATCCGGCAAAAACTACCCCAATCACACCAAACACGATCAAACCGACTCGAAACTCCTTCTTAAAATTGTCCATTCTAACCAAATTATACCATAATAAATATATGCTCGACCAAGACAAAGAAAGGGTTTCCTACAACGCCCTAAACCTTTCCCTCGAAAGTAATCACCGCGAACTCAAAAAACTTAAAGAAAAAAACGGCTCCTGGGAAAAATCTTGGGCCGCCTACTCCCATATAAATCCAACCTCCCTCGATCCCGAAAAAGAGTTTGAAAAATTAGCCCAAAAAAATATTCATCTCCTTCTCCTCGAAGATGAAGATTTTCCAAACTTACTCAAAGAAATTCCGTGGCCTCCGCATGGCATCTACCTTCTCGGCCAAAAAGAAATCCCTAATCAAAATCTCCTAAGTATCGTCGGCACCCGTAAGGCCACCTCCGCGGGAAAAGAAATCGCCCGCTCTTTCGCAAAAAAGCTAACGGAAACCGGATTTACAATTGTAAGCGGTCTCGCTCTCGGCATCGACACCGAAAGTCATAAAGGCGCGCTTGAATCTCAAAAAACTACTCTCGCCGTCATCGCCACCGGCCTCGATTCAATCTACCCCAAAATCAACACCGAACTCGCCAAAGAAATCTTAGCCCAAAACGGCGCCATCATCTCCGAATATCCTCTCGGCAGCCCCGCCCTCCCCCATCGCTTTTTAGAACGCAATCGAATTGTAAGCGGCTTATCCCAAGGGACCCTAATAATAGAAGCGCCAGAACGCTCCGGCTCCCTCGCCACCGCCCGCTTCGCTCTTGACCAAAACCGCGAAGTCTTCGTCATTCCCGGCCCGATCACCCACCCCAACTTCAAAGGCTCAAACCAACTCATCCGCCAAGGTGCCACCCTCATCACCTCCCCCGAAGAAATCCTTGAAGTTCTCGCGCCCAACCTCATCGCCCAATCAAAATCCGGCAAAATCCCTTCTGATGTTTCTATTGAAGAAAAAACTATTTTAGAAGTTTTACTAAAATCCGGAAAACCAGTTAATATTGACAAGATAGCGGAATTAACTAATCTTAATGCCAAAATCATTAATCAGAACTTAAGCTTCTTGGTTATGAAAGATTTAATCAAAGAAACCGAAAGCGGCTACAGTATCTGAAAGTTCAAAATTAAAATATTAAAATTGAAAATGACAATAAAAAAACCGAAAATCAAGAAACTTTTAAAATCATCCCGAAGGGATACCGAAATTTTACATTTTGATATTTAAACTTTTAAATACAGCATGAATCTCGTCATCGTTGAATCCCCTACAAAGGCCAAAACCATCGGCAAATTCTTAGGCTCCAAATACAAAGTGGAGTCTTCTTTTGGTCACATCCGCGATCTTCCGAAAAGCAAACTCGGCGTGGATTTAGAAAACAACTTCGAACCTCAATACATCATCCCTAAAAAAGCCCAGAAAAATGTTACCGCGTTAAAAAAACTCGCCGCCAAAGCCGACAACGTCATTCTCGCAACTGACGAAGACCGCGAAGGCGAAGCCATTGCTTGGCACCTCGTCCACGCCTTAAAACTCGAAGAAAAAGACGCCTCGCAAATTAAACGCATCGTTTTCCATGAAATTACCAAAACCGCTATTGATGAAGCCATCAATAACCCGCGCCAAATTGACGAACATTTAGTCAACGCCCAACAGGCCCGCCGGGTATTAGATCGTCTCGTCGGTTATAAACTCTCCCCATTTCTTTGGAAAAAAGTTGTTCGTGGTCTATCCGCCGGCCGAGTTCAGTCCGTCGCCCTCCGCCTGATTGTTGAACGCGAAGAAGAAATCAAAAACTTCAAAACCGACGAATACTGGACCTTGGCCGCCGAATTTGAAACCGAAAAGAAAGAAAAATTTGAAGCTAATCTCGCTAAAATCGGCGAAGAAACTGTGGCTAAGCTCGGCATCAAAACCCAAAGTGAAGCCGAAAAAATCAAAATAGATCTAGAGAATTCAAAATATTCAATTCAAAGTATCGAAAAAAGTGAGTCTAACAAAAACCCCTCGCCGCCTTTTATCACCAGCACCCTCCAACAGGCCTCATCAAGATTTCTGGGCTTTTCCGCTAAAAAAACGATGTTCCTCGCCCAATCACTCTACGAAAACGGCCACATCACCTATATGCGCACTGACTCCACTAATCTTTCTCAAGACGCGCTCTTGGCCGCCCAAAGCTGGATCCAGCAAAACCTCGGTGAAAAATATTCTGAAGGCCCAAAAGTCTACAAGGGAAAATCCAAGCTCGCCCAAGAAGCTCACGAAGCTATCCGTGTCACCAACCCCGCTCTCACCCCAAAAGAATTTGGCGGTGCTGAAAAAACAGAAAACTCAACTGGCCTTGCACCCGGTGACTT
>CAYIIM010000063.1:0-3145 GCA_964363455.1 uncultured Candidatus Saccharibacteria bacterium
GGAGTCTTAATTAATTTTATACCGTGGAATTTAAGTGTGTTTGGTGATCTAGACTTTGGCATGGCCATGTTACTTTTTTGGGCAGCCGGTATCTTGCCTATAATGGGACTATTTTTGTTGTTGATTACCTTATTGGGAGTCTTGTTTAGGAAAGTAAAAATAGGACTTATTGAGTTTGTATTATTACTTATCGTTGTCATTCTTACGCCTCTTTTATTTTATTGGTACAACTATTTCAGTGAGTTTCTTTCTTTTTTGGAGTCATAAAGTTCTAATTTTAGTCACCGTTTCCTGTTTTGGTAAAATATGATTTTAATCAATGAATGGCTGCCGAATCCGGAGGGGAAAGATAGTGGTGGGGAATTTGTAGAAATTTTTAATAGCGGGAAAGAACTAGTTAATGTTTCGGGGTGGTCGCTGAAGGCGAATTCGAAAACTAAATTTGTTTTAAGTGGAGAGGTTGGCCCAGGTGGTTTTCGAGTTTTTCAAAAACCAGCTCTTAAGATTTCGCTAGTTAACACCGATGGACAAGTTTTTTTGTATGACGCGAGTGGACGACAAGTTGATCACCAAGAATTTTTGGGTTTGGCGCAGGAAGGGAAAAGTTTTTCTCGCAATCCCGATGGCTATTTTGTGTTTTCGGAAAGTACGCCTGGAGCACAAAATAAGTTTGAGGAGCAAGTGGCGCTCATCGCCCAAGTTTATCCGACCGGGGTGCCACTTAATAAACAAGTTGGAACTTTTGATTTTGTTCTGTTAACTTTAGGGGTGTCGGCGGTCTTGACGGGACTGGTAATGTACGTTTTAAAAAAGAATGAAGATTTATCACAGCTTTTCTTCGGAAGAGACGAAGAAGTTTGGCGCTGAAATTGCCAAACAATTTTCAAGTTGCAATTTTCAATTTTCAAAAAAGGGTCGAAAAACTGCCCTTGTCCCTCGTCGAAGACTCGCTCGGGATAAGTGTGCCCTTATTTTGGCGCTCAGGGGAGATTTAGGAGCGGGGAAGACGACTTTTACGCAGGGTTTTTTGAAGGGCTTGGGCGTGAGGAGACGAGTGAGTAGCCCAACTTTTGTGTTGATGAAACGCTTTACGCTTCGCAATTTGCCCTTTGCTAATGTTTATCATATCGATTGCTATCGGGTGAAAAAATCAGCGGAGCTATCGAGTTTGGGTTTGAAGGAAATCTTTGAGAATCCGGAAAATTTGGTTTTAGTAGAGTGGCCAGAGAGGTTAGGAAGAATCCTGCCAAAAAGGCGATTGAATTTGGTTTTTAGGCACGGAAAGGATGAGGAGGTGAGGGCGATTAAGGTGATATAATCAAAAAGTGAAAACCCTACTATTAATAGATGCAAACTCTCTAATTCATCGGGCTTTTCACGCTTTGCCGCCTTTAAGCGCGCCGGATGGGCGGGCGACACAGGCCCTCTATGGGTTATCGAGTGTGCTGATCAAGATTTTTCGGGATTCGAAGCCGGACTATGTGGCGGCGCTTTTTGATCGGCCGGAGCCGACTTTTCGGAAAGAGAAATTTAAAGATTATAAAGCGCATCGACCGAAGGCACCGGATGATTTGATTTCTCAAATTATCGAAGCGAAAAATTTGTTTGGAAAGTTTGGTATTCGAGTTTTTGAAAAACCAGGGTTTGAGGCGGATGATTTGATTGCGACCTTAGCGACAAGATTTAAGGATTTGGAGGATTTGCAGGTGGTTATTTTGACGGGAGATTTGGATACGCTTCAGATTGTGGAGGGAGAAAAATTGGTGGTACGGACTTTTAAAAAGGGAATTAGTGAGACGATGACTTATGACGACGAGGCAGTGAGGGAGCGGTATGGATTAGAACCAAAGCAACTGACGGATTATAAAGCGCTCGTAGGTGATCAATCGGATAACATTCCCGGAGTTTCGGGGGTGGGAGAAAAAACGGCGACAAGTCTGCTTCAGAAATATGGGACACTAGAAAATGTTTTTAAAAATTTGGATAAAGAACCGAAGCTGGGAAAGAAGTTGATTGGAGCGGAGAGCCAAGCCGAGTTTTCGAAGTTTTTAGTGGCGCTTGAAAAAAAAGCGCCGATTGAGGTTGAGGGCGTTGATGAGCTCAAAATTATTGAGGGTGGGAAGATGCTAGAGAATTATTTGCATAGTTTGGGATTTGAGAGTTTGGTGAAGAGACTTGCGGGTAGCGCGAATAAAACTGCAAATAACGCGAGTAAAGAGGTTAAAGAAAATGATAATAAAGAAGGAGGGGGAGTAAAAAGAAGTAAGGGCGCTAAGAGTAATCAGTCATCGATGTTTGGGCCGAGTTTGAAGGCCGAGGATTTTATTAGCCGAGAGGATCGGGTCTTTGTTTTTCCGGGAGATGGGGAAAATAAAGAGTATTTATCAAAGAAGACTAAGGTGGGTTTTGGTTTAAAAAAGATTTTGAAGGATTTGTGGGTGAATCGAAAAGATTTACTCCCGCCGTTTTTTGATTTAGGCGTAGCGTTTTGGATGGTTGATACCGATTTTAAAGATTACGAGAATCCGGAGGCGGTGGCGAAAAAGTTTTTGAAGCTAAGTTGGAAAGGGGATTCAGAGGATTATGAAAAACTTTTTAGTTTTTGCGGAAAGCGAATTAAGGAGTATGAGATTGAAGAGGTTTTTAAAAATATTGAAATGCCGCTTTTGCCGGTTTTGGCGGAGATGGAGAGAAATGGAATTTTAGTGAGTCGGGAAAAGTTGGAAACGCTCGAGAAGAAGATTCAGAAAGAAATTGATAGCTTGGAGGGAAAAATTTATGGAACAGCCGGTGAGGAGTTTAACATCAATTCGCCGAAACAGCTGGGGCAGATTCTTTTTGAAAAGTTAGGCATCAATTCAAAGCGGGCGAAAAAGACGAGCGGAGGAGCGGTTTCAACTCGCGAGGAAAGTTTGGCGGAGTTTAGAGATGAGCACGCGATTATCAATCTGATTTTAGAGTATCGGGAAAATTTTAAGATTCAAACGACGTACGTGAAGGCGCTTCAAGGTTTGATTGAAGAGGATGGCCGAGTGCATACGGAGTTTGTGCAAACCGGAGCAGCGACGGGACGATTAAGTTCTGGGAATCCAAATTTACAAAACATTCCTCAGGAGTCGAAGTTGTCAAAAGATTTGCGGTCAGT
>CAYIIM010000064.1:0-2720 GCA_964363455.1 uncultured Candidatus Saccharibacteria bacterium
CGGTGGCCTTCATGACGGCCACTACCAAACCATCTTTAGTCATTTTAATTAGCGTTTAGCGACTAGGGTATAGCCAATAGGGTAAGAATAAAATTTCAGTCTAAACCCTATACTCTAGACTCTAACCACTTACATACTCGACCTTTGCCTTTGATACTGTTTATTATAACAAAAGGGTCGCTCGGCAACAACGCAGAGAACCATAGAAAGGCAAAACAACCCCGAGGGGTTGTTTAGTCTAATGTTTCGGTTGGGATCCCGCGAGCCTCCATTTCGATTTTAGTTTTTTCCCATTCTTCTTCCCACTTCCTTTCCTTCCTCCATATTCTTATTGACAGAAGCATGAGCAAGGCAGCAACCACTGCCCAAACCCATTCGCGCCAAGCAATACATATGCAGACGGCTACGATTGGGAAAAGTACCAGAAAGGCGAGTATTGCCTTCCCAACAAGCTTCTCAGTAACACTTTTTATTCTTTTGGGAATCGCTGTGTATACTATCTCAATTAGGGTAGCCACAACAACGTATCCAACGAAAGCGACTAATAGAGTCAGCATAGCTTGCCTCCGGGTTGAGTTTCTGGTTCAAATATAGCTTCCGCTGTGTTGTGTGTCAAATAATCTGATGCTGATTGGAGGCGAAGGTGACGGATTGTTTGATGTCGTCCTTGCCGGCAATCCATTTTAAGATACGGGACATACCGAAACCGCAGCCGGCGTGGGGCACCATCTTTTCTTTGGATTTTTCGATGTACCAGGCAAAGTCGTCGAGACTGCCGCCCATTTTGACGAGGCGGTTGTACATTTTGGACTGGGTAAGGCGAGAAACTAAGGTTTCCGGATCGTCGACGCGGGCGGCGGAACCAACTGCCTCCCCGGCTCCGGGTAAGATCAAATCTGCCGAGAGAACCAATCCGGGAGTTTGTTTGTCCGGCAACATGTTAAAAAACTTTTCGACCTCGATGTCTTTTTTGTGATCCCACATCGGATCGGGGTAGCGGGTGATAAAGATTGGGTGCTCGTCGTGCATACTAACTAGCTCGGCTTCTTTTTTGGAGTTGATGTCGTCGCCCCAGTTGAGGCCTAGCTTTTCAATCGCTTCAGTATAGGTGATCTTAGGAAAGACGGGTTTCACTTTAGCGAGCCGGGCAACGTCGAGCTCGTCTAATCCCATGGCTTTTTGTTTTTCCATTGGGAGTTTAGTGATGTCGTGAGCGATCGAGTAGACAAAACTTTCGATGTAGTGGAGGAGATTATCAAAGTTGCCGGCAAATTCGATTTCCATCATTTGAAATTCGGTCAGATGCCGATCATCGCTTCCCGGCTCAGCGCGGAAAGAGGGGCCGACGCAGTAGACTTTGCTTAAGTACGGCACAAAGGCTTCGAGGTAGAGCTGGCCAGTCTGGGCGAGGTAGGCCTGATGTTTTTGTGGGTGGCCAAACCAATTAAAATCTTTATTGGAGCTAACTTCAAAAAGAGTATTTACATTCTCGCAGGCCCCGGAGGCGCGGACGACGCGAGGCGGAAAGATTTCGGTGAATCCCTCCCCTTCTAAATATTTTCGACCTGATTTGAAAACTTGCGCTTCTAAAAGCGCGGTAGAAAGTTTATCTTTCATGTTTTTGGTTTATTTTCCGGGCAGTAGAAATTGGACTTATTGACTTCCCTCGCCTGCGGCGAACAGTCCAATTTTCACTGCCCGGTTTATCCGGCCGACAAACCGGATTTTTTTGAGACTCCCTCCTCCGCCCTAGCTTCGGCGTGACGAGGTAAAAAAATTCCCCGCTCAACGGGGAATTTCAAAGTCAAAATTTAATTTCTGGCCGGCCCTTTGCGGGCCATCTCCTTTGCGAACCTTTCTTTTCCGAATCGCCATTGGGATTAATAGTACTAGATATGGCAGTGAGGTCAATTGGGGAAAACTATCGCTCGCACTTCCCTTCGGGGAACTGGTGGCTAAAACTTGAATTTTGATCAAGCATGGAGGCTCAGCAGGAACTATCGAACAACTTTAGTTGGGATCACTAGCGCCTCCGGAGTTGGCATCACCGCCGGGTAGATTGATTTCGATGCCGGGGGTGTTTGATTCTGCTGCTGGACTTTGGCTGCGCGCAAAAAACCAGACGGCCGCGCCTACAACGACTACGATAAGAAGAACGATTAAAACGGTGTTTACGCCTGAGGAATCTTCATGATGAACAATTTCTTGAGCCATAGTATATAGAGTAGTTTGATTTGTAAACTCCGTCGACGAGCGAAGCCTAGATATATATAAAGACGCTCGTAAACCAAAGTTATTTCAAGGTTTGTGCCCGGGGTGGGAGTCGAACCCACATGACCTTGCGATCAGAGGATTTTAAGTCCTCCGCGTATACCATTCCGCCACCCGGGCGTTTTAGAGCACGGAGGCCACGATGGGACTTGCACCCATGAATCGCGGTTTTGCAGACCGCTGCGTTAGCTACTTCGCCACCGCGCCATATTCTGCTTATATAGACCTCTGTATTTTTTCTTCCTCGTATATGTCGAGTATATCGCCCTCTTTGACTTCTGAAAACTCCTTGCCAGCCACAAAATCTAATCTAATACCCGCTTCAAGACCCTCTTTCACCTCCGGCATATCTTCTTTGTTGTGCTGAAGCTGGCCAATTTTTCCTGAAACTACGACTGAACCATTTCTTATGACATCTCCCATTACTCCTCTAACTACCTTGCCAGACA
>CAYIIM010000065.1:0-2700 GCA_964363455.1 uncultured Candidatus Saccharibacteria bacterium
TGAAGAAACTAATAGATTTCGAAACTTTGCCACTGTAAACAGAAGGGTCCATTTCGGCTCTTAATAATCTCTTTAAAAAAACAAATGGAATAAACCCCGCCGTCGCTTTCGCTTGGACGGGGTCCTCGATTTTGTAATTCGCAGAAGCGAAAACAAAATCGGGATTGGAACAACTAAAAAACTCTCTTTTATTTTTATAGTAACCACGAAATTTGTGGCTACTCTTGTCCCCCAAATTTCTGCCGCCCGCCAAAATTTTCTAAAAGAAAACTTATGCGGACAAGAATTTTTGGAGGAAACAGGTGATATTAAATTATCAAAAAAGCTGTCGGAAGGGCCAACAGCTACAGCAGAAAACTAGTGTTTTTGTGTATCTATTAAACCCTATTCATCGTGAGAGTTATTATAGCCGCAGAGCCTGTGTTGTCAAGATCCTTTACGTGTGTATATAATGGGGGCAGAAATCAGTCATTAACCCAAGGGAGGAAGAGATGAAACGCCTATTAGTTGGGCTCGTTTGGCTGGCGTGGTTGGCTTTTGTTCTTGGAATGCTCTACCTACCAGAAAAGGTTAATATTGGTATGGTGGTTGGTGTGGCTTTTTTGGGCTTAGTCGCCGCTCGCCTATTGACCTTAATAATACTAACGGAACGAAGGTCTTGAGTCCGTAAATTCATAGGGGGTCCTTGCGGGGATCCCTGATTTATTTGTAGGATTTGCCAAGATTCAATCTTCGTGTATAATATTTTCCACTATGGCTAAGAAAGAGATTCACCCCCAATATTTTGAAAAAACCAAGGTGACCTGCGCCTGCGGGAATACTTTTGTAGTTGGCTCGACAATGAAAGAGATCAACGTCGATATTTGCGCCAAGTGTCATCCATTTTTCACTGGTGAAGAGAAGCTCATCGACACGGCCGGTCGCGTAGAGAAGTTTAAAGCTCGAACGGCGAAAGCGTCGGCGATTCCGAAAAAGACAAAAAAAATAAGGGTAAGAAAAGTCCCGACTCAAAAGTGAGTCGTGGATCCTCGACTGAAACGTCGGGAAAGCTTCGCGTGAAAAAGGCAAAGTAGAAAGAGTGGAAACGGCTCGCAGTGGTGCGAGCCGTTTTTGGTTGACAGAATGGCATATTAAAATATAATGAAAGTATGAGATTAATTATTTTTGGAAATTTTGTGCCATCACCGCGCCCAATCCATAGGAAGGCGGGGTAGTTTTAATACTCATAATTTTGTTAATACAAAAAGACCCGCCTTCCAGCGGGTCTTTTTGTATTGGACACTCCTTTGAGCGGTAAACATTCTGAGGAGGGCCTAATCCCGGGACCTCTAAGCCAGTAACAAGGAGCGTAATCATGCTGAACGAACAATTCACCGAAAGCATCTTTGAGCCTTACGTAACAGCACTCAACACGGTCAAAAATCGTGTAGTCCAGGAGAGAAGTTACGAAGAGAGTGTCGAGCCGATTGCGACAATCCATTCTATCTCTACTCTTTTGAAAAGCTATTCAATAGAGGCTCGAAGACAAAGGATTAGAGATGGTCATTTTCTTGCGATCAAGCACAACGACGAGATTCTATTCGCAAGATGGCTTATGTATGTGATTGGATCTGTCGTCCTTGGAGAGAAAAAGTTCATGATCCAAATCCAAATGCCCGACGGCTCACAGCGCTGCATTACGTGGGCAAGGAAGGAGGGGTAAAAAAACAGAGGCCTCGATTCAATTCGAGGCCTTAAACTTTTCTCAACTTCGCATAGAACCTTATTTTAGCGATAGTGGTTGTTAACGTCGATTATTTCAATTATTTCTCTGTTGTGGAAAATAAAAATCGCTCGATATTTCTTATCAACTCGAAAACTAAAAAAGCGTAGATTTTTTGGTTCAAGCAGCTCTACGCCAAGGCTGGGATGACGAAGATCGTTTCTTAAGAGGCGGAGTTGCTTGTTGAATTTATCCTTGAGGTTATGCTTTTTGAGATAAGCGACAATTTCGGAGTGAATAGGCAAAATCTCCATTTTAAAAATCGAAACTATTCCCTAAAGTACGGAGACCGTGCAAGTCCTTTTTCTAAACTCTTCAGGAATTTGGAGTTATATTTTTTAGTTTTCTTAAACTCCCCGATAATTTTTGAGGCGCTTTTTTTGGGGGGAGAAGAGAAAAAAGAAATTTCAAAAAACCGAGCAATCTGCTCATAGGCATCGGCTTTTGTTTTTAACTCTTTATATTTTGTCGAAGGAATAGTCACTGTGCTCATAGTTCTTATAATAATCAGGTGCTATCACGGTGTCAAATTCATAAAGCAAGAGGGGCAACATTCTCATATTCTTGAGAATGTTGGAATGTTTTCTTGTAAACTAAACCTTCCTCAACTTCACATAAAACCGACTCCCCTTTCCTTCGCCGTCGGACTCGGCCCAAATAGTCCCGCCGTGGTCAGTGACAATTTTTTTAGCGATATATAAACCTGTTCCGGTGCTTTGGTTTTTATATTCCGGCCTTTCGTCGCGAACGAGTTCTTGGTCGAATAGCTTTGGTAAACGAGATGCGACAATGCCGGGACCGGAATCAAAGGTGGAAAATATCAGGAACCCATTATCTTCATTGACTTCAACTTTGACAAAACCCTGAAGGGTAAACTTGATGGCATTCTCGGTTAAGTTTTGTAGAACTTGTTTAAGCTTTTGAGAATCGGCGCTCAC
>CAYIIM010000066.1:0-985 GCA_964363455.1 uncultured Candidatus Saccharibacteria bacterium
AGGTACCGGTGGACAATTTGGCAAAACTTCATAGCCACTAAAACGCCGACCTTGGTCGACTAGCCAGGAATTTGAGGGGCAACCCACCAGCCACGAATATTGCCGAAAGTACACCGACCCGAATCCGCGTAGTCCAAAAACGAGAGCAACTACTATCACCACTCCTATTAAATATTTTTTAGTTTGTGAAATCATTTTTAAAAAGTTTAACCAGCGCCAGTAACAATCTTTCCGATAAACCGCGAATCATATGTTGGACTAATTAAATTTTAGCGAAAGAAGCATGCCATCGACAACGGCCCCAGCAAAAGAACTGGAGTCTTTATACATAGTATAAATAACATAGCGATTATTTTCACCTTTTCCTATGTACATGACAGCAACACCCTTCCCATAATCAGGAAAAGTGCAATAGAACTTGTCAAATACTCTACCTCCAACGACCACGTCACTCTGAGAACCGTTGCCCGGCACACAATTTTCTTTAGGAAAGTAGCCAGCGTAAGGAGACGTCTTATCTAAAATCCTACTATAATCCTCACTTGAGAGAAGGGAGATTCTTAAATAAGTCTGCTGTAGCTCCCCACTTCCACTGCCGGAGCCATGATAAAACTCGACCCCGTCTTCCAGATCGTTTATTCCATAGCCCTCAAGACCATAATAAGAATCCTTTATTATCCTGTAACCTTCGGGCATTCTCATCGAGAAATTGGCACTATCATTGATATACAATTTCCAATTCTTGATAAAACCAAGAAGATCCCTGTTGTTGCCTGTGGTCACCGGTAATCCATGCTCATGAGGGTAGGGAGGTGGTGAGGTGTCATTCCGATATGTCCCTTCGAAGAAAGCATCTTGAAACAAAAAGTCACCGATTAACGCATTTTTATTTTGAACAACCAAAGCAACGACAAAAACCCCCGGCCGCCCCCCCCCCCCCACCAAAAAATAAAATAAAAAAAGCCAAAGAAAAAAAAAAAAATAA
>CAYIIM010000066.1:995-2647 GCA_964363455.1 uncultured Candidatus Saccharibacteria bacterium
ACAAAAACCACCGCCACCCCCACCCCCACTCCAATTAAATATTTTCTAGTTCGCGAGTTCACATTCTAAATTATAACACAGTATATCCAGGAAGATACCTCACCTCGCCGTCCTTCCCCACGAAGATGGGCCAGCTACCAGGAATCGTATCCTGCGGATTTTTGGTTTGCAGGTACTTTTCAGTCGCACAAAAGAAAACCCATCCATCAGGTGTCGCTTCAGTTTTGAAAATAACCTGTTTTAGAGTGGACTGCCCACCCTCATTAATCTCTTTTTCAGCCAAATCCCGCGCTTCGGTTTATGAAAGCGTGCCTGAATCAATGAGCCAAAAATAGTCAAACAGCACGCGAGCTTCATCAACCGGCGGTCCAAATGAGTCAATTGTACGCGCATTGTTTTGTGTTACTATTGTCAGAGTGACATCAAAATCGGCCGGTGGAATTTCCGGCGCATCGTAGGGCGAAAAACGCGAAAATGATTTTCCGGCATTATTTAGGATATCATCTATCAAAAAAATCAGGTTCTGTTGTTGTTCGTTTGAAAGGGAAATTGTTTTGGTTTCAAGCGATATCGTTTCCCCAGCTTTTGTTCCCTTTCGAACGCCCAATTCTTGTTTTTCCAAATTCCAGACAAAATGGCTGGCGTATGAAATAACCCCGCCGGAATACATTTCCGCCCCTTGGCGTGGCAAGCCGACTTGCTCCCCTGTTCTCGGATTCGGAATTTGAGACTTGTAGACTAATCCATTCGCCTTTTCGCCTTGAGAAAATAATTTAAAAGACAAATACGAATCGGTCAAGGACCACTCCCAACTGGCGGCATTTTCAACTCGAATACTTTGACCGCCCAGATTCACTTGTCCATCAAGATTGTAGTGCGACCATGCCGGTGACGGCTCGGGTTTTTTGCCCACTTCGACGAGTCGTTTTCGGTCGTCGTCCTCCTTGATGATTTCCTCCGCCAGCAATCGGACAAACGCCATGTCATCGGCGCCGAGTTTTTTGGTTTGGATTCCGGCCGTATCGGGAATTTCCGTAGGATAGCCGCGTTTTTGCCAGCGGATTTCATTTTGGTCAAAATCAACGCTAACCCATTTTTCGCCCGCGACTGGCGGGTCGCCCTTTATCGTGCTTAAATTTTGCGCGTGAAAAAAGACGCCGTTTTTGGGCGGTATGAGCGTATCGGCAACAGGGTGCGCGACATCTGAAATCCTCGTAAAGTTCGAATGGCCAGCAACCGAGCGACCAACCAAATCCAGATGATTGTCGTCAGACATGGAGACCGAAGCGCAGAAAGTGGAAGCGGGATCGCCTGTTTTCTCAAGCCAGAGATATTCCTCGGGATCAGACGGCGCTCGTCCGAGATATTGGTTGCAATCTATCTCGTCTTGCAAGTTATTACGATAGCCCCAAGTGCCACTCCATTGCTCGTAACCAGAGATCGTCGTTAGCTCGCCACCTGATCTGACTATCATTACATGGCTAGGAGAATCATCGAGTTGCCACGACCCCACCAACCTGGCGGCGATATCGGGACTAGGGACGACAGCTTTCAGAGTTAGGGGCTGATCTCGTCGCCACCACACCGCACCGGACAAAACTAGCATTACTATCCCAATTCCAATTAAATATTTTTTAGGCATGTAAATTTAG
>CAYIIM010000067.1:0-2612 GCA_964363455.1 uncultured Candidatus Saccharibacteria bacterium
GTTTCCCACAGGAGAAACATAATACTCGTGATTCCTTTGTTGCCTCATCAAAAGTCCTCCTCAAACTGGAGTTTGGGCCTTCAAAAAGATCACTAGGCTTTAGTTTTTTCATACTTCACTCCAAAATAAATCTCTAAACCAATCTATTGGACCATGTAGGAACTTGGGACTAATGTCCCACAACCAAGTAAAGAAGTTATATAGGTTTTTGTTTGGAATGTTCATTTTATCTCCTTTTTATAAGTCTACTCTTAATTAACATATCTTCGCCTTTCTTGAGATTCTTCATGGTAGGTAGGAATCTATTTATCCTACGATACCATTCAATAAGAACGTAAAAATTGAGAATCGGATTCATCATTTATTCATCTCCTTTATTTTCTGGGTGGTCATGGGGTTATTCATATAGATAAGAATAAAGCTCCTCGGCAAAGTTTTGGGAATCCCGCTTCCTTTTCCCCGTGACAAGTGTGTACTCTCTGTCTATAAAAAATTGTGTCGTTGCTTCCGCTAATTTTCCAGTAAACCCCAGGCGTGTTGCTAAGTTCCCTGCCATGCTTTCGTAATGATATAAATATCGACTTCCTTCCTTAATTATTTTTTTGCAATAGGGGCAGATTGTATCTGCATCTCCATCATAAGAAAGTTCCCTGTAAAGAAACTTTTGGACTTTTTGAATAAACATATCCCTTACGCTTTCCTCCTTTAGTTTTTGGGTGGTCATAATTGTTTAATCATTATAAGTTTTTGTTTGGGATATTCATATCTTCATCTCCTTTATTTTCTGAATGGCATCGGAGAATTTCATATCACCAACATCAGTAAAATCAGCATCTATTTGAGCCACACTCTTATACCTAAAAGTTTTCTTTTTTAACTTTTCCAGCACCTCAATTACTCTCTGCTTACTTATTTTGGGGTCTGGTTTATTTGTTGGCTTTTTCATGTGAGTTTGGGTATCATAATTCTATAAGTTTTCCCGATTTTAACTTTTTATATCTAATACCTAAAATTTCCTGTATACTACACTCCACCTTGGTTAATTGGTATTGCATCCCCTCAAGGAACGCCTTTTGGGTTCTGCTCTTTTCAGCTTTAATCTCCCTACCTAATTCATCCCACACAAGGCCGAGGGAGTCATAATACTCTCTAAGTTTTATATTCATTTCCTTCACCCCCTTCTGGTTTTTGAGTGTGGTCATAACTTATCTTCTATGGTGGATAAACGAGAAAGTAGATTATCGCCGTTTACTCCAAATACTTCCCTACAAATTTTTTCCATAGCGTTTAATCTTCCCCTATAAAAACCTTCATTAAAATTTGCTTCGCTTTTATTGAACGTAGACGGAGGCTTTTCTGCTTCCAGATTTTTATATAAATCATCCATCTTTTTCTTTAATTCTTCCAGGTCTGTCTTTTTGTTTAATGGTGTCATTTGTCCTCCATTATTATTACGATAAGTGTAAATATATAAAAGAATGACATGACAAAAAACAATATCCACCCTCCAAAATTGACGGTTTTTGTGTCGGGACTAGCCCACATTCCCAACAAAAAAGCCAATATTCCTATTGTTAAGAGTCTATTGATTTGTGTCATTTGTTTTTGTCCTCCTTTGGAGAGTGGGTAAGTTCATGTCTGATATATGAGGCTATTCTACTTTCGAGACTTTCAACATGTTTCGGTTGCTTCTGCAATTCTTTCTCGTAAAACACAATTGTCATTTTTAACTGATATGCTATTTCTCCCACCGTTTTTTCCACCGTTCTTTGGATGGCTTGGTTGAGGAAGGATTTAATCTCCCTTTTACTTCTTTTGCTTATTCTGTCTAAGTTCTCATTATTGGGGTCTGCAAAGTACCAACCAAACTCTTTCTCGAACCTCTTTCTCTCTTCTGCTTGGATGGTTTTGAGGAGATTAGTCATAGCTCTTTACTCCCAAAACAAAGTCCAATCAACATACCCAATAATAATATTATTACAGATACCAATGAATATATAATTACATCTATCATATTTCCTCCTCTACTTTTGATTTAGTTTTTATTGGGTTAGTCATCTTTCCTTTATTGGCAAAATAATCTGGTACTGCATTTTGATTCCGAACTTAGTTAGATTGCGATTGGCTCGCTTCAATGCCCAAACTAATCCCTTGAAAGTTTTGAACCCCAGTTTCTTCACTTTTCCCTCAGAGTCGAAAACAATATTTCGTGCCAGCGCGGCCTCACCTGATTCTATGTTAGTCATAGTGTCTTTTGGTTGGTTGAAAGATACTTACCTTTTTGAGCTAGTTTGCATTCTTTACAAATACAATCATGGGTATGAGAGTTAGGCCATCGGAAAGAGTTATTTGTTTTCTGGATTGATTTAGTTTTTATGTTAGTCATAGTTATTTAGATATGACCCATTTAAGAGTAGCTATTATTGACGAGATAACATCAAACGTCAAAGAATCTGGAGATGTTGCCTTCCTTTCTTTCTCTAACCTCTTCATCGTCCTTTGTATTTGTTCAAGGGTTTTCATTTCTTCTCCCCCTTAAAATTAAAAAAAATATTGTACTCCACAAAATCCTCATCAACTTTTGTCTGGGCCGCACGGCAGGCTCTCTCCAG
>CAYIIM010000068.1:0-2546 GCA_964363455.1 uncultured Candidatus Saccharibacteria bacterium
CGTGGGGCGTTTCATAAGCGCTTTTTGGTGGGTTCGACCCCCACCCCTGCCACTTCGCTTCGCTCAGTGTAAACACTAAAAAAGAAGTTTCCACCATTTTTTCCAATTTGGGGTTGAATCAGAAAAAACTTCCACCACCCCAGCTTTTAAAAGTTCCTCTGGAATGATTATTGCCTCTTCCCCAGGCTTCCCTAGCCCCAACTGATCCCGAGCCACTTTTTCAAAATAACCAGAAGACGTAGCCCTGATTTGTCGGCGAAGGAGATCATCTCTTTCCGTTTCCAGGTGAGCCAATTCTTTTTCCCGCCTTGTCATTTTGTCGCGAGATCGCCACAACTCGACCATTGAAGACAAGGTCGAAATAATCAAATAAATGCAAACAACAATGATTCCCCAGCGCAAAAGTCGATTTTTAGACATTGTTTTTTGTCCTTATAAATGATATTATGGGTTCAAATGAATCTTAAAGACCATCTTAATTCGTTCGTCGATTTTCTGCGATCTTCCAAAAAAGCTACTGCCACTACAATTGCTTATAAAAAAGATATCGACCAACTCCTAGAATACCTTAATAAGGCGGGCAAGGACAATATTACCAGCATTGCCACGCAGGATCTCAATGATTTTCTTGCCCTTCTTGCTAGCCAAAACTACACCCCAAAGTCTATTTCCCGGAAAATTAATTCCATTAAAACTTTTTACCGCTTTTTAGCTCTTAACAAAATAATCGATAATAACGTGGCCGCTGCTGTGGTTCATCCAAAATTTGACACTAAAGCCCCCCGTATCCTTTCAAGGATGGAATATCGCGCCCTACGAGATGCCGCTCGAGCTGACCCTAGAATTGCCGCTGTGGTTGAGCTTCTTCTCCAAACGGGAATGAGAATCGGAGAACTTTCTGCTTTGACCACATCCTCGCCAAGTGAAAATTTTATTAAAATCCCGGGTATTGAAAATCACCCAGAACGCGATATCCCCCTCAACAAAGCCGCTAAAACGGCTCTAGATCTATATTTGGGTGTCCGCCCAAAAGTAGAAAGCGACGCTCTTTTTATTACTAAAACTGGCCGCCCACTTTTAATCAGAAACATTAGAACCGCCATCGATCGCTATTTTAAAATTGCCGGCATATCCGGAGCCAAAGTCAACGATCTGCGCCACACTTTTATTGCCCACCACCTGGCCGCAGGAACTTCACCAATTCTTGTCTCAAAATTGGTCGGCCACAAACGCATCAGCACCACCGAAAAATATCTAGAATTCATCAAAGACTTACCAGCAGAAAAAGTGAAGCTAGAGGAACTCTAAGATTGACTTCTTGAAGGTAGACATCCGGATATCCTTGATTTGGAATTTTTGACACCTCGAAAATTTGACCAAGACGTCAAAAATCGAAACAGTCAAGATCAAAGACGTCAAAAACGTCTATCTTCAAGAGATCTTTTCAACGATATTGCCTTCTTTGACTTTCTGATCCACTTTAATGGCTACGTCGTCGCCCTTTTTGGCTTTTTCTACCGGAACCCTTTCAATTTGCATCGAGGAAATAACTTGGGTTAAATCCCCAATTTTTACGGTATCCCCCACAGTTAATGGTCCGGTCAAAACCAACGCCGCCACGCCAATTTTGTCAAAATAATGGGAAACCTTGCCAATTACTTTTCCTTTTGCCATCCTTTTCACCTTCTTTCCATATAAACTTCTAGTTTGGGAAACCTAACAAAGTGCTTTACATTATCTGTCACTAAAATCGCATCGCTTGCCACCGCTGTCGCCCCGATCAAAAGATCAAAATCGTCAAGTTGCTCTCCCTTCTTTTCTAAAAGTAATTTTGTCTGGGCATAAATTTTTATTATTTCCGTTGCCAACAAAACTACGCTCACTTCAAAATTTTCCAAAAATGATTCGTATTTTTCTTTCTCCCTGACCGGATTGCTGGCTCGAAGCGAACCATAATAAAGTTCGCCATAAGTGATTACAGAGACCTCAAAACCGCCTCTGGCTCGAAGCGCGGCGATTTCCTGTTCCCACTTGCCCCCATGTCGAAGATAATTAATGACAAAACTGGTGTCCAAAAGAAATTTCATGACCAATAATCTCGTTTTCGAAAATAACGCGATGGTTTGCCAATTTTAGCCGCCCACTCATAACCTGGCCCAGACCACATTCCGGCATACTTGGCGGCAATGGCGCTCCAGTTTTTTTTGGGCTTAGCCGGAGTTTCCACTGGGATAATTTTAACTAATGGCTTGCCATAACGGACAATGGAAACATGGTTTCCGGTTGTTGCCACTAAATTTAAAATCTTGGAGAAATCGTCTCTCGCCGCCGCTACTGTATATGTGTCCATAATGAAACTGTTATATCATTTCTTGTACAACTTGTCAAGATGTTGTACAACATGGTATAATCACTTCGTGATTGCGGTCCTCGTCCGACATTCGTCGGAACTGCGGGCCTAACTCTACTTCGGATCCGTAGCTCAATGGTAGAGCAATTGTCTTATACACAATATGTTGGAGGTCCGAATCCTCCCGGATCCACAA
>CAYIIM010000069.1:0-2512 GCA_964363455.1 uncultured Candidatus Saccharibacteria bacterium
AGACCAGTGGCTTCGCGAACGACTTTGATGACGTTGATCTTTTGATCGCCAGCGGCCTTCAAAAGAACGTTGAAGCTGTCTTTGGCTTCAGCAGCCGGACCAGCGGCGGCACCACCAGCGGAAGGAGCGGCGGCAGAGATACCGAACTTTTCCTCAAGAGCTTTAACGAGCTCAGCGAGCTCTAAAGCGCTTAAGGTTTCAATTTTAGCGATTAAGTCTTGTAATTTGTCGGACATATTAGGTGTCAGGTGTCAGGTGTCAGGTGTCAGGAATTAAGATTCTTGATACGCGGACATATAACACACATTTTTATTTTAATTTCGACTTTTGGTTTATTTAGACGGCGATTTTTTTAGCTCGTTCCCAGCTCCATTCTTTTGGGGCTGGATTTCGCTTTCTGTAATGAAGAAAATTTTTAAAATACAGAAAGCTCAACTTCCTTTATATAGCGATCTTCTTTGCTCTTTCCTGAAACAGGTATAACAACGAACTGACTGGGGCTTGGATCATACCGAGCAACTGAGCCAAGAGAACTTCTTTTGGCGGGAGGTTGCCGATCATGATCACTACTTTAGGTTCGATATAGGCTTTGTCGCCGACATGATAACCGCCTAACACTTTTTCAACAGCTTTGATTTCTTCGCCAAGGGTGCCGAAAAATTTCACCACCGGGCCGGCAATTTCTTCGATGTGCTTATCGGAGTAAACCGCGCCAATGGAAAATTTGTGAGCCTTGGAATCAAACTCGATCCCGTTTTCTTTAAGCAAGAGGCCCAAAAGACGCTTTTTCATGATCATATAATCCGCGCCGTGTTCCTTTAAAGCGGATCGCAATTTTTTCAAGTCGTTGACTTTAATCCGGCCGAAGTCGGTCAAAATCAAAGTTCGGCTTTTAGCGAAAAGCTTTTTGGCTTTCTCTAACTCGGATTGCTTTTGTAATTTCGTTTTCACTTTTGTTATGTCTTTTTATTTGAGCCCAGCTCCATACGACCCTTTGGAGCTGGATTTCGCTCTCTGTTTGGAAGAAGGTTCTTTAACGCAGAGAGCTCAACTTTCTTCTTTTTTGTTTCCATAAAAACAAAAAAGACCCAACCTAAGAGTCTTGAAAATACCAAAACTGGATTTTCCTCGGCGGGGCTTATTCCTTTTTAGGGGTTGCCCGCTGTCTTAGGGTTGGGGTTATAGTAGCAGAAAGGGTGCTGGGGTGTCAATAAGATGTTAGCAGGCCCGCGTTTTTAGGCGCGGGCCGTTTTATAGACTTACTTAGAGTGAGCGTGGTTAATGACTTCGTTAAGGAATTCGCGGACGATCGCAGTTCTTTTCAGCCTTATTTCAACTAACTGCTCCGAACTCATATCAGCTGGGTTGTCGACTGGGCTTGGTGGAACGTTGATGACTGGCGGATATTCAAAATGCATCGCGAAAACCCCATCTTTATCAATACCATATAAATCTCTGGGATTTTCGGCTTCTAGGGATGTTATGGAAACAAATAATTCATTTCCCGCTTTCTCTAGCTGAACATTGTAATCCTGCCAAGTCCAAGACTTCGCGCTTTCGTCTCCAAGGAGCGAAAGTAGATGATCAAAATCACTTACGTTTTCTGAGTTGGGCACTGAAGTCTCCTTGGTTTGTGATCTTTGAACCTACATACCATCTAGTCTCTACATGGGCCCCACTTGTGAAGGTTGTGGCATTGCGTGTCACAACCACGGTGGCTTTGCCAGAATGCCGGGCAGCCCGCGCTTGGAGAACGAGCTTCGCCTAGAAATTCTTCCCTGGTTGGTAGGCGAAAATCGGCGGGAATTCTTTCTGGGAGGATTGAGTAGAGGGTTTGATCATCTTCGTGGGTTCGAGGACGATCTTTAATGTCTCGATGCGCCTGAATTGATTCTTGGATATGTACCAACTCATTCCGTAGCTGATCTAACGTCATATCCTCAAGATCGTCATCCCAGCGCGCCGGGTCGAGGATTGCATCTTGTGGAACAGAGTCCACTTCCGTTTTTCTTCGATGCTCGTAGAAAAGCGTACATTGCTCCATCCCCGACTCCATCGAAAAATTAGTGGGTTCAGGTGGAGAATCAGCGAGCCATTTCCAAAGTAGCAAGTCATCCAAGAAACAACGGTCATCACCTCGTTGATCTCTGACATTGCGAATGCTCTTTCTTCGTTCGAGAATGGCGATCTTACAGTCACCCTGACTGAGACGCGAAATCTCTACTCTATCATCTGAGAGAATCATGCTAGGCTCCTTATTGTTAAAAGCTAACGCTATCGTACCTCTGAAGAAGTGGATACGCAAGGGTAGAACAAACAGGGGTTTAGAAGTAAGCTGGAATTTTTTCTAACTAAAAAACCACCCAAGGGTTTACACAAAGGGTGGTTTTAAAACTATCCGCTGAACCAATTTATGGTCGAGTGAGGAAAGTAGTCGGCCAAATGAGGCTGATATTACCAGCGCTATCAATCGCTCTTACGAGGTAGTGATAGAGAGTATTTGGCTGAAGAT
>CAYIIM010000070.1:0-2391 GCA_964363455.1 uncultured Candidatus Saccharibacteria bacterium
AAAAGAGACTGAAGGAAAAGACTAATTATTTGTTTCTCGCTCCAAACCAACTGGGCCAGCCGTTTGGTGTTCTGAAAAAGTTCGCGAATCGCGCTTAAAGAAAATTTTGTCTTGGCGTCAGTCATAGCAATTCGTTATTGTACCACGAATTACAAAAAAACGCTAGTTTGTTTTGTTAACTTACAATTTCTTCAACGACTAGTCGCGGGCTGTGTTTAGTAAATTTTTTGGGATACTCCATTCTAAGTTGACTTTAGTTTTCATTACTTCCTATTCTAGCAAAAAATAGATAATATGTGATAGAGATGTTAAAATTAATTCTCCAGAATACTAATGGTCCCTTGCCCACTTCAACCTACAAATTATTGAATAATGGGACGGAGGTAGGGATGATCCAAATTCGCCATCAGCCATCGCATAGTCAAGAAGTTCCAAGTCATTTTTCAAATCATATTTACTATGAAATAAAGCCGGAATTCCGTGGTCAAGGTTTTGGTACCGAAATTCTTAAATTAGGAATTGAAGAAGCAAAAAAAATCGGCCTGAAAAAAATCGTTGTTACTTGTTATGAAGAAAATATCGCGTCAAAAAAGATAATTGAAAATAATGGTGGGATTTTAGTTGATAAATGTGTGCTGACAGATGAAAAAGTATTTTTGAAATATGAAATAAAAGTAAGTGGACAATTACTGGATTTTTAAAATTACCTCTTTTGTTTTGTTATCAAAAAAATTTTGTATTCGTTCTTTATGCCTAAATGAAGTGTTAGGTGGAATTGAGGATACGCTGAAAAATGAAATTTGGTCGGCCTCGGCGGTTAATCCAAAATCGCTTTGGGATATTATCTCAGACCGAAACATAAATACGAGGTCATTTTCTTTTGGTTTAAAATAAATCCCGATCAAAGCAAGAACCTGTGCCTTAACTCCAACCTCTTCTTCAACTTCACGTTCAGCGGCTTGCCAGGGCGCCTCACCATCCTCGACTTTTCCCCCTGGCAAGTTCCAGAGATCTTTATCGCGACGGTGGCATAATAAAACCTCGTTTTTATTGTTAAGAATGAGGCAAAACGCTCCGAGGGTTATCATTTTTTCAACCATTTTTATCTATCAACCCCACCTGATAGTTAGTTTTCATTACTTCCCTATTTTAGCAAAAATTTGATAGAGTAGAAACAGCGTTCGGTCTTTTAAAATCGTCCTGTTTGTGAAAGGGAAAATTAATGTATCGGAAATTTGTTGGTTTGACCGTAGTAGTGTCTGGTTTGTGTTTGGGCGCTCAACCAATGTGCGGTGGTAGCGGAAGTGGTGGGCAGAGTAACGAAAACAACAATCATCATGAGGAACCGCCACTTAATGACAATGTAGGAAACGACAATCTCAACGATACCCCCGAACCGCCCCCACCGGCTGATGACCCACCTCCCGACAACAATGACCCGCCCGAGGAACCGCCACCTCCCCCACCGGCTAACGACAATGAGTCTGAACCGCCGCCAGCCAATGAGAATAACAATGAGAGCTGGGAGGAGCCACCCTTAGAGACGTTTAGTTGCGACGACTTCGCACCCCTGCCGCTTGAGGACTCACCGCCAGAAGTATTTGTTCGTCCTTTAGTCCCAGGTGAAGCTACTTATTTGTGGTTACCATCTACTTGGGGGTGTAACAACATGACTGGTGAGGATGATCCCGAAGGCCCGCCTGACTGCACTCATCTCCTGCTGGGTACGGGTGGCATTGGCCTCGACGACTATGAGACGGTTGTGGGTTTTAATGTCGACTCCTTACCCGAAGCCGACAAGGTGGAAACCGCGGCCCTGGAATTATATATTCTTGAGGGTGAAGGGTTTTATTCTTCTTACATCTACGTTAGTCGTCTAGACGAGCCGTGGTGGATACCCTGTCCGACCAATCCTGATGATTGGAGACCGGTGTGCGACGAACCAAACGGCACCAATTACGGATCATCAACTTATGGGGGTGGTAACGATTGGCTTTGGGTTGATATCACCGAACTCTATCAGGATTGGCGCCAAGGGGTGGCTCCGAATTACGGACTGGCCTTGAGTGGTGGTCTATTCGACTGGTACGTTTTCGCCAGCGCGGATTATCCCGACGAATCCTTAAGACCGCGGGTGGTGATTACCACCCTAGAAAAAAAGGCTACGTTGAGATTCCCTCTCGACGGAACGTACTCACCGGATCGTATCAATTTCCGTGGAGAAGGTGGCGATTTTGGAGACTGGTGGGAAGATAAACGTTGTGATGACTCTGACCCTAAGAGCTCGCGGCTCCGCCACACCGGTATTGATCTCCACGCGGAAGTTGGTGACCCGGTGTATGCCGTGACAAATGGAGAAGTGCGCTATGCGCAATCAGATACTACCTGGGG
>CAYIIM010000071.1:0-2278 GCA_964363455.1 uncultured Candidatus Saccharibacteria bacterium
CGCACAAATCCCCGCCGTTTTTAGGAGATATTATAAAACGGCGGGGATTGCTCCCGTGTATAAAAAGAAAAACGGCCAGCTTGTGGGCTGACCGACCAACCGATAGGTTGGAATTTTTGCCTCGCTTATGCGAGGACTTGATGAGCTAGTTACGAAAGCGGTTGAAGTTCAGCAGGAGCCTGCATCTCCACCAGATGATAATGCGATCCGGTGTGGACACAGTCGTGCATGGTTTCGCTCTGCTGTTTGAACAGTACGAGCGTTTCGTTCACCCACGGCACGAAGATGTCCTCCGCCCGCACGAGTTCGGCTCCGCTCTTCTCGACGATGTCGTCGAGTTTAGAGATGTATCCGGCGACCTTGTAGCGGCCGACGAAATCCGAACCAGTATTCGCGTCGATCATCTCCCGACCCTGCTTGGTGACGAAGACGAACGTATCGCGGACTGGAAGCAGGACGTTGTCCTTCTCCCAGAATCCGTTGCGCCGAGAACGCTCCGTCTGCTTCTGAACTTCAGCGTAATCAGCCGACCGAAGCACAGCCGTCACACCATTCACGGTGTTGTAGTAGAGCTTCGGTTTGTTCTCGGCGAACCATTGCTTCCGCGCTTCACAACGACGAGCGTTTTCCTGATCCTTCCGTTCCCGTTCAACTCGCTCACGCTCGCGACGCTGTTTGCCTTCCTCGTCTCGTCGCTTCTGCTCTTTGGCGTCCAAGTAACCGAGAACGAACCAAAGAATTGGAGCGATTGGGAAAAGCAAGAGCGTGAGTGGCATGCGTACCACGAAGAGTATTGTTTTACCAACACCCTCCAGTTGCGGTGAAGGCGCTTGAACCACCAGACGATAGTACAAATTTCTGTACCAGTTGGTTTTCATTGCGACCTGCCGCCGGAACCGGAACACAGTGGTCGCCGTCACGAGAACGTAGACGAGTGAGAGAAACCAGTGTTGAACCACGAAGTCAAAGAACATCATCACGTACCTCCTTAAAGGTTTCGTCCCAGTCCATAGTTATAAATCCAGTGCCGTAGCCTGTAATTTATTCACCATAGTAGAGAACGATCAATCGGTATGATTGACCCTCGTATTATAGCAAATGATAGGCAATCTGTCAAGAGCAAAAAATGGCCTATTTTAACCTCAATTTAAACTTATTTTGATACTGATAATTATGTAAATTCTCAATAAAATTTGGCTTTTCGTTATAAAATTTACGGGGTGTAAAAAATTCCTTTATCTTAGCGTTAAGCCAGATTGAAATTTTCTCGCAAAATGATAATAGTAAGAAAAAGGCGAGAACAATCAACGGGTTTGCTACGGTAAATTCTCTTATAAATTTACATTGAGAAAGTAGAACAGCAAACAAAAAAGCAAAAATCAAAGCACCAAAAAGCGTATTTCTAGAAATCAAAAAATACTTGAAAAAAGGATCGACATTATTTATTTTTTCCTCGGTGTAAGATTGATTTTTATTAAAGTGGTACTGGTCTATTGCTGTTTTAACACTATCATAATGTTTATCTGATAACCAAAAAATAATTTTTAATATAAGACCAGAAATAAAGTTTAATATTCGCTTGAAAAACAGACGATCTGATAAATGATTGAGGACAAGGATATCGACGAACTCATTCAGAGTAAGTTTTTTATTCTTTGGTTTAAAAATTATCTTTTTCTCATTCTCGTCAAAAATAAAAGGTTCCTGATTGTCAGAGAAAAAATTGGTGGTCTTTTTTCGATATTCTTGTCCTTCGGTTATTATATAACTCACTTGTTCTCCGTCTCGCTGTTCCGGTTTGGTCATATCGACGGAATAGAAAAGTTTATCTTTAAGCAAGGCAACTTTAATAAACATTTTCTTTCCATCTTTATTGTAAGGAGTGTTTTTTGGATAATCTCGTATCAAAGAAAAACCAACCTCATTACTAAATTGTGTAATTGAGTTATCTGTTTCCTTTTTATCGTATAGATTGAAAAAATCTTCTTTTGTCATAGTTATTTTAAAAGTTCATCGCTTGATACTCCAAGTGCACCAGCTATTTTCTCAATCATGGCTAATGTAGGGTTTCTTTTCCCACTTTCCAAGCTACTAACATATCCTCGATCTAAATCAAGGGCGCGAAATATATCACCCTGTGTCATCCCTTTTTCAGTACGTATTCGTTTGATATTCGCTCCAAGTCTTTTTGAGATACCCCTTTTCATATCCACAGCATATCCGATCTTGCACTTGATAACAATATTGGAGTATAATCCAATATGGTAGCGGCGAAGCA
>CAYIIM010000072.1:0-2116 GCA_964363455.1 uncultured Candidatus Saccharibacteria bacterium
TGGAGATCTTCTATTAATTTGGACCCGACTAAATCAGAACCAGATATCTCGTTTCCTTCAGCTAGGAGAAACCTAGCCAATGCGCTTACTCCAATACCTCCTATACCTATAAAGTGAATTTTCATCTGGAGCCAGGAGAGGGATTCGAACCCACGACCTACAATTTACAAAACTGTTGCTCTACCAGCTGAGCTATCCTGGCGCTTGGTGCTCTATTCTTGAATTAGTGCGAACCCATTTCGCCACCGCAGACGGCGAGAAACCCCCGCGAAAAATCCGAAAGGCGGCGGGGCCGCACCGATGACAATTTCAAGTTTTTCTTTGGCGGCAAATTCCTATTTCGGAATACCCGTAAAAATATAACCCTTATCGCAAGATGATTCAACGAACTCAACCTGTTTCTGTAAAGCGTCTAGGTCAGCTCGCAATTCTGGGACTACAAAAGACGGCAAAGCATTTATTTGGTTATAAATGCATGTTAGCTTCCGGTCCATTTTATTTATCTGCCACTGAAAGACAAGAAAAAATCCTGCGACAATAGCTATCAAAATATAAATGTGAGATTTTTGCATATCAAAAATTTTTTAAGAACTATGCGTTTTATTTACAACAAGACATCCTGCCATCATGTCGTGAAGTCCCTGTTTTTTTGCGGTAAAACCAATCATAAGAAATCCTATACCGAGTATAAATCCGGAAAGGAACTGTCCAAAATAGCGACCAGATGCTTTTCTAAAAGATATGCGATTTCCGGACAAATCGGTTACTACTATTCCGAGAGTCATTTTGCCGAGAGTTGCTTGTTTAACAGAGCTTTCCATAACCGCTTGGTAAATCCAAACAAGCAGAAGACTCAAGATAAAACTAAGAATGTAGTCCTCGGCAAACCCCGCAAACTCCGCTTTGCCCGTAAGAACGTCGTAGGGAATACCAAATATAACTCCAATAAAAAAATTACCAATGGACAAAATGAACATATCAGTTACAAAAGCGGCGAATCTTTTCCAAAAACCAGCGTAACTAACGGTTGTATTTTGTGGCTCCATGTGATTAAAAATTTTTCTTTTCCCCAAAATCAAAATATGGTTTGAGCCGATGTTTTTCGTCAGGTTCTTTGGCGGCATTCAATCCAATAATTCGCAAAGCGAATACAATCAAATGATAGAACATTTACGCATAAATAAAAGGAGAAAGCCCGCCAGAGGTCCGAAGACATGGCGGGCAAGCAGTGGGTCTGCTCAGTCCTTGTTGCTGTTCCGATCAGAGGCTGATGGTGCCGTCGTGGCCGTGCATCATGGCCATCGCCATCGCACCATTCTTCATCACGAGACCTCCGAGGCCTCGCACCAGTTCCCGTGCTTCCCTTCCGGTCGCGTCGTCGGGGATGGTGGTGTGAAGAGTGGCACCGTAGGGATAACCGAGCTCGTCGCGGAGTCGCTGTTGCACTTCCGCCTCCGAGGAGGACGAAGTGATGATGTACCTCGCGGCGATCTTGATTTCGGCGTCGGTCATGTCGTTGTAGGACTTGCGTCGCACCACAACAGCACCCAACGAATTGATGAGCTTGGTATGCTGGGCCGCGCGGATCACGGAGTTGGCGAGCACCAAGGCCTTGCGGGGGTTGTGTTCGCCCACGAAAGACATGGAGGGATTGCGACCCCTCGAATGCTGCCATACGGCATGAGCCACGACCTGCTCGGCGGAACCTTGCTCGTGTTGGGAAAGAACGGACCTTTTCGTGATGGTCACTCCTCTCGTTTGGGTTTGGGGTTTCGAAATTCCTGCGACACAATAACCAAGAAAAAATGGACTTCTAAGCTATTGTGTTGCAGGAATACTGACCATCAATTTACTATCGCTGGTATAACAGAAACGGAGCATTCTGTCAAGAGACCCAGAAAAAGCCCTAAAATAGGGGCTTTTTCTGGGTCTCTGTCTTGGATTAAAAAATTTTCTTTTCCCCGAATGCAAAACCGCCAATTCATTTTTGAGTCCAAAATACAATACGCTTTGACCGCTGAGTGAAGCGAGGTGGCTATCTCAAACTTGCAATTTCCTACTTGGTGCACGGGGAGGGATTCGAACCCCCGTAGCCCATGGGGCGCGAGATTTACAG
>CAYIIM010000073.1:0-2089 GCA_964363455.1 uncultured Candidatus Saccharibacteria bacterium
CGGCTCAAATGCCAGTAAGTGAGCCGTTCGGTAAAATGGACGAAGTTTTGCGAAAACTATTTTCTGGGGAAAGGATTTCGCAAAACTTCGGCTAATGTTTTTGAAATTCGGCGGGGTTCTGAATTCGGGTTCCCGCGCGGAGGAGGGGTCTGGGGAGGAATCCGCGCGGGCTTTGGCTTTTTGTTTTTTGGCGGGGCGGACGTTCTAAAAATAAAACTTATTAATTCAGGAAGTTTTATTTTTATGAGTAGTAAAATGAAAATTATTCATAACGTCCATTTTACTACTCACCACTAGGTTTGCATTGCAACGCTAGTGAGTGAGGGATCGCGTGCCTATCGCACGCATCAGGGTTCTATTTTTTCGTCCGTGAACCCAGAACAGTCTTACTAAGGACGCAAAGCTTTTTATTCGGTAGCTTTGAGACCGTCTTGCTAGCGACGTCGCAGAATTGCGACGGAGAGTACCAACAAAATGTTGGTGATGGTCTGTGGATTGACCCCCGTGTATGGGAGTCCGATCACCAGTGCCATTACGAGGACGAGCAGCAACTTCTTTTTCATCTCTACTTTTCCCTCTCCCTCTCGCTTTCCCTGTTGTTGAAGGTTCTCCTCATGTCGTCCACATCCTGCTGTGTTCTGTAGCGAGAGACACCTTCTCTTTCCCCTTGGCGTTCTCTCTCTTCGATTCTCCGCTCCAATTCGATTCTGGAGTGAGCTACACCATCGTACACCGGGTGATAACGATTCATGATCTTTCTCCCTGCTTGGCTGAACGACAGAATTGTCGCCACAGCTTTAAAATCTCGGATTTTAACTCAAGACCTTAAAGCTATGGCGATTTGCAAGAATTTTTTAATGAACTCACTTTCTTCGTTATACAGGATAAAAAATACCATGTCAAGTTTTGAAATACTCCGGGAACTCGGCTTTATCCCAAGGGAATACAACCCAATCCGTCCCTTCCTCAAGAGCATAAAAATCTGGATAAAATTTACTGTCTTTTAAAACAACCAAAGTCACAGTTTTTAATTCTCCGATCTTATATTCATCAATTAGAATCTTTGAAATTCCTTTGAGAGAATCACCGGTTCCAGAGATTTCGTCAACAAGCAACACTTTTTTATTACTCAAATCAATTTTAGGTAAATATCTAATTTCCAAATCTCCTTTTACATTTTTGATGTAAGAATTTGCTGATATTGTCAAAAAGTTACGATTATTTTCTAATTTTCTTACCATATAATAAAGTGGAATTAGTCCGCCAGTCGTTAGACCGATAATATAGTCTGGTTTAAAACCACTAGCTTTTATTTTCGTAGATATTTTATCTGTCATGTTTTCTATATCATCCCATGTGAGTTTAATCATAATAATTATTATAAATTATTTTTTGAAAATATAACAATTAAAAGAGGGCACACTTTGTGGGTGTGCCCTCAGGGTGGTCAGGTCAGATTCTTGTTCTTCGTTCAGCAGTAAAGCGGAACGAAATTACTCTGACTAGACCGGCTTGGATTCGATTCGGATCTTCATCTTGGTGAAAAACTCGCTAGTAGCGGTTTCCACCATTCCGAGGATCATGAGTGCGGTTTCCTTTTTTTCCGCGTCGCTCATGCCCTTGGTGAAGTCTGCGAACTCACGAGTGAGTCCGCCGAGCTTCTCCGAAACTGATTTTTCAATCAGCATCCGAAGAAGTTTTTCCGAAACGTGTTGATTCGTCGTCATGGTATTTCTCCTATGTTTTGGATCTCCCGAAATCGCTTCGGGTAACGACTCATCTCTTTGTTGAGACAAGCGCACTAGACACAAAATTGATTATGTCCACAGCGCTTGCCTCACTTTTAAAGAACTTGACTTTACTGCAATAAGTATATCAAATATAAACTGGTTTGTCAAGGGTCAAAAAGTGTTGATAAATAAGGCTTAATTTTAACTTTTTCAGTAAGGGAGTAATTCTCGACGTTTTATAATATCTCCTAAAACGACGAGGATTTGTGCGCGAACGGGAGGGTGGGTCAAGCACAATACTAAATTTTGTATCTCGGCTTCGCCGAGATTTCAATGTTATGTATTTTTCTTTTTATGCC
>CAYIIM010000074.1:0-2005 GCA_964363455.1 uncultured Candidatus Saccharibacteria bacterium
CTTCTATGCCAAACCACGTGGATGGCCAAGGCCTCATGCTTTTCGAAATCATTTCGGCGCTTTTTATCAAAACGCTTTTCTCCCCCTTTTTAGTTTTGAAAGCGCTGCCCGCAACCTGGATAAAATCACCCGTGTCCAATGTTTCATTCAAAAAATCGAAGTTTTTGAGCTCATTGGCATTAAAAATAACCTGTATCTTACCACTACCGTCTTTCAAATCCGCAAAAATTATCTTACCCTGGTCGCGCCAAGACATAAGCCTACCGACAATTGAAATCTTTTTTCCCGACTCTTCTAATTCATTAAATTTTTCCAAAACTCCGGCGATTAAAAAATCCCTCCTAACTGAGGCGGGATAGGGATTTCCGAGCTTCCTATATTTTTCGAGTTTTTTTAACCTTTCGTTTATTAAATCGTCTAACATATTATTCAATACCTACAACCTCATAAACCACCTCTCCTTTGGGGGTTTTTACTTTAATAATATCACCGGCTTTTTTGCCTAAAAGTTCCTTACCCATGGGCGATTCATTAGATATAAGACCCATGAGCGGCTTAGCTTCTGAAGACCCTACAATGGTGTAGGCAAAAAAATCACCGTTCTTTTTTATTTTCACCTTGGAACCTATTCTAACGGTTGCGGTTCCAAGAGACTTCTTAATAATAGAGGCGCTACGCAAGGTTTCTTCTATCTGATTTATTTTCTGTTCTAAAACATTTTGCTCCTCACGGGCCTCTTGATATTCGGAATTCTCCGAAAGATCCCCCATTTCCTTAGCTTGCTTCAAACGTTCAGCTATATCTTTCCTTCCTTTCTTCTTTAATACGACAAGCTCGTTAGAAAGTTCGTCATAGCGCTCTTGAGATAAATAAGTTACATCTATTATCATTTTTTTAATCGGTTATTATAGTACCACATCAAAACATCCCTGGCTACCGGCACGACATTAAGACTTCCTTCGCGGGCATTTTCTACCATTACCAAAATTGCTATCTCTGGATTTTCATAAGGCGCGTATCCGACAAAAAAAGCATTAATCTTAGTATTATTGTTTGTCTGGGCTGTTCCTGTTTTCGCGGCAACGGCAACAGGTAGATCTCCAAGAAGACTCGCAGTACCATATGTTTTAGAAACAGCGTCCCTCATTCCTTTTTGAACCTCTCCCACCACCGCACCTATCTCCGAACTCAAGTCTCTCAAGACTTCCGGCTTTGACTCCAATATTTTTTTACCACCCCCATCATCAATTCTTTTCATAATAATGGGTTTATAAACTTTTCCCCCATTTGCTACCGCCGCAATATAATTTAAAAGTTCAATTGGGGTTATCAAAAGATCTCCTTGGCCAATACTTACGTTATATGTATCTCCCAACCTCCAAAAATCGCTGGTAGTTTTCTCTTTCCATTCTGGTGTGGGCAAAAAGCCACTCTCTTCGGCAGGAAGATCAATTTTTGTTTTTTCACCCAAACCAAACTTCGTCCACCAATCTTTAAGCCTTTCTATGCCCAAGCCAATTTGACCTTCAAAGCCGCCGCCGATTTCATAAAAATAGACATTAGAAGAACGAGCAAGGGCGCTTTTTAGATCAACCCAACCGTGTGCTTTCCAATCCACAAAACGACTGGGATTATTTTTGTCGTAAGGATTCGGAACTTCTATAAAACCGATAGATAATATCTCTTTCTCTGGACCGATTATGCCACTCGAAAGCGCAGCTGTCGCCACGAGTGGTTTTATTGTAGAGCCAGGATTATAAAGTCCGCTCACGGCGCGGTTAAAAAGAGGATTATCATTCGACTTTAGAAACTTAGCGACGGAAGAGGGATCAAACCCTGGAATACTTAATAAAGCTAAGACTTCTCCGTTTTGGGGGTTCAAAGCGATTCCCACTCCACTCGATCTTCCCAACCGCCTCAATCCACCCAGCAAGCTATCGTAAAAATATTTTTGAAACTCTCCATCAATAAAAGTCTCAAGTTTATTTCCGCCCAAAGCTTCCTC
>CAYIIM010000075.1:0-1992 GCA_964363455.1 uncultured Candidatus Saccharibacteria bacterium
AGAAGCAAGTAGAATTTTAGGAAAGTATCGCGACAGCCAAAAAGTTTTAAAAAATGCCTATGACTTCCTTCAAGGAAAAAGTGCTCGCAGTGGTCCGGCGCATCCCCAAAGGCCAAACGTTAACGTACCAAGAAGTGGCCCGCCGCGCCGGCAACTCCCGAGCAGCCCGAGCGGTCGGCAACATTATGAATCGTCACGGCGGAATGGACAAAGGCATCCCTTGCCACCGAGTGGTTCGGTCGGACGGTAGTGTGGGTGGTTATGCCTGGGGGACGAAGAAGAAAATAGAATTATTAAGAAAAGAAAAAGCCATTTCCTAGGAAACGGCTTTTTCGATAACTTTCTTGAAAACTTTAGGTTCGTGTTCAGCGAGGTGAGCGAGAATCTTTCGGTCGAGTTTGATTTTCTTTTTCTTTAAAGCGTCGATGAGTTTGCTGTAAGAGATGTTTTCGGTTCGAGAGGCGGCGTTAATCTTAACATTCCAGAGAGTGCGGAAGGTTCGCTTTTTCTCTTTTCGGCCGCGGAAGGCGCGAGATTGCGCGTGAAGCAGGGCTTCTTTGGCGGCGCGCTCTTTAGATTTGCGGCCCCAACGAAAGCCTTTGGTGGCTTTTAAAACTTTTTCTCTTTTGCGATGGGCGGTAGTACCGCGTTTAACTCTGGGCATGATAAGAAATTTAAAGTTTAAATATCAAAATGAAAAGTGACAATTAAAAATAAAAAAATTTAAGAAGTATACTCGAGTTGCTTGGAAAGCTTTTTGATTGAATAGTTCAGTTTTCGGGTGTTTCGCTGTTGGCGTTTCACTTTTTTGCTTTTGCTCATCCGGAAGTGATCTACGCTCATTGGTCGGCGAATAACCTTACCGGTGCGGGTAATTTTGATGCGCTTGGTTAAGCTTTTGGATGTTTTATTGGCCATCGGAGTGTTCGCGAACAATGCGAATAAGAGCAAATGACGCGAATGGGAGAATAATAAACTAACCTCTTGGATAAGTCAATTTGGGGCTACTTTTTTGCGATCTGGGCTTGCATACCCATTCCGCCGAATTTGGGTTCGCCGGTGAGTCGGTATTCAAACGGGATCATTTTAAGAAATTCGTTCATTTTAAGCCGGGCCCAATCTTTCATGTATTTTTCTCGCCCGCGGAGGCGCATACTGATTTCCACCGGGTGGCCTTCGTTAAGGAATTTTTCTAGCTGGCGGATTTTGATCATCAAGTCGTTTTTAGCGGCTTTGGCGCTGATCTGGACGAGTTTGATTCCGGCGGTTTTTTGGGCGATGCGTTCTTTTTTGAGCTCCTTATCCTTTTGGAAGCGATATTTGTCGTAGCTGATGAGCTTGGTGATGGGTGGGTTGGCGCTAGCTACGATTTCGATTAAGTCGACGCCGCGTTCCATCGAGAGCTTTAAAGCGTCGCTTAATTTCATGACGCCCAAAGACTCACCTTTTTCATCGGTGACGCGGACTTCGGGGGCAGTGATTTGATTGTTTAAACGAGGTTTAAGGATGGGATTAGTTCTTTAAGAGTTTTCGAAGACGAATTAGGTAAGGGGAGTGGGGGTGTCCGGTGAGGGAGACCCCCGACTCTTGTTTGTGACCCGCCATTAGGCGAGCTCCGGGCGAACGATGTCGCCCACACGAATTGTTCGTGAGGGATCCACTTCTATGTGTTAATAGACAGAGCCCCTCATAACAGAATTTATTTTAGGTCAATGGGGTTTTTTGTCAACGAGGGAGGGGAAAAACAATGACAGTCTCAGCCTTGCTTTTTATGGGTTTTCTGGTATGATATAGCCGCAATGGGGATGCCCAGTATTGCAACTTCGACGGAGTGAATCCGTAAAAACAAAGTTGTAACTCTAGGCTTTCTCAATGCGTTAACTAATGACTACGGTTTCTTTTTAGGAAATCGAAGTTGTAAAACTGGGGATGAACGGCTTCGATAGGTTTTGAGGCCTGAATTGCGAGTCGAGCGTTGTCTCGTTAATCCAA
>CAYIIM010000076.1:0-1961 GCA_964363455.1 uncultured Candidatus Saccharibacteria bacterium
ACTTTTATTGATGGAGAGTTTCAAAGATATTTTTACGATAGCTTGCTTCACGGATTGAGGCGGTTAGGAAGATCGAGTGGGGTGGGGATCGCTTTGAACCCGCAAAATGGAGAAGTCTTGGCCTTATTAAGTATTCCAGGATTTGATCCGTCTTCCGTAGCTAAGTTTCTAAAATCGAATGATAACCCTCTTTTTAACCGCGCTGTAAGTGGACTCTATAACCCTGGTTCTACAATAAAGCCGCTCATGGCGACCGCCGCGCTCTCGAGCGGTATAATTAGTCCCGAGAAAGAGATACTATCCGTCGGTTTTATAGAAGTTCCGAATCCTTATGACAAAAATAATCCCAGTCGTTTTGTGGATTGGAAAGCGCATGGTTGGGTTGATTTGCAAAGCGCACTTGCCCGTTCTTCTAATGTCTATTTTTATGAAATCGGTGGCGGATTTGAAGGCCAGGTTGGCTTGGGCATAGAAAGACTTAGGGACTGGTGGACGAAGTTTGGTTTGGGCGAAAAAACAAAAATCGATCTACCCGCTGAAGAGAGCGGTTTTCTGCCCACGCCAGAATGGAAAGAGAGAACTACCAGCGATTTTTGGAGATTGGGAGATACATATAACGTAAGTATCGGCCAAGGAGATCTTTTAGTAACCCCAATTGAACTTTTAAATTATATTGCGGCGGTAGCAAACGGAGGGAAAATTTATAAACCTCTTATTATGAAAAGCATTGATAGCAAGGATGGTAAAAAAATATTGGAGTCCTCGCCGGAAGTTCTGAGGGACTTGAGTTCGGAGATAGGTACGGTGGTGGTGGAGGTCCAAAAAGGAATGAGAGACGCTGTTTCTAAGAGTTATGGTACGGCAAGTCTTCTTGGGGATTTACCCGTTGTCGTTGCTGCGAAAACTGGAACGGCCCAGACGAACAATAACACCAAGCTGAACGCTTTTTTTGTGGGATACGCTCCTTATGAAAATCCAGAGATAGCAATTTTAGTTATGGTAGAAAATGCCCGTGAAGGAAGTCTTAATGCCGTACCGATAGCCAGAGATGTTTTGATGTGGTACTATAATAACCGATTAAAAAAATGACAATAGATGTAACTTATTTGTCTCAAGAGCGCTATGACGAACTCTCAAACGAGCTTGTTGTATTAAAGAAGAAGGGAAGGAAAGATATAGCCGAACGTTTGAAGCAAGCTAAGGAAATGGGAGATCTTTCGGAGAATTCCGAATATCAAGAGGCCCGGGAGGAGCAAAATGTTTTGGAACAGAAAATAAATCAGATAGAAGAAACTTTGCGTAGCGCCTCCATTATTAAGAAGTCCCTTGGAACGGCAACCGTTAGGATAGGTTCTAGGGTGAAAATAAAAAAGAACGGCGATTTTTTTGCTTATACCATCGTAGGGTCTTCAGAAGCTAAGCCGCTAACAGGCCTTATATCTAATGAATCGCCCATGGGCAAGGAACTTTTAGGCAAAAAAGCCGGTGATGTTGTTAAAGTAAAAACCCCAAAAGGAGAGGTGGTTTATGAAGTTGTAGGTATTGAATAATATTGCTATGTTGGACGATTTAATAAACGAAAGGTTAAAAAAACTCGAAAAATATAGGAAGCTTGGAAATCCCTATCCCGCCTCAGTTAGGAGGGATTTTTTAATCGCCGAAGTTTTGGAAAAATTTAGTGAATTAGAGGAGTCAGAAAAAAATATCTCAATTGTCGGTAGGCTTATGTCTTGGCGCGACCAAGGCAAGATAATTTTTGCGGATTTGAAAGATGGTAGTGGAAAGATACAGGTTGTTTTTAACGCCAACGAACTCAAAAACTTCGATTTCCTAAATGAAACCCTGGATACGGGTGATTTTATTCAGGTTGCGGGCAGTGCCTTCAAAACCAAAAAGGGAGAGAAAAGCGTTTTGATAAAAAGCGCTGAAATGATTTCGAAAAGCATGAGGCCTTGGCCATC
>CAYIIM010000077.1:0-1920 GCA_964363455.1 uncultured Candidatus Saccharibacteria bacterium
CAGGATGCTGATCCCCGCCTCCTTGAGCTTGAGGATCTGCCCTTCGAGGGACCGGACGATCAGCGGCGCGAGCCCGTTGGTCGGCTCGTCGAGCAGGAGCAGCTTCGGGCCGCTCATGAGCGCCCGCCCCCCCGCCAACATCGCTTTTTCTTCTTCCTTCATCACTCCCCCCTCATCAATCATCACCTTTTTTTCCATTGCCTCCGGCGCCGAAGAGTTATCAGAGCTACTCCAAAAAACTATCGCTCCAAAAACAACCACTCCGCCAATAATCGCCACAATCGCCCCCGCCGCCAAACCCCACCTGAGATTTATTTTTTTATTCATAAACCAATTCTAACTTCCCTAAAACCAATGTCAAGTCTACTTTACACAACCCTGTTGATAACTTTTTAACTTTTTTCCCTTGAATAAACCAGAGTTACAATTTTTGCCACCACCATTACCGCGAGCGCCACTACCAACACCGGATCAAGCGTGTGCTTGAAACTTTGATATATAATACCTAAAACCAAAACCGTCGCTCCCGAAAGAAAGGCTATTCTCCCGGCTCGCATGCGGTGGATCTCCTCTCTTTCATCCCTCACTTTTTCCTTAGTGACAAACACCGCAAAAACTCCAAAAACCACTAAAAGCATCGCCATCATAGTCATCGTCGCCATATCCGGCATCCATATTTCAAACGGATTCAAAAATAAAACTAAAAGCACAATCAAAACCCCTCCTAATATAATCTCCCCTTTTAGATTACTCATCTCACAATTTCAAAAACATCTTCGACTGATTTTTTAAAAAACCTGGCAATCTTTATCGCGAGCATCACCGAAGGCGTATAATTCCCTTTCTCGATTGCAATCACTGTCTGTCGCGTCACTCCCACCACCTCTGCTAGTTCCTCTTGAGTCACTCCAGCCTTGGTTCTTAAATTATAAACGCAATTTCTTATCCTGTCGCTCATTAATGCGCTAATCATATCTCTCCATCAAACCAACGTCAAGTCAGCTTTACAAACAAAAAACCGCTTCATATAGAGCGGTCTTTTGCTTTCTTGTACAAGAAAATTATTTATGTCAGATGCTTTGAAACGAGTTTCGTCATTTCAAACATATTGACCACTGCTTTTCCGCCAAAGACTTTCTTCAAGGCTTCGTCAGCAACAATATTCCTCTTGTTTTTCGGATCTTGAAGATCGTGCTTCTTGATGTAAACCCAAAGGGCTTTCACCACTTCTGATCGAGGCATTGGGCCTTTCCCAACCACCGCCGCGAGCTCAGAACTGACTGTGAGCGGCTTCATAAACGCTGAATTAGCTTTTCCTGGCATATTTTTTTGATTTTGTTTGTTTATCTCCTCCGCCCGCAACCCATAAATCACAAGTTATGAGCCACAAGCCGAGGGTTTTCGACCTAAGTGCTTGTCCGCCCGCCCGGCGGATCTATAGGGAGAATTATAGCATTTTCTATATTTTTACAAATACCAACTCCAAAAGGCTGATTTTCCAAAAATCTGTCTAGTCCTGAAGCAAAAACAAAAACCGCTCAATCTTGCGATCAAGCGGCCTCTGTCGAATTAGGTATTTAGGCTCGGGAGACGTTAGTCGCGCTCGGACCCTTTTCACCGTCAACGATTTCAAAGGAGACGGTATCGCCAACTTTGAGTTCATCGAAAGTAACACCACTCAACTCCTTAGAGTGAAAGAAAAGGTCCTTCGCTTCGCCTTCGCGAGCAATAAAACCAAATCCTCGATCTGTGAGAGTTTTGATTGTTCCTGTCATTTGTTTATTTTTTTGCGTTTAGAAATTCGACGACATCTCTTCTGCTTGAGGGTAATAGTACTCTCATATTTCAATTTTGTCAATAGGGGCCGGTAATGTGCACACACATATGGCGGTTTCCTCTAGGATGGGGAAATGGCCATAA
>CAYIIM010000078.1:0-1807 GCA_964363455.1 uncultured Candidatus Saccharibacteria bacterium
ATTTCTTCGTTAGTCAGTGTTCGATCAAGATGGCGATAAATAATTCGATAGGTGTAACTAATTTTTTCGGCGCCGAACTTGACGGCGTTCTCATATTTATCCAATAATTTAACTTCCTCAACTAGATTGCCACCCAGATCGCGAATGAGATCAAAATAGTTATTAGGAATAAACGAGTTCGGTACGATGAAAGAAATGTCGCGGGTGATCGGTGGATATTTGGAAACCGCTTGATATTGATGTCCCAATTTTAATTGTTTTTTTACTCGCGGATCAGCCGACCAAAGGAGCCGAATATCGGGCAAATCCAGACTCAAAATAGCGAGCCGTTCGAGGCCGAAGCCGAAGGCCCAACCGTGATAACCTTTCGCGCCGAAGTTTGCCAGCACCCCCTCTCTCGGTATTCCGCCACCTAAAATCTCAATCCACTGATTATTTTTTTCCACTTCCACTTCCAAACTCGGATCGGTGTAGGGGAAGGTATCGGGGTTGAAACGGAGATTAATTTTTGCACCGAAAAGATTTTGGGTGATATCCGTCAGCACTTTTTTCAAATCATCGATAGTTAAAGTAGGGTGTGAATCCGGTACCAGATATAATCCGCCCATTTGATGGAAGATATTCAGATGCCGGCGATCGATTTCGTCTTTGCGGTAGACTTTACCGTAGCATAAAACTCCGACTGATTGGTTGGTTGCAATTTTTTCTTTAACTTTCGGTTGATTGAGATAGTAATACCACATCACCGTGTCGTGAGTCCGCAAAATATTTTCTTCATCAATATAATAAGTGTCGGAGTGACTGCGCGCCGGATGATCGGGAGCGAAATTGAATAAATCGAAACTGACTTTAGTCGAGACAATTTCGGGAATAGTGATGAGGTCAAAATCCTTGAAAAGGGGCAGATTTTTCACTTGTTCGACAATGGCATGAAGGGGACTGTCGGTCGCGCGCGATAAATCTGGCAAACTAAGATAATGCCGTAGACGCTTCGCTTCGGCATCTTGGCGTTGAGCCAATTTTGCCAGTAATTGTTTTTCTTCTTCAAGCGGGACAATATATTCTGTCATGGCTCTATTGTAAACATAAAATTGCTATTTAGGAAATAATTTGCTAGGGTTGGTTTAGTTTTTGAACAAACAGAACATTTACAATAAACTAGAAAGGAGGATCGGATGGATGGAGATAAAACTCTTTGGGACCCTAAATTGATTTGCCGAATGATGGAGACAATTGTAGGTAAGTTGCCTCCGGAGCTTGTCGAACGTCTCCTGGAACCCGGCAATCTTGAGTTGCTTGAAGAATTCCTGCGAGGGCAGAAAGAGATTTGCGTTCCCAACTATGCCATTGTTTTGGATGGAGAAATACCTAAGCCAAGCAAAGATTGGGTGATTTTCCAAAACCAAGAGCAGGGTTCAATCATTTTTGACCCGACTCAAATCAGTTTCTTCCAATCGGAAGCGCAAAAAAAGGGAGAAAAGATTCGGGGAGATAAACTACTGAAAGAGGCAGGTTTGAACTTAAAAGGTAAAAAGTTGTTGAACGCTCTCTTTCCGGAATGGTGTCGACGACATCCTAGTCGGATACCTGATGAGTGGGCGATGACTAATAGTGGAGGGACGAGAACAGTTGCTTTTGTCGGCACTATCTTTCGTGACAACGAAGCTCATCGAGTAGTGAGATGTCTTTGCAGAGACGATAATCATTGGATGACCCCATATCGTCGTTTGGATGAGATGTGGAGTCCCAACGAGATGATTGCCGTTTGGGATCCTTTTCTCCAAGCTGTTTCCTCGAACAGCAAAAA
>CAYIIM010000079.1:0-1731 GCA_964363455.1 uncultured Candidatus Saccharibacteria bacterium
TTTAGGATATTGTGAAAGGATTAGAGCCCTCATACATCCTCCCCAAGATTTTCCGCTGCCGTAGCCACCCGACATGCAGCCGTAACGCTCCGTATGGGTTATAAAGGCCGATTGTTTATAGGTTGGTTCTATTTTGAAAGGACTATTTATGTTATTATCCATATAAAATTTTTCTCATTGCCTCAGAATAAGAAATTATATTCCCATACATTGGGCTTGATAAATCTTGAGATATCCGCTTTAAAAAGGGCATCCACGACTTATTATTTTTCTTGTAAAACTGAAACTGGTTTCTGTAAGCCTTCAATTCCTCTTCTAACCTAAACTTAGGGTCTTTGATATATCTGCCCCACCAAATATCGGGCTTAAAACCCTGTTGAAGGGAATGAACGGTTTCATGAACTAAAAGGTCTTTTGGGATTTTATCGTTTGACGGGGAATAGAGGACATTCCCATAGGTGAATACCGCCCTTATTGGCGGGTTAAACTTTTCTTTTATCTGCCTGTAATTTGGCGGATAATCTTTTAAGATTTTAATAAGTATTCTCCTTTCTCAACCCTCTTAATCCAATTACAATTAGCACAAAGTAACTGATATTTTTTAGGATTTTGTATCACATCCTTATAAACATTTGAACTTCTCATCCTATACCTATTCCCAATTGCTTTAATGTGATCTACTTGTAATGCTCGTTCATCAGTAAAACCACAAATTTTACATTTTTCTCCTAAAACAAATAAAGCAATTTCCCTCAATCTTCGCTGATATTGTTTTGACCAAAGATTGTATTTTTCTCGATTCCTAAGCATATATCGTTTTTGAGGTGTTGTTTGTTTGTCTTTTACACCCTGTGTTTCTATTATTTTTTTTGCCAATCCATTATGCCACCTTAAGTGGTTAGATAACCCTTTTTTATTCTTAAACATTTTAAGACATAGGTGGCATTTGTGTATTATTTTCATTTTACTTTATTCATCAATTATTCATCAATTGGGATTATCCCTTTAACATCCTCATAGTTTTTAGGGACAAATAACTTTTCAATTCTCTCCTGTGGAACCCCGATTATGGTCAAGGGCTGGATAATCTGAGCGGGTTTCTCAACCTCATCGTGTTTGGACACCAACTCGGCAAAGAATTTGGCCGCATTGATATTCCCTTTTTCAGTTGCCTGTATATAAAGGGTGTCAACTACATCTGGGTAGACATCATTCATCCACTTCCAGAAATAAACACGCCTCTTGTTATCATAGTCCTTTCTTTCCCGAAAAACGTGAGCGTAGCCTTTAGGGACTTTCCATTTACGCTCAAAGGTATCCTGAGTTTTGGGTTCACGAAGTCTTTTAGGGAGAGCTGACCACTGACAATACTTCTCGTAGGCTGTTTCATGTTTGGTAATCTTCCCCCCACGGTTTCCCTCAATACTTTTCTTTAAGAAAGTTGGGTCTGGGATTCCTGTAATATCGGCTTGTTTAAGCAAATCAAGGCTATCTGGGATTTTCATGTTCTTTTTGAACTTCATCTAATATACTAAAAATAACTCCGTAGCTTGATGGATACTTCTTAAGTTTCTTTTTTATTTTTTCTCTTACCTCCATAAATTCTGCCAGTCGCAAACCATCAATAGATTTTCTCAAGTCTTCAAAGATATTCATATTATTCTACTACCTTAAAGAGGTATCTTTTATGAAATATTAACGGGTGGCCGTCCTTATCGGTTAAGAGCATAA
>CAYIIM010000080.1:0-1656 GCA_964363455.1 uncultured Candidatus Saccharibacteria bacterium
CTCATTTACGGCTACCTTAATCAGGCGGGGGATTTAGAGAAAGCCGAAGCCGATTTCCGGCGCTTCACAGAGTGGGCGCCTAAAGAATGGGCTGGCTATAACGATTTGGCCTGGATTTTATCAAAACAAGGCAAGTACTCGGATGCGGAAAAAACAATAAATCTGGCGTTGAAGGAAGCCCTGGGAGCGAAAAATAATCCCTGGCTTTGGAACGCACTTGGCGTGGCAGAACTGAATCTTGGCGAAAATCGAGATGCGGCGATTTCATTTAGAAAAGCCCAAACGCTTGCCAAAAAATTAACTCTCGATGATTGGGTAAAAAGCTATCCGGGAAATAATTCTTCCGCGGCCGCAGAGGGACTCGACGCGTTTCAAAAAGCGATTGAGGAAAATCTGAAACGTGCAACAAATAACTAATCATTGACTTTCAAGTTTTGATCGTGATAATATAAAACATATGAACACCATCACTATTCCAAAAAGATTAATAAAAGGAGACGATTTGGTGGTTTTGCCGCGAAAAGAATATGAGCGGCTTATTGATTTTTGGTCAAAAGCAGAATCTATATCCCAACACACTAAAAAGGCCGTTGAAAGAGGATTTCAAGAAATTGCCGAAGGAAAATTCTTTACTTCAAAGCAAGTAAAAAATGAATTGGGATTATAAATTGGCTCGTCGAGCGATGAAAAGTCTTAAACGTTTCCCAAAAGACGAACAAAAGCGTATTTTCGCCTTGTTGGAAGAAATGAAATCAAATCCATTCAAAGGCGATGTGAAATTAATGCAGGGCGAAGAAAATCTTTATCGACGTCGAGTCGGCAGTTATCGGATTTACTTTCGTCCCATTGCTAAACGGGGCCTTTTAGATATTCCCGAAATCGAGCGTAAACAAAGCCATTAGAGTATTAATCGCTCATGGCCGTTGATAAATAAGTCGAGGAAAACTTAATCCGCTCCGAAAGTAAAAAATAGCGCGACTGTGGATAACAATTAGAAGTTTTTAATAAATATTTTGGTATACTTTAACCAAATGGCAAACCCATTTTTATCTAAAAAAATAATTATCCCCGCGATTATACTTTTTGGTGGGCTGTTGATCGCTTCTGGTGTTTTGATATTGGCGAATTTTTCCGCTGTTGAATTATCTCTCGCTTCGCAATCCCCCCAATGGACCCAAGGCGTGGGCTTGGGCATTGCGGCGCCGGCCTGTTCGTCCGCGAATGCATACGTTACCTGTTCAAGCGGCCATCCAGTTGTCACCATTAGCTGGTCAACGCAGTATGATCATTGGTGTGCGTCCGGACCGTACTTCAAAGTTGCTATATCCGGCGGCCCCACGTCGGATTTACTGCCATGTATCGCAGGAAGTTTCACCTGGGATGGAGCCGCCAATAACACCCAATACACTTACCACATGCAATGGTGGCCAGATGGCACGTACTTTTCTTCAAATCTCGACGAACATCCACAATTTTCTCCCCCCGGAGCTACTAATAACCCTTTCACCACCCCGAATTGTGCGCCGCCACCTCCACCGCCGCCTCCTATACCGGGAGATTTTAGTTTAAGCTTAGGCGGCTCGGTATCTTGTAATTTAGTACCGCTTAGCTGGACTGCTGCCTCCGGCGCCGATGCTTATAGAATATTGCGAGGCA
>CAYIIM010000081.1:0-1537 GCA_964363455.1 uncultured Candidatus Saccharibacteria bacterium
TCTCGCTCGAAAATCCCTCATTTCGCTACGAAAGCGATTTTTGAGATGGGTTCTAGTGTGTAGGATTTGGTGATTGGCTGTGGCCAAAAAATTATGACCAAGGGTGGAAAATTAAGCCGGTTAGGTCCCACCCAACAGAAAATATTACTTTTGTTGGCAGCTGGGGTTGGTTTAAGTTTGGCAAGAACTCCGAAGAGGTATTTTCGTGTGGTGAAAGAGGTATCGAGAGAATGGCAGAATATCAATAGACGTTCGTTGGAAAAAGCAATATCAAGTCTCTACAGATCCAAACTTCTAAGCGAACGCGAAAATCCGGAAGGTTCTTTAACTATGGTACTGACGGATAGGGGTAAAAAGAGAGTGGTTACCTTTAATATTGATAATATGCGGATCAAAAAACCAAAAGTTTGGGACAAGAAGTGGCGCATGGTTTTGTTTGATATTCCTGAAAGACACAAGCCTGCCCGAGAGGCTCTGCGGGAAACTCTTAAGCGGCTGGGTTTTTACGAATATCAAAAAAGTGTTTTGGTTTATCCCTACCCCTGCCGGGACGAGCTTGATTATGTGATTGAGTTTTTTAATGTTAGGCCGTGGGTTAGGATGGTTGTGGCCAGTTCTTTGGATAATGAGATTCACCTTCGCGAGATTTTCAATATATACTGAGATAGCGATCGCTATCTCAGTATACGAATAGATACAGAGTTTAAATTTGCATTATTTTGTATTATACAAGAATTGCATAATGCAAGGGTTTGATTTTTTCGATTTTTTAGTTAAAATTGAGCCATGACTTCACAGGAGATTAGAAAGCGGTTTTTGGAGTTTTTTAAGGCTAGAGGGCATGCTGTGGTGCCGTCGGCGTCTTTGATTCCGGATGATCCTTCGGTGCTTTTAACCACGGCCGGGATGCAGCAGTTTAAGCCCTATTTTACGGGCGAGAAGGATCCGGTTAAAGACTTCGGGTCTAAAAACACCGTCTCCATTCAAAAATCATTCCGCACCTCGGATATAGATGAGGTGGGCGACGAAAGTCACCTGACATTTTTTGAAATGCTGGGAAATTTTTCATTTGGCGGATATTTCAAACGCGAAGCCATCGAACTCGCTTACGAGTTCTTAATTTCCAATTTCCAATTTCCAATTTCCAATTTAAGCGCAACGGTTTTTGGTGGTGACGGCGAAGTCCCGCGAGATAATGAGTCTGTGGCAATCTGGTCCAAACTAGGTTTTTCCGAGTCCAGAGGCAATTTGCGTTTTTCCGGGCGTGGAGATAATTTTTGGGGTCCAACAGGTGCTGAAGGTCCTTGTGGTCCCACTACAGAGATTTACATCAACGGCGTAGAAACATGGAATCTGGTTTTTAACGAATACTACTGTAAAACGCGGACTGGCGCGGACCCCTCGACTACGCTCGGGGCGAGCTCTGCGCGGACCAACGCAGAAAAAATCTTGGAGCCATTATCTATTAAAGGAGTAGATACCGGTATGGGTTTGGAACGGCTGGCGGTGGCGGTGCAAAACAAAAACAACATTTTTG